>JAFVVI010000012.1 GCA_017502265.1 Oscillospiraceae bacterium
CAGCTCGCCCCAGGGCAGCTCAGCGGCGTTAGCCTTAGCGTAGATAGTGATCTTCTTGCCATCGACAACGATGTTGTCCTCGCCGGCCTCTACAGTGTGAGTGCCGAAGGGAGCAGCGTATGCGCCCTGAGTGGAGTCGTACTTCAGCAGGTGAGCCAGCATAGCGGGGGAGGTCAGGTCGTTGATAGCGACAACCTCAAAGCCCTCAGCGCCGAACATCTGACGGAAAGCCAGACGGCCAATACGACCAAAACCGTTAATAGCAACTTTTACAGACATGGTGATTTCCTCCAATTTCTTACTGCGTTTCGCAGAAAAATATATATTATCGGGCCCAAAGACCCCATACAGTGTCATTATACTATATGCAAAACCCCTTGTAAAGTAGCGAAATTGTAAAAATGCGGTACTTTTTTAGAAAAAGTTTTGACACAGAGTACAAAAATCGACTTTCTTTACATTTCTGAGGGTGATTCCGCCGGTATGGGGGTGTGAAATGCGTCAAAGGCAAGGCAGTAGGAGGTGAGTTTTTCGCCTTGATACTGCCAGAATAAAAGACCCTGCAGCAGGATTCCCAGGATATAAAACAGGAAGAAATTCCCGTCGGGGCCGAAGGGCAGGGATACGCCCAGCGCGGTCAGCAGCCCGTCGGCGTAGCAGATGGCTACGGAAAGCCCTTGCAGCAGGTAAAACCACCAGAAATGCAGGTCCAATTTAAAAATCTGCAGGCAGTTGCCCCGGGTCAGCCGGAAGCTCTTGACGATGGCTGTGACACCGCCATCACCCTCCATCACAAAGAAATCCGCAAACCGCATCCGATAGAACAGCGGAATGCATACCGCGGCCAGGAGCAGACCGAAGAGTATGAACATGGGGGTCATATGGCCCATCATTTGATCCATCAGCTCCGGGGTCAGCATTTGCTCCGGTGTGGCGGTTTCCAGCAAAGGCTCGAATTGGGCCATCAAGGGTTTGGCCCAGGGGGTCATCAGAAAAGCAAAGAGGCTGAAATAGAAAAGGGCAAAGCCTATGGCTATGTACAGCGCGCCGGACCAGAATCGCAGGCCAAAAACGCTGCCAAACCGTTGAAAACCTGCCGTTAAACGGGATATGCGGGCGTTTTCACCATTCCGCCAGCCAAGGGCCGCCCGGAGAATACCGATCTCCCAGAAGGGCAGCAGTATGATTACTGCCAATTCCAGTACAGATTGTATTGTAGATAATATAGAACGGGTAGCCATACCGCTTAAACCTTCGGCTTGGGCGATCTGTAGGCTCATCAAAAAACCGATGGTGGTTACCAACAGCGTGGCGCCCAGGGAAACCGCTGTGTGCAGCAGCACCAATTTTTTAGGAGAAGCGCCATATTCTGCCAGCAGGTCCTTGGCCTGCCGGTGCAGGGAAGACGAGTTAATTTGCATCATAAATACACCTCGTATATAGTTATACGCGAAAATATTCCCAATGGCAAATGAAATTTTTGTGAAGGTAGCAATTTGTGGACAAATGTGATAAAATATAGCAAATTCTTTCTCAATTTCAGGTGTTTCTATGGATTACACAGCTTGTAATTTGTGTCCCCGGCAGTGCCGGGTAAACAGGGTAGCCGGGGAAACCGGTTTTTGCGGCTGCCCGGCAACGGCGTTGGTTGCCAAGGCCATGCTCCACGAATGGGAAGAACCGGCATTGGCCGGCAGTGGTGGCAGCGGCGCGATTTTTTTCGGCGGCTGCACCCTGGGCTGCCGGTACTGCCAGAACCGGGCGATCTCAACAAAACCTGCGGGCAAAGCGGTGGATTCTGCCGGCTTGCGGCAGATCATGGAGGATCTCATCGCCCGGGGGGCGGAGAATATCGACTTGGTGACCCCCACCCATTTTCTGCCCACCGTGATCCCTGCCCTTTCGCCCAAGCTGCCCGTTTCCGTGGTATATAACTGCGGCGGCTACGAACGGGTAGAGACAGTGGAGCTGCTGAAGGGTTTGGTGGATATCTATTTGCCGGATATGAAGTATGCCGATGATGCACTGGCCAAAGAACTCTCCGGCGCGGAGGATTATTTTTCGGTAGCGTCCAAAGCCATCGAAGAAATGGCGCATCAGACCGGTCCGGTACAATGGCAGGGGGAAAAGCTCACAAAAGGTGTGGTGATCCGCCACCTGATTTTGCCGGGACAGGTAGAAAATTCACTCAAGGTGCTGGACTGGATCGGCGAAACCTTTGCCCCCGGGCAGGTGCTGGTGAGTCTGATGCGCCAGTATACCCCCATGCCCGGCTTGCCCGCGCCATATGACCGCAAGATCACGGACGAAGAATATGACGCGGTGCTCAGCTGGATGTACCTCAACGGCCTGCAGGGCTTTACCCAGGAGGAAGCTTCCGGCGATACGGCCTTTATCCCGGATTTTTAACGCAATTTTCTGTTTACAGACCCCGATGGCTATGGTATGATAGGGGCAATACAATGTAAGGACGCGAAAGTATGCAATACATCGTTTTGGATATGGAATGGAATCAGCCCTGGCCCGGCTCGCCCTCGTCTCAGAAGGTGCTGCCGGTGCAGATCCGGGGTGAGATCATTCAGATCGGCGCGGTGCGGGTCACGGAAGACCAGCAGGTGACCGATGAATTTCAAGTACTCATAAAGCCCAAATATTACCGGCGCTTAAACCGCCGGGTCAGCAAGCTGACAGGCATCAAGGAGGCCGACCTGCGGGATAACGGCGTGCCGATGGCCGAGGCGATGGCCCGGTTCCGGGCCTGGTGCGGCGAGGATGTGACCTTCCTGACCTGGGGCTTTGACGATATCACTATTTTGCGGGAGAATCTCCGGCTGTACGGGTTGGACGAAAGCTGGGTCACCCGGTGGTATAATGCCCAGATGATCTTCAATGCCCAGACCGACGGGTCTACCGCCCAAAAGGCTCTGAAGACCGCTATGGAGCTGTTTGAAATTGAGGCCACCCGCCCGGCCCACGATGCCTTGGGCGATGCCTATCACACGGCGCTGATCTGCGCCCGGCTGGACCTGAAAAAGGGCACTGCCGAGTACGGAAAAGCCTTGAAAGACCACGATAACGGCTTCCACGGCGCAGAGCTTCCCGGCTGTATCGCCCGGAAAGTTTTCTACGGCTATGCCGATAAAAAAGAGGCCCTTGGGGCAATGTCCGGGCCGGAAAACAAGTGCCCTACCTGCGGCAAGCAGATGACCGGCACCCGCTGGTTTGCCCAGCCGGGCCACCGGTATATGGATCTGGCCAGCTGCTCCTCCTGCGGGAAGTTTTTGATCCGGGTGCGGCTGTCGGACCAGCCGGACGGCACGATCCGGGTCAGCCGGCTGACCTATGAAGCCACCTCCGAGGCCGCCGAGGCCTACGCCCGCCGGGCGGAGAAGGCAGACCCCGAGGTCCGCAGACCCTCCGGCGCCCAGCGCCGCCGCCGTCGCAGCAAGCTGCCGGAAAAGAAATAAAAATAATATAACGGTCATTGCGAACCAGTGCGCACACTGGTGTGGCAATCTCCTTCTTGCGATGGGGATTCCCACGGGTGCTGGCGCACCCTCGGAATGACCGTTGTTTTATTATATGGGTGTATCAAGGCGTCTGCTTTTTTTCTTTCAGATAATGGTTCAGCGCGCCGCCGTAGAACACGATGGACAGGCAGAAGTACAGCCACAGCATCGAAAATGCGATGCCGTAAACCGAGCCGTAGATGTTGGCGTAGCCGGAAAAATGCTGCACATACACCGAGTACAGATCGGAAAAGATCAGCCAGCCAAGGGAGGCCAGCACTGCCCCGGGCAGAGATTGGCGGAAGGTGTTGCGGCAGTTGGGCAGGGCCATAAATATGGTGGAAAACAGGGCGGTTTGCAGCAGGAGCATTAAAAGAAACCGCCAGTCCGTCAGCTCCCACAGAAATTGCAGCAGCGCCACATTTTGAAGGGGCAGCATTTGCAAAAGGGTGGTGCCGAACACATTCAGCACCAGGGTTGCCACCAGCATCAGAAGAAACAAAAAGGTGTACACGACGCTGACAGCGCGGGTGTAGAAATAGCCCCGGTTTTCCTTTACCCCATAAATGGCATTGAGGCCCGTCAGCAGACCGTAGATCCCCCGGCTTGCCGACCACAGGCCGGTCAGCGCCGACAAAGATACCACCGTGCCGGAGGTGTTTTGGTAGGTACTTAAGATCAGCCGGCGGGCCGCCGACATCAGCGCCGCCGGCAGGAAGCCTTCCAAAAGGTCTGTCAGGGTCTCCACCTGCAATCCGGTGTACCGCAGCACAGCCAACACCAGAACCAGCAGGGGAAACACCGACAGGACGATGAAATAGCCGGTAGCGGCCGCATGGGGCGTGACTTTTTGCCGGGCAAGATGCAATACCAGCCGGGCGAGTTTGTCTATGCTGTCCGAAAAAGAAAACTTTTTCATAGAACACTCCTTCATGGACCATAAAATAGGAAAGCAAAGGCTCACTACTTGTGTAGTGAGCCTTTGTAAATTATTCTGCGGAGATCAGATAATAATATACGGGCTGGCCGCCGCAGAGCAGATTCACATCTGCATTGGGGCAGTTGTCAGCAAACAGATCGGCAGCCTTTTTGGCCTGCTTTTCGGTAATGTCTGAGCCGTAGTAGATGGTGACATACTCCTTGCCCTTCTTGGCGGTCTTCTGGGCCAGGGCCTTAATGAGGGGCTTCATATCCCGGCTGGTGCCAAACAACGCGCCTTCGTACATAGCCAGATAGTCACCTTCGTGGATCTGGTGGCCGTCAAAGTCGGAATCCCGGGCGGCGTAGGTGATCTGCATGGTGTCTACAGTGTCCAGCGCCTCGGTCAGAGCCTCAGTGTTTTCTTCCGGAGTGCCGTCGGGGTTGAAGCTGAGCATAGCCGTTACGCCCTGGGGAACGGTTTTGCTGGGGATCACGATGACATTCTTGGGAGTCAGCGCATCCACCTGCTGGGCGGCCATAATGATGTTTTTGTTGTTGGGCAGCACGAATACGGTTTCGGCAGGGACCTTGTTGACCACTTCCAGAATGTCCTGGGTGCTGGGGTTCATGGTCTGACCGCCGGAGATGATGCCGTCCACGCCCAGATCTTCGAACACATCGGCCAGACCGTCGCCGGCGCACACAGCCACCACGCCCAAAGGCTTAGTAGGCTCTGCGATCTTGGGAGCGTCCTGCTCTTTCATCACCTTTTCGGTGTGCTGCAGGCGCATATTTTCAATCTTCACCGTGACGAAAGAGCCGTAATCCATAGCCTCGTGGAGGGCCTTGCCGGGATCGTTGGTGTGAACATGGACCTTGATGATCTCCTCGTCATCCACCAGCACCAGGCTGTCGCCCAGGCTGCTCAGGAAGTCCCGGAGCTTTTCCGGGTCCAGATCGTTCTCCCGGGAGATAATGAACTCGGTGCAGTAGGTGAAGGTGATGTCCTCGGTGTCGAAATCGGAGAAATTGGCCTCCTCTGCGGTATCCTGCACACCGCCTTCGGGAGCTACGATGTCCTCACCCCGAAGGGCGCAGAGCATGGCCTCCAATGCCACCAGCCAGCCCTTGCCGCCGGCATCCACCACGCCGGCCTTTTTCAGCACCGGGTTCTGGTTGACGGTATCGGCCAGAGCGATCTTGGCCTCCTCGATGGCGGCCTGGTGGACAAATTCAAAGTAATTATTCTCTTCGGCGGCTTTTTGAGCCTTGGCGGCAGCCAGACGGGCCACGGTGAGAATGGTGCCTTCGGCGGGCTTCATAACGGCCTTGTAGGCAGCATCAACACCCTCCTGCAGAGCCTCGGCCCACAGAACACCGTTACAGGTGGTGGCGCCCTTGAGCTTCCGGGAGATGCCCCGCATCAGCAGGGACAGAATCACGCCGGAGTTACCCCGGGCGCCCCGCAGCATAGCGGAAGCGGCAGCGCCGGAAGCTTCGCTCAGGTCGGGATTATCCAGCTTCCGCAGGTCGGCAGCGGCGGCATTGATGGTCATGGACATATTGGTGCCGGTGTCGCCGTCAGGAACGGGGAATACATTCAGCTCGTTGAGCTTTTGCTTGTTGATTTCAATAGAGGCGGCAGCGCTGATAATCAGTCTTCGAAAATCCGCGCCGTTTACTGTCTGTAACAATGGTAATACCTCCGTTAACCGATGGTGATGGAATCAATAAAGACATTCACGTCTTTGACTTCTGTGCCGGTGGTGCTGGTGACCATATAGCGCACCTCGTCGATAATGGCCTTGCCCACGGCATTCAGGTTCACGCCGTCGCCGACCATCACATGCAGGTCGATGGAGATGGTGTCATCGTCGTTGAAATGGACCTTTACACCCTTGCCCATGGACTCTTTGCGCAGCAGGTGATACACGCCGTCGGAAACGGAGCGGGCCACCATGCCCTTAACGCTCATACAGTTGGCGGCGGCGGTGCCGGCAATGTCAGTGTAGACATTGGCGCTGACGACCACAGAACCGCTTTCGTTTTCTTTACGAATCATAATATACCTCCTGTTCGTTACACCATGCTGTCTTCCCAGCAGGCGGGGGCGGTCAGACCCATCATCTTCACCACGGTGGGCGCTACATTGGCAAGGCCAAAGGCGCCGTCCTTGACGGTCCAGACCCGGTCAGTATCGTAGATAATGAAGGGAACGGGATTTAAAGAGTGGGCAGTGCGCACGGAAGTTTTGCCCTTCTTGGTTTCGGTCATCTGGTCGGCGTTGCCGTGGTCGGCGGTAATGAGGACGGTGTAGCCGTACTTGTCAGCGGCCTCCAAAATGGCCTTCAGGCCGTTGTCCACGCACTCCATGGCGTACACAACTGCGTTCATCACGCCGGTATGGCCAACCATATCGCCGTTGGGATAGTTGCAGCGCAGGAACTGGAACTTGCCGGATGCCATAGCAGCTACCAGCTTTTCGGTGATCTCCTTGGACTTCATAGCCGGGGCCTGCTCGAAGGGGATCACATCGGAGGGGATCTCCTCGTAGACCTCCAGTTCCTCACAGACCTTACCGGAGCGGTTGCCGTTCCAGAAGTAGGTCACATGGCCGTATTTCTGGGTTTCGGATACGGCGTATTCGTGGATCCCGGCCTCACACAGCACCTCAGTCAGGGTGTTCTGAATCACAGGGGGCTGGACCAGATAGTTTTCGGGGATGTTCAGGTCACCGTCGTACTGGAGCATACCGGCAAATTTCACGCCGGTGTAGTCGCCCCGGTCGAACTTGTCAAAGTCCTTGCGGTCGAAGGCCAGGGAGATTTCCTGGGCCCGGTCGCCACGGAAGTTGAACAGCACCACACTGTCGCCGTTTGCGATCTTGGCAACGGGCGCACCGTCTCTTGCAATGACGAAGGCAGGCAGGTCCTGGTCGATAACGCCGGTCTCGGCCCGGTAGGTCTCAATGGCCTCAGCGGCGGAAGCAAACTGTCGGCCGATGCCCTGCACATGGGTCTTCCAGCCGTTTTCCACCATGGCCCAGTTGGCCTCGTAACGGTCCATAGTGACCTGCATACGGCCACCGCCGGAGGCAATGGCGTAGTCACAGCCGTCGGTGTTTAAGGTTTTCAGCACATCCTCCAGCATTTCCACATACTCCAGCGCGGAGGTGGCGGGCACATCACGGCCGTCCAGCAGAATGTGGCAGTAAGCCTTCTTCACGCCGGCGGTGTGGGCGGCCTTCAGCAGGGCGATAAGGTGATGGATGTTGGAGTGGACATTGCCATCGGACAAAAGGCCGATGAAATGCATAGACTTGCCGGCTTTGGCGTTTTCAACCAGGTCCACCCAGGTCTCGGACGCGAAGAGCTTGCCGTTTTCGATTGACTCACCTACCAGCTTGGCGCCTTGGGAATATACCTGACCGCAGCCCAGGGCGTTGTGGCCAACCTCAGAGTTGCCCATATCCTCGTCAGAGGGCAGACCGACGGCAGTGCCGTGGGCCTTCAGGTAAGTATGGGGGCAGGTAGATAGCAGTTTGTCAAGGGTAGGGGTCTTGGCGACCACAACGGCATCGCCGCTGCCGCCATCGCCCTTGCCTACGCCGTCCATAATCACTAATACGATGGGTTTATCCATAAAAGAAATCCTCCAGATTCTGCATGTATACAATTTCGCATTCTACGAGCTATACTATTTTACATCATTTTTGCCAAACTTACAACTGCTTTTTGAAAAAATACTGCGCTGGGTGCAAAAATACTGAAAATTTGGTGAAATATCACGAAGAATTTTGGAAAATCTCAGATAGGATTTCTTGACGGAGGGGGAATTTTGTGCTACTATAACCACATTCCACGCCGTTGTGGTGGAATAGGTAGACACAAGGGACTTAAAATCCCTCGGAGTAAAATCCGTACCGGTTCGATTCCGGTCAGCGGCACCAAATACCGGGATACCCCGTGGGGGTATCCCGGTATTTATTGTTGATTACGGAATCGAACCGGAGGTGAGATTCCGGGGAGCGAGGCGACTGCCGTCGGCGGGGCGGGCAAACGCAAGAAAAATTTTCATCGCCAGTTATTTCCGTCTTGCAATTGGCATAGTCTTTATGGTACAATAACTACAAGCTTTGTAGATAGAAAGAGGAGTGATCCAATGAAACAAATTAGTAATTCAACAAAACGAATTATCGTGCTGGCACTGGCGGGACTTTTGGCGCTTTTGATGGTGGTAGTAGTGGTTTTGACATCCTGCGAGAAAAAGCAGTCGGCTAACCAGCCTACCGATGCATCCACTGAGGCCACCCAGCAGATCCAGACGGAAGACACCCAGGACAGCACCGGGGCGAAGGATGCAGTCTCTTTCCGGCATCCGCTGACCGGCGTGCCTCTGGAGCAGCCCTGGTCCGGCCAGCTGACCGCTGTTGTTATCAACAATCTGAAAAAAGCAATGCCCCAGCGGGGTATCAGCAAGGCAGACATCTTCTACGAGGTGGAAGTGGAGGGCGATATTACCCGCTGCCTGGCAGTTTTCTCTGATTTTACCGATGTGGATGTGATCGGCCCGATCCGCAGTGCCCGTACATACTTTAGTAGCTTGGCGGTATCCTACGATGCGCCGTTGGTACACTGTGGCGGCAGCCCCGGATTGGCATTGGCCGGCCGTTATGGCGCTTCCGGCGATACTATTGATAACTGGGAGCACATTGACCAAGGTGCCAACGGTCAGTATTTCTATCGGGATATGGACCGTTACAGTTCCGGCTACGCCTATGAGCATACCTTGTTTACCACGGGTGAAAAACTCCAGAAGGCGATGGAAGCAAATGGGTATAATACCCCCGACAGCAAGAGCTTTGGGCTACTCTTTGATGAAGGCGTGACCCTGAACGGCCAGACCGCTAACGAGGTCACCGTGAAGTTTAAGGGCGGCAAGACCACTACCTTTACCTTCGATACTGAAAAGCAGCTGTACAAGATGTATCAGCATGGGCAGGATCATATTGACGGCAACACCAATGAGGTAGTGACATTTAAGAATGTGATTGCTATCTATACCAATCAGACCTACCATTCCGACGGCTACCATAAGTTCTATGATACCATCGGCTCCGGCGAGGGCTATGCAGCCATCAACGGTCAGATCGTTCCCATCAAGTGGAGCCGGGAGAGCCTGCGGACCAATTACACCTACACCCTGGCAGACGGTACGCCGCTGACTCTGGATGTGGGCACCACCTACATTGCATTGGTGGGCATTAAGCACGATATCGCTTACAAATAATACAATAACAAAAAGAGCGTGTCTTTACGACACGCTCTTTTTATTACTGCTGTATACGGAAGACGGCCATGCCGGGGGCATTTGGCGCCAGCTTGCTGATCTGATACAGGGTCTGGGCCACATCGGCGCGGGTCATGGGAGCAGCGCCATCCAGCGCTACGCCGTATTCTGCCATGACCGCAAGGCAGGCGGTTGCCCGGGTGGGGATATCTTCCTCCTGGGCCATGGTTTGCTGGGCCTGCAGGGCATCGCTGCTGACAGTCAAGTCAAGGGCGTTCTGCAGGATCACCGCAGCCTCTGCGCCGGTGATGGGCTGGTCCATAGAAACGGTCTGCCAATCAGCAGTCAGACCGCTGCGCTGGGCCGCGGCCAGATAGGGTTTCAGCCACTGGGGAGTGGTCACCGGCAGCTGGGCGGCGTCGGCATTCTCGGTGGGAATGTTCAATACCTGCACCACCATGGCCAAAAATTCCTCCCGGCTGACGGTCTTATCCGGGTAGAAGCAGGTGTTGTCGCCAATCTGTTCGCCTACGAACAAGCCGGTGTTTTTCATCCATTCGGCGGCAAACCGGCAGGAATGACCTACAGTATCCGCATACTGCCGGGCATCGGTGGGCTTGAGGAGCTGCACCGTCACCGTGGCCACCCGGGATACATTGCCGGCAGGGTCTGCGGCGGTGTAGGTGAAGGAATCTACGCCTACCTTATTTTTCTTGGGAGTGTAGGTGAAGGAACCATCGGGCCGCACCTCCACATTGCCCCGCTTGGGGCCTCGGACGACGGTGTAGGTCAGTTGCTGCTCTTCCGGGTCGCCGGCCTTCAGCGCGCCGTCCACCGGCAGATTCTTATAGGTCTCAATGGAAAAATCCTCGGCTACGGGTGCTTTGTCCTCCTTGCCCCGGATGCCGATGGTCATGGTGGCATTCTTCTCTACCCGGTTGGGGTAAATGGGCAGATAGCTGATGACTGCCTGGGAATCTTCCAAAGTGCGCAGAGGCTGGAAGGTCATCTGGGTCAGCTGCTGGGCGGTGAGAATGTCACCGGGACGCAGCACCCGGGTACCCAGCAGCACGGTGCCGGCGGAAGGGTCGGGCAGCTTGGTGATGCAGATGCCGGAGAGGGTCTCCTCGGAAAATTCCTGTCCGTTGAAGCAGTAGACCTGGTCGCAGTCTACCTCTACGGCATTTGCGGTGATGCCCAGTCCCAGCAGACAGCAAGCTGCCAGAACAAGGCTGATAATGCGATTGGAAAGCATAGAAAAAACCTCCTGTTTTTGTGTTCACAGGTAGTGTTTACCACCGCCAGAAAAATATACCGAAAAAAAGAATGGCCGCAGCAACCGCTGCGACCAAGATTTTTGTGGGGGTGTTTGGGTGTTGTACCATACTTTCTCTCCGGCGAGAAAGAAACAGTAACGCGGCTGTCAAAAACCTTCCTGGCGGCGCTGTTTACGCAGAGCTTTCCGCTTGGCGGCGGCTTCCCACTCCGCTTGCTGCTCCGGGGTTTCGATTATCAGACCCGGCACCGGGATTGGCTGCCCATCTTCGTTGATGGCTACCATATCAATATAGGCTCTGTTGATGATCTTCCGCTCACCGTCGGCGGTTTCGGTGTAGGTGTCCACCCGGACCTCCATAGAGGACCGGCCCACATAGGTCACCTGTCCGATCATTACTATCATATCCCCCTCGTAGGCCGGGGCCTTAAATTGGAGATTGTCGATGGCGGCGGTGGTGACGGTGGCGCCGCTGTGGCGTATGGCCACAATGCCCGCCAGTTCGTCGATCCAGTAAAGCAGCTGACCGCCAAAGAGTCTGCCATAGTGATTGATGTGAGTGGGGCGGACCAAGTATTGCTGCTGGGTAGCGGATTCAGAGACTTTCTTCATAGCGCATCTTCCTTTTTCTGTATTTATACCCATCATAACAGAAAAAATCCCCTATGGCAACAAAAAAGAAAGGGACACCCCTTGGGGTGTCCCTAAAAAGCTTATTTGCCGTACAGCTCAGCCAGCTTCAGCACTTCGGCGGCGGTCTTGACACCGTCGGAGGCGGAAACCTCGCTCAGGGATGCGGCAGCCGCGCAGGCGCCGACCTTCAGAGCATCGGCCATATTCAGCTGCTTCTCGGCAGAGTACAGGATACCGGCGCAGAATGCATCGCCCGCGCCAACAGTGCCCTGAATATAGCCCTTGGGCAGCTTCAGGCTGGGAACTTCGTAGTACTTGCCGTTCTCGTCGATACCGCAGCCGACCTCGGGGCAGTGAATGACCGCCCAGGTGGAAACGCCCATTTCCTTCATCTTCTGCAGGGCCAGGGGCATATTCTCCGTGTGGAGCTTGCCACTGTCGTCCCGGAGAAGAACGCCGGTGGTCTGCTGGGCTTCCAGCTCGTTGATGACGCAGTAATCGGTGTACTTCAGAGCCGGGGGAATCAGCTTGCAGAACCGGTCGCCGGACTCGGAGACCACATCGATGGAGGTCTTCATACCCTTAGACTGGGCCTTGTGGAGCAGTCTTGCCATCTTGGTGCCGAACTCGGCATCCGGCTGGTCCAGATTGGGCAACAGCAGGATATAGCCAATGTGGAAGATGTTTACATCCAGGCTATCCCAGTCGATGTCGTCCTCGCCGTAGTAGGCGTTGGCGCCGGCATGCTGGAAGAAGGTACGCTCCTTGGTCTGATTGTTGCTCATAACCGCGGTGAAAGAAGTGCGGCCATCCCGCTTCACCATAGACAGGTCAATGTTGGGATATTTGCCCATCTCCTGCAGGACAAAATCGCCCTCGGCATCGTGGCCGGCAAAGCCGGAAGCCACCAGATGCATCTCGGGGTCCAGCCGGGCCAGGTCTGTGATGGTGTTGCACACAGAGCCGCCGGTGGAATTGGTGATGCCCTCGGTGATATGGGTCAGCTCATTCTGCTTGGGCCAGGTAGCAATGGGATAGGTGATATCCACAATGATATTGCCCGCGCAGCAAATACCTTTTCTCATAGATTACTCCTTAGTATTCGTTGCACAGCAGGTGCAGGGGTGCTTCGTCCTCAATGATCTCGGGGAAACGGCCGGCGGGATCGTAGAAGCAGTTGTCGTTGGCGTCGTCGTTGCACATGGAGACCTCACGAACCAGAACGGTGCCCTTGCCCTCTTCGCCCCAGAATCTGTGGAACAGATAGGGAGTCAGGGTAACACTCTGGCCGGGCTTCAGGCAAATTTCGGTGCCGGCAGGGAAGGTGTACTGCACACCGTCCATGGTGACCACTACATCGGTGTCAGCCAGCTTTTCGTCGGGGGTAGCGTTGTACAGCTTGATAATCAGATTGCCGCCGCCGGCATTGATGATATCCTCCATCTTGTTCCAGTGGAAGTGCATGGGGGTGATCTGCTTTTCCCGCACGATCATCAGCTTTTCAGCATAGACCTTGGGGTACTTGTCAGCCATCTTCTGGTTACCGTTGCGGAGGGTGATCAGGAACAGGCCGATCTTGTTGAAATCGCCCTGGCCGAAATCGGTGATATCCCAGCCCAGCATATTGTCCTTGATCTCCTGCACTTCGGGGCCCTTGGTCTTCCACTCTTCAGGAGTCCACAGCACGAAGGGAGGCAGGCTGATGCGATAGTCAGCAAACAGCTTCTTAGCATCGCGCATAATAGCATTGATTTCAGAACGCTTCATAGTGATAGATCCTTTCTGTTAAATTTGGTAGTAGTTCATGCCCTTGATCTTGCAGAACCGACGCAGAGCCTCGGAGTGGTCGCCGTAGGCGATCATCCAGTGGTGGCCGGAGCCGTATTCCATGATCTCTTCGTTGATCTGATCCAGGGGCTTTTCAAACTTGACAGTCATGGGGTTGCCGGGGAATTCCATGCCGCAGGGGATGGCATCGCCAACCATGACGGACATACGGAAATTGTCGCCGTTGCCGCAGATATCTACGGCGGTGACCTTACCGGGCTTCATCAGGAACTTGCAGCACACGCCGGTCTCAGCCAGACGCACGGGGGCCAGCTCGATCTCGCCTTCGGCGATGGAGAAGCCGGAGGAGCCGCAGTGGGCAAAGAGAATGGAGTTGTCATCGTAGTTAAAGTCCAGCAGGTCTGTGTTGTTGACAGGCTTGCCGCTGAGCTCGTAGAGCATCTTCATAGTGATGGCGTTTGGCACGTCACCCTCGCAAGCGCCGGTGATGCCCTCTTCAGCCAGCAAAGAGTAGCCCAGGCACACCTTACCCATGTAGGTGGTGTAGCACTTGACGGCCAGAGCGCCCAGCTCGTACTCATCGCACAGCGCCTTCAGGGCGGCGTAGTACTTGATGGATTCCCGCAGGCCTTCCTTGGAGGAGGTCACCTTGCAGGGACGCAGAACGTCCTTGTTTTCTTCCAGCAGCTTGTCGGCCTCTTCGTCGGTCAGAGCGGCCACCTTGGAGGTCATTTCGGTCTCGTCCAGATTGACGATTCTTGCGCCCAGGTACTGCTTGATGGCAAATTCGTCGTAAGCGATCTCGGTCATACCCTTGACACGGCCGCCCAGGGCGCCGACGCGCAGGTTCTGCATGGTGGATGCCAGGGCGTAAGGCACGGCGATGTCCTTAACCTTCTGGGCGCAGGCGGGATCTTCGGGCTTGCCGAAGACGAACTCATAGCCCTTGCCGATGTTGGTGAACACGGCGCCGATCTGATGTACGCAGCACAGAGAGCCGGTATCACGGGCGGGATAGGCCCGCAGGATCACAGGCTTGTCCACATAGCCCAGAAGGTCCAGCAGATGATGGTCTTCGCTCCAGGTGGCCACGCAGATCAGCAGAACGTCTGCATCCACGGCCTTCAGAGCCTTCACGGCATCCTGCACAGTCTTCAGATCGTGCATGATAACGCCGGTGTTGACGCAGTCCACGCCAATGGCAGCCAGCTGCTCAGCGGTCTGATTCAGCAGGGCAGGGGCCTGATCGTAGCCGACCTCAAAGGGGTGGGCCAGACCCACGGCAGCAACATTGATTTTCATAGTCATTCTCCTTTAATTATGTAGACACCAGCCTTCCGGTGGGATCAGCGGGGTAAATTCCCCCGGCTGATCCGGGAACATATTCTCGGTCGATGGACTGAAAAAATGCCGTATTCCGCCGGATTTAGGTCAGGTTTATGGAACAACAGACCGCCGAAGCGGTCTGTTGCCAAATAACTATAAATAGGGATTAGCCCTTCTTCCAGTGCTGGACGACACAGGTGACGCGGCCGCCGCACTCGTTGATGATCTCGTACTCGCCGAAGCAAGCGGGAACCACCAGAGTGGAGAACTTGTCACACTCGGCCTTCAGCTCGGGGTTGGTCAGAGAACGAACGGTGACCTTGGTGGCTACGGTGGGAGTCAGCATGTGCATGAACTTACCCTCGGTATCCAGAACACCGCGCTTCTCGAAGTGGATACGCTCTACGTGGTAGGGCATAACAGGAGTGGTCTTGTACTGATCGATGAAGTACTCCTTGGTCCACTTGATGACCTTGGGGGTGGACAGCAGGTTGTCCTTAACCCAAGAGGCGCGACGGGTCTTTTCCATGTTACGGCCGTGCTCCAGGTGCATCTTCAGAGGCTTGCCGGTCATGGACTTAGCGTTGTCATCCCAAGAGGGACGAGCGAAGTCATACTCGAAGAAGGAGTACTCGGTACCGTTGATGGAGGGGTTGGTATCCATTTCCAGAACCATCTGGTTACCGCCGTGACCGTGCATGGTTCCGGGAGGAATCAGGTACAGGTCGCCTTCCTTGCTGGGCCAGTTAGCGATGAAGTCCTTCCAGTTGTCAATGGGCTTGATGTTCTGGGACTCTTCGCACAGACGCTCCCACTCTTCGATATCAGCCTGATCGTGGAAGCCCATCCAGGTGTTAGCGCCTTCGTAAGCTTCTGCGATGTAGTAGGTCTCGTAACGGCCGAGGGGCTCGTCGAAGTGGTCAGCAACATACTTGCTGGAGGGGTGGATGTGCATGGGCATGGAGATACGCTCAGCGGGCTGAGGCTCCGGATGCCAGCCGTCATCCAGCCAGATATCCAGGGGGAACAGGCCGGGGTACTGGGTGTGAATCAGCTCACCAACCAGCTCCTTGCCGTACTGCATAGCGTTCAGCATGGGCATGTTGATGCTACGCTTGCCGCCGAAGTCGATCAGGATACGCAGCTCGGGACCGGCGATCTTGTTCCAGGCGTTGTTGGCCAGGCCTTCAACACCGTAGTCCATATCGTGGTAACGGTATGCGCCCCAAGGACCGGGGGAGAAGATCTTAACTTCGTGGATGGGGTACTTAACCAGAGTGCTCATGATCTCGTCGTAAGCAGCGCGGGGTACCAGAACCAGATCGTCCTCGAAGTAGTTCTCTACGTAGAAGTCCATAGCGGTGTACATGTAGTCCTTCTGACGCTTCAGCATGTAGTAGTCGGAGTAGTTGTACTCCTTCCAGTTGTAGCCCTTGGTGGGCTCGGTGCAGCCGAAGGTAGGCAGACGGCCTTCCCACATATCCCACTGAACCTTCTGGTGGGTGTTATCAATGTAGCACTTGACGCACAGAACGTCCTCGAAAGCCTTGATGGAAGCGCCCATACCATAAATAATGGTAACGCCGTCCTTCTTAGCCAGCTGTGCCTTGATCTCAGCGATGGCGCACTCGCACATCAGATCCTCAACAACACCGGTCTTGTTGACGCGGCCGAAGCCGGGGTCATCGGTGACGTAGGGCTGATTGTAAGCGATGATCTCTTCTCTGGTCTTGTACAGCTTGACAGCGTCGATCAGAGTGACCTTGCCGCCGATCTTAGCAGCCAGAGCCTTAGCGATCTTCTCGTAGTTGATGCCATACCAACCGTCGATAGCGACGTTGACGGCACCGGCCTTGACCTTAGCGGCCAGGGTGTCCAGGACTTCGTCCCAGCCAAAGACAACACTGTCTTTGTTTGCTGCAGAAATAACAATTTTGTTATCTGCATTCTTAATGGATTCATATACCGGCATTAATATAATCCTCCTTCCATATGTATTCACATTAATGCGGTCTTGTACATTTTCGCACAACGCAAATCAATAGTCAATATCTTTTTGTGTTGTTTTTAAAATTCTTTTTTGCTTTTCGTCATTTTGCAAAAAACATCGACGGAAAATTTAGCCATTTTTACAACAGAATAATGGAATCCCCCGGGATAGAATTACTTTGACAATTTCTTCCGCCCGTGGTAGTATTAAGTGAACTGAAAAAAACCAAAGGAGAGAAGTCTTATGAAAAAGTCAGCAATTATGTACGGTGGCGGCAATATCGGCAGAGGATTTATCGGTATGCTCCTGTCCGCTTCCGGTTATGAAGTCACCTTCGTGGATGTGGCAGAGCCTGTGGTGAACACCCTCAACGAAAAGCACTGCTACCCCGTGCGGATCATTTCCAACGAGGGCCACAAGGACATCGATGTGACCAATGTATGCGCCGTTAACGGCAATGACAGCGATGCCGTGGCCGATGCCATCGCCAACTGCGACATTATGGCTACCGCCGTGGGCGTGAATGTGCTGAAGTTCATCATCGGCAATATCGTCGCCGGTATCCGCAAGCGCAAGGCGCTGGGTAACGGTCCGCTGAACATTATTATCTGTGAGAACCTGATGGATGCCAACAAGGTCATCGAGGGTATGCTCAAGGCCCACCTGACCGAAGAGGAGCAGGCTTGGTTTGACGAGAATATCGGCCTGGTAGAGGCCTCCATCGGCCGTATGGTCCCGGTGCAGACTGAGGAGATGAAGGACGGCGATCCCATGCGCGTCTGCGTGGAAAGCTACGGCTTCCTGCCTGTGGATAAGGATGCCTTCAAGGGCGAGATCCCCGCAATCAAGAATATGGTTCCCTTTGCTCCCTTCGATTTCTACCTGAAGAGAAAGCTGTACATTCATAATATGGGCCACGCCACCTGCGCTTACTTAGGCGATATTCTGGGCCTGGAGTACATCTATGAGTCCATCGACCGGGACGAGGTCTATATCCTGGTGCGCAACGCCATGCAGGAGTCTGCACAGGCTCTGTCCAAGAAGTACGGCGTGGAGCTGGGCGACATTATGAACCACATTGCTGACCTGCTGTTCCGCTTTACCAATGCGGCGCTGAAGGATACCTGCAAGCGGGTGGGCGGCGATCCCAAGCGGAAGCTGTCTCCTCAAGACCGGCTGATCGGTTCTTCTGCCACTGCTCTGGAAATGGGCATCACTCCGGCTTACATCGCCGTGGGCGCTGCTGCCGGTTTGCGCCGGTATATTGCCGAGGCTGAGGGCATGGAGCAGAACCTGGAGAACGCCGCTGCTGTGCTGGCAGAGGTCTCCGAGCTGAAGGCCGACAGCGAACTGGCCAAGCTGATTTTGGGTATGTACGAGAAGATCCTGGCCGGCTATAGTCTCAAGCAGCTGCGTCTGGCCGCCGATGCTATCAAGGCCGCCAATACCAAGGATGTCATCTGATAAGTTTCCAGGACTGTAAGCAATGGCGGACTGACCGCAAAAACACCGAAAAATATCTGTGTCTGCGGTTTTGTTCCCAATTGGGAGCTATTGACAGATTTGTTTAAAATGGTATAATAAATTGAATTTAACTTTAGGAGGATATACCTATGAGATTCCCGTTCCCCGAAGACTTTTTGTTTGGCGCTGCCAGCTCCGCCTGCCAGATCGAATCCGGCGCTACCGAAGGCGGTAAGGGCGTGACCAACTATGACTATATCTTTGCACAAGACCCTGCACTGATGAAGAATGCCGATCCTGACAAGTCCGCCGATTTTTACTACCTGTACCGCAAGGACATTCAGGATATGAAGAAGCTGGGTCTGAAGGCCTTCCGTTTCTCCATTGCCTGGGCCCGTATCTTCCCCAACGGTCCTGAGGAAGTCAACCAGGCCGGTTTGGACTATTACAGCGATATGATCGACGCACTGAACGAAGCCGGTATCGTGCCGTACTTTGATCTGTACCACTGCTGTATTCCCCAATGGGTGCTGGATCGTGGCGGTCTGCTGAATCCCGATTTTTCCGACTGGTTCGTAAACTATGCCAAGACCTGCTTTGAAGCGCTGGGTCAAAAGGTTGCTTACTGGACCACCGTCAATGAGCCCAATATCAACTGTATGTCTGCCTATGTAAACGGCAATGCAATTCCTTCCGTCAAGGATCAGGCGCAGGCAATTTTGGGTTGCCACAATATGCTGCTGACTCACTACCGCGTCGTCAAGCTGTACAAGAGCATGAACCTGCCCGGCAAGATCGGCGCAGTTATCCATGTTGAGCCTACTTACAGCCTGTCCAACGACATCAAGGACAAGGATGCTGCTGACCGCTATTTTGCTTACTATTCCGGCTGGTGGCTGGACACGATGCTCAAGGGCGAGTACCCCAAGCTGATGCTGGAAGAGCCTTATATTGCTGAGAAGATGCCCGAAAATCTCCCCAAGGAGCTGGCTGCGGAATTCGAGCCCATGGACTTTGTGGGCATTAACCTCTATAACCCCAACTTCGCCCGTTACGATGAAAACGAGCCGATGCGCTATAAGACCTTCATCAATGAGAAGATCTCCCGTGACGACTATGGCTTTATGTGCTATCCCCAAGGTCTTTATGATGCAGTGATGTATATCCACAGAACCTACCCCGGCATCCCCATGATGATTACCGAAAACGGCATTTCCAAGAAGAAGTGGGGCAACCTGGAGGAAGAGCGCAAGGACGAGTACCGTATCGACTATATGCGTGAGCACCTGCGTGAGGCCTCCCGTGCCATTGCGGCCGGCGCGCCCCTGAAGGGTTACTTCTGCTGGTCTGTGATGGATACCAGTGAGCTGAGATCCGGCGGTTATGAGCAGATGTTCGGCCTGACCCAGGTCAACTACGAGACCAAGGAGCGCTTCCCCCGTGATAGCTGGTACTACTACCAGAAGGTCATTGCCAACTGCGAGGTTGACTAATCCGTTATGACGCTGAAAGAAATGCAAAGGACACTGTCCCTGCCCCGTATCCCTGCGGCTTTTCCGGCTATCTATGAAAAAATGGCCGATTCCTGGGAGACTCGGGCAGAGCAGATCCTGTCTGCGGATTTCATCAGCCAAACCCTGTCAAATTGTTACGCACTTGCGCCCTACCGGAGTGAAATCCTCCGGGGGGCGCAAGCCATTCGTACCCAGCCGGCTTTGTGCCTGCTGGTGTGTTTGTTGGAGGCTTGGCTGAGAGATGGGGGCGACCCGGCCTGGCCGGAATATGCGCCGCCCACGGGCGAGGGGGTCGGTTACGATCTTCTCCACCTGTACCCGGCCATTCCTACTATGCCGGACAGCGTGGCTTTCTTGCGGAATCGGAATGTGCCGGAGGATGTGATCGCCGGAACGATGCAGGAGTATGACAGGTGTATTGCTGATGGCGTATATCGGGACGGCAGACCCACTATGACCGTGCGGCTGCTCAGCTGGATGCGTACCGTTATCGAAAATCGCTTAATCAATATTGGCCGTCTGAACTACGATATCCCCGGCCATTATTTTGAGCATGTTCGTATTTTCTGCAAGGGAGACGAAACGGTTGTGCTGGCGGACAATTTGACCCTCCACCGTAGCGGCAGGATTTTGGGCGCAGCGGGCTGCGACGATCCTGTGGGTAGTTTTGTGGCGGCTATTACGGAAACCGAAACAGCCGTGACCGGCCACCCGGTGGTAAAGGGCCTTGTGGAAAGAGAAACGGTCACCCTCTCAAAAGCGCAGTGGACGCAGGTCCTGTGCGATCAAGACCTTGTGCCGAGAATCCACATTCCCCGCCAGGGCAGCTTTGATGCCGAAACCGTGCAGCGATCCATTGACCGGGCAAGGGCGGTTTTTGCCACCTGCTACCCGGACTATCCCTTCAAAGCGATCTTCTGCGAATCCTGGCTCCTGTCTGAGGATTTGCGGGATATGCTGAAGCCGGACAGCAAGATTTTGGATTTCCAGAATCGGTTCATCAAAGTGCCCCTGAAAAGCGAGGGCGCGGATGTATTTGATTTCGCGTTTCCCTTGCCCATCGGCTACCGGGACTACCCCAACCTGCCGGAGGACACCAGCCTGCAGCGGGCCATCAAGGCCCATTACTTAGCCGGCAATTACCTCCACGAGGGCGCTGGATTTTTCTACTAAAAAACGGAGTGCCATGCACTCCGTTTTTTCTTTATTTATTTGCGCAGGGCTTTTCGCAGTACGGGCACAATGAGCAGCGCTGCCGCGCCGCCGATGAGGGCCGTGAAAAGCTGGGTGATGCCAAAGCTGACGGGCAGGGCTTTCAGCATAGGTGCTTTCAGCACGCCGGCGGCCAGCAGCTTTTGGGAAAGGACACCGCAGATCAGCCACACTACGATGGCGTACAGAGCGGCAAATTTTACCCCAGCGGCAGCAATCCAGGCCAACGCCTGCCGCAGAATTTTTTTACTGTCCTTGCCTGCAATCCAGTACAGGGTAATCACAAAGGCGGTGTTGCCCACCATAATGGCCGGCACAGTAAGGATTTGCGGGGCAATGCCCAACAGATAGGCCAGTACCGGGGAGATAAGAGCCACGGTGATGCCGCTGCCCAGACCTGCTACCAGCACGCTCACCGCCAGAACGGTATTGACACAGCTTCCGGTGACCAGCTGTCCCATCGGCTTGGTCAGCGCCTGCAGGGCAACCAGCAAGGCCAGCATCACGGCAGTTTCCGTGATAAAACGAATTTTCTTTTCCATTGGATAACCCCCTTGTTCGTTGATAACAGTATACTCCCAAATCCGGCTGAAATCAAGCCGCCTGCAAGTTGAAATCCCGCCGATACCGTGGTATAATAAACCAAAATCTCCCATGCAGGAGGAATGCAAATGCTTACCTATGAGATGATAACAAAAAGTGAAGCCATTAAAACCTATATTATCCGGGCGGACGAATCCTTGGGCGCTTTGGGTTATACGGAGCACAGCTTTGCCCATGTGATGCATGTGGCGGAAATGGCCGGCTATATTCTGCAGACTTTAGGCTATGACGAACGCACGGTGGAGTTGGCGAAAATTGCCGGCTACCTCCACGATATCGGCAATCTGGTGAACCGAAAGGACCACTCCCAATCCGGCGCGGTGATGGCCTGGAGCATCTTGAACGATATGGGCTGTGACCCAGCGGAGATGGCTACCATCGTCACCGCCATCGGCAACCACGATGAGGGAACAGGCGTTCCCGTGAATGCAGTGGCCGCCGCAATGATCCTGGCCGACAAGGCGGATGTGCGCCGCAGCCGTGTGCGAAATCAGGACCTGTCTACCTTCGATATCCACGACCGGGTGAATTATTCCGTCAAAAAGTCCGCTTTGAAGATCAATGAGGACAAGACCCTCGTGAAGCTGAAGCTGACCGTCGACACCCAGTTCGGCTCGGTGATGGAGTATTTTGAAATTTTCCTGCAGCGTATGATCCTGTGCCGCAAGGCAGCGGAAAAACTGGGTCTGCAGTTCAAGCTCATCATCAACGAGCAGCAGCTGATCTAAGCGCTATACCATTCAATCATCGGTCATTGCGAACCAGTCCGCAGACTGGTGTGGCAATCTCCTTCTTACGATGGGGATTCCCACGGGTGCTGACGCACCCTCGGAATGGCCGTTTTTCTTTGCAAAATCAAGGAAAATGTCTATTGACATTTCTTGTAAAAGGTGTATAATCTGTTTTATCACATTAGCACGGTAAAGTGCCGGAGAGAGGTAGCCTATGCAAAACTGGTATAATAAGAACACAGATGATCTGTGCAAAGCCATTCTTTCCTTAAAGACCAAAGAGGAATGCTATGCATTTTTGGAGGACATCTGCACCATTAAGGAAGTACAGGATATTTCCCAAAGATTGGCCGTGGCCCAAATGCTCAGCCAGGGTATCAGCTACACCACCATTTGCAGGGAGACCGGCGCCAGCACGGCAACCATCAGCCGTGTCAGCCGCAGTTATGAGTATGGCGCGGGGGGCTACAAGAATGTGATCGCCCGGCTGGGTAAGGAGAATGACAATGCTTGATACCAAGATCTTGAAAAACGAAGAGAAGGCTGTATTTGCCCTGCGGGCGCTGTACCGGCAGTACGGCTACCTGCCCTATAAAATGAGCAAGTTCGAGTCCTATGAATATTACATTCAGAACAAGGATTTTTTGGTCAGCGACCGGATCATCACCTTTAACGATACCAACGGCCGCCTTTTGGCGCTGAAGCCGGATGTGACATTGTCCATCATCAAAAACGGCGAGGACATTCCCGGCTGCAAGCAAAAGGTGTATTATAACGAAAATGTCTATCGGGTCTCGGAAAACACCCACCAGTTCAAAGAGATCATGCAGGCAGGCCTGGAGTGCATCGGCGATATAGACCTGTACGATATTTTCGAGGCAGTGTCCCTGGCGGCCCAAAGCCTTGCGCTGATCTCCAAGGATTTTGTGCTGCAGATCTCCCATCTGGGTATTTTGTCTTCTGTTCTGGAGCGGATCTGCCCGGATGCGATTTTCCGACAGAAGGTCATTGGCTGTATCAAGAGCAAAAACCCCCACGATCTGTCCCGGATCTGCCGGGAATACGGGGTGGAGGATACCCTTTTGGTCCAGCTGGTCAGCGCCTACGGCCCTCGGGACAAGGTCCTTGCAAAACTGGAGACCCTTGGCTGCGGACAGGATGCGCTGCAGGAGCTGCAAACGCTGTCCAAGCTGCTGGATCAGCTGCCTTGGGCCGATCAAATCGTCTTCGACTTCTCCGTGGTGAACAATATGAACTACTACAACGGCATCGTGTTCCAAGGCTTCCTGAGCGGCATTTTTGAAAGTGTTCTGGCCGGCGGTCAGTACGATAAGCTGATGCAAAAGCTGGAACGGCGGGCAGGCGCGGTTGGTTTTGCGGTGTATCTGGACCTTTTGGAGCAGCTGCCGGCGGAAGATGCAGAGTATGATGTGGATGTGCTGCTGGTCTATGCCGAGGATACCGACAAAATGGCGGTGGCCAAGGCTGTGGCAGAGCTGACAAGCCAGGGAAAAACTGTCAGCACCCAAAAGAGTATCCCTGAAAAGCTCCGCTATCGGCAGATTTTGAAACTGACAAAGGAGGGCGCATTATGCTGAATATTGCATTACCCAAGGGCCGGCTGGGCGAAAAGGTATACGCCATGTTTGAAGCCGCCGGCTTTGAATGCCCCTCCATTAAAGAAAATAACCGAAAGCTGATTTTTGAGAATGCCGAAAAGCAGGTCCGCTACTTCTGGGTCAAGCCCTCGGATGTGGCTATCTATGTGGAACGGGGCGCGGCGGATATCGGCGTGGCCGGCAAGGATATCCTTTTGGAATACGAGCCGGATGTGTATGAGCTGCTGGATCTGAATCTGGGCAAGTGCCGCATGGCAGTGGCTGCCCCGGCAGACTTCCGGGACAACGAAAACCGCACATTGCGGGTGGCCACAAAGTTCACCAATATCGCCGCCGCCTACTATGCTGGCATCGGCCGGCAGATCGATATCATCAAGCTCAACGGCTCTATTGAGCTGGCGCCCATTCTGGGCCTGTCCGATGTGATCGTGGACATTGTGGAAACCGGCACGACCTTAAAGGAAAATAATCTTGCGGTGATGCAGACCATCCTGCCCATCAGCGCAAGACTCATCGCCAATAAGGCGAGCTTCCAATTCAAAGGCCGGCAGATCGAGAGTCTGCTGGACCAAGTAAGAAACCAGGTGAACAGCTGTGATTAAAATTTATAATTACGGGCAGGTCTCAAACGACGAGATCTTCGCCCGGGACAATATTGCCGCCAATGTGGAGGGTGTGGTGACCCAGATCGTTGCCACCGTGGCCCAGCAGGGCGACAAGGCCCTCTTTGCTTACGCGGCCCAATTCGATAAGGTAAATCTGACCGCCTTGGAAGTGACCCAAGGGGAAATCGACGAGGCATTTGCTGCCGTCGAGCCGGAATTTCTGGAAATTCTCCGGGAGGCGGCGGCCAACATCCGCGCCTACCACGAAAAGCAGGTGCGCAACAGCTTCGTGCTGAATGAAAAGGACGGCGTGGTCATCGGCCAGAAGGTGACCCCCATTGAAAAGGTGGGCCTGTATGTGCCCGGCGGCACGGCGGCTTACCCCTCCACGGTGCTGATGGACTCTATTCCCGCCAAGATCGCCGGCTGCGCCCAGATCGTGATGGTGACTCCCCCCGGCAAGGACGGCAAAGTGAACCCTGTGATCCTGGCGGCGGCAAAGATCGCCGGGGTGGACCGCATCTTTAAGGTCGGCGGCGCGCAAGCGGTGGCCGCTTTGGCCTACGGCACGGAGAGTATTCCCAAGGTGGATAAAATTGTCGGCCCGGGCAACGCCTATGTGGCGGAGGCCAAAAAGCAGGTCTTCGGCCGGGTGTCCATCGATATGATCGCCGGCCCCAGCGAGATCTTGGTGGTGGCAGATTCCACGGCCAATCCCCGGTTTGTGGCGGCAGATCTACTCTCCCAGGCCGAGCACGATAAAATGGCCAGCGCGGTGCTGGTCACCGACAGCCGGGCATTTGCCGAACAGGTAAGCGAAGAACTGGAGATTCAAATTCCCCAGCTTCCCAGAGCGGAGATCGCCCGGGCATCCATCGACAATAACGGCAAGATCATCGTAGCCGAGGGCAATTTGATGCTGGCTATCGACATTGCCAATCAGATCGCCCCGGAGCATTTGGAACTGTGCGTGGACAATCCCTTTGATTATTTGGACAAGGTCAAGCACGCCGGCTCGATCTTTATGGGCAAGTACTGCCCCGAGGCTTTGGGCGACTACTTTGCCGGCCCTAACCACACCCTGCCCACCAGCGGTACGGCCCGGTTCTCGTCGCCCCTGTCTGTGGACGATTTTGTGAAGAAGACCCAGTTTACTTACTATACCCAAACCGCCTTGGAGGCTGTGGCAGACAAGATTGCTTTCTTTGCCCACAAAGAGGGGCTGGATGCCCACGCCAAGAGCGCGACCATTCGTTTCGAGGATAAAAAATGAGCAGATATTTTACAGATAAATTTGCCTCTCTGACCCCCTACACCCCCGGCGAGCAGCCCAGAGATATGCAATATGTGAAGCTGAATACCAACGAATCTCCCTTCCCGCCCTCACCGGCGGTTGCCGCGGCGGTTGCCGCCGAATGCGGCAAATTGCAGTTGTATTCCGACCCGGAAAGCACCGCCCTGCGGGCAAAATTGGCGGAGGTTTACGGGGTAAAGCCTACCCAGGTGCTGGTGTCCAATGGCTCTGACGAGGCGCTGAACTTTGCCTTTATGGCCTTTGCTGATACCCATTCGCCCCTGGCTTTCCCGGATATTACATATGGCTTTTACCCGGTTTTTGCCGAACTCAATCACATTCCCTATACGCAAATTCCGCTGAAAGAGGATTTTTCCATCGACCCGGCAGACTATATGGCCATCGGCAAGACCGTGGTCATCGCCAACCCCAACGCCCCCACTGGCCTGTGCCTGCCCCTTGCCGAGATTGAGAAAATCGTCAAGAGCAATCCCGACAATGTGGTGATCGTGGACGAGGCCTATGTGGACTTCGGCGGGGAAAGCGCTGTGAAGCTGGTGGATTCCTACGAGAATCTGCTGGTGATTCAGACCTTCTCCAAATCCCGGTCTATGGCCGGCGCCCGGCTGGGCTTTGCTATCGGCAGCGAACAGCTCATTGCCGATCTGAACACCCTCCGCTACTCCACCAACCCCTATAATGTCAACAGAATGACGGAGTTTGCCGGCGTGGCGGCATTGGAAGAGGACGATTATTATAAGCAGAACGCCCAGACCATTATGGCAAACCGCCGGTGGACTATAGAGCAGCTGGAACGCTTAGGCTTTACCGTGCTACCCTCCAAGGCAAATTTCCTCTTTGCAAAGTCTGACCGCATTCACGGTGAGAAACTGTACAAGGAACTCAAAGCCCGGGGCGTACTGGTGCGGCACTTTACCAAGGAGCGGATCGCGCCCTTTGTCCGCATCACCATCGGCACTATGGCCCAAATGGAAAAACTTATTGAGACCATAAAAGATATTTTGGAGGCATCACTATGAGAACTGCCGAAATTAAGCGTACCACCGCAGAGACAGATATCTGTCTGCAATTGAATTTGGACGGCACCGGCCTGTCCGACTGCCGCACCGGCTGCGGCTTTTTAGACCATATGCTGACCCTGTTTGCCAAGCACGGCCGGTTTGACTTAAATATTACCTGCGTGGGAGATACCCATGTGGATTACCACCATACTGTAGAGGATATCGGCATCTGCTTAGGCAAGGCCTTTGCCCAGGGCTTAGGGGATAAGAAGGGCATCATTCGCTACGGCGATACCACTCTGGCTATGGACGAGAGCTTGATTCTGACGGCGGTGGATATCTCCGGCCGCAGCGGCTGCTATTACGCATTGCAGATCCCCACCGAGAAGGTGGGCGACTTTGACACCGAGCTGTGCCAGGAGTTTCTGATTGCCTTTGCCCGGGATGCAGGCCTGACTCTCCATGTCCGCCAGCTGGCCGGCAGCAATTCCCACCACATTATTGAGGGCACTTTCAAATCCCTTGCCCGGAGTATGAAAAAGGCCGTGGCAATCGATAAAGCCTTTGCCGACGAAATTCCTTCCACAAAGGGGATCTTAGGATGATCGCAGTTGTAGATTACGGCGTGGGAAACCTATTTTCCCTTTGCTCCTCGCTAAAGCGGATCGGCGCGGATGCCATCGTTACCTCTGTCCCGGAGATGATCCGCAAGGCCGATAAGGTGATCCTGCCCGGCGTGGGCGCGTTTGCCGACGCGGCAAAGAAGCTGCGGGATTCGGGCCTGGATAAAATCATAATAGAACAGGCGGCCCGGGGCAAGGAAATTATGGGCATTTGCCTGGGTATGCAGCTCTTGTTTGAAAAAAGCTATGAATTCGGCGAGCATACCGGCCTTGGCCTGCTGAAGGGCAGCGTCATCGGTATGGAGGGCACGATCCCCGCCGAGCTGAAGATTCCCCATATCGGCTGGAACGCCCTGTCTTTTTGTAAGGAAAGTAAGCTCCTGCGCTATGTTAAGGAGGGGGACTGCGTGTATTTTGTCCACTCCTTCTATGTAGACCCCAGCGCGGAAAGCGTAGTGGCAACCGCCCAGTACGGCAAGGCCGTCACCGCCGCGGTACAGAAGGAAAATGTGATGGGCTGCCAGTTCCACCCGGAAAAAAGCGGAGAAGTGGGCCTTAGCATCCTGCGGGCCTTTTGCGAAAGGGAGGATGGGGTATGATCTTATTCCCGGCCATTGATTTATTTGAGAAGAAAGCCGTGCGGCTTTACAAGGGCGATTACGCCAACATGACCGTCTATAGCGAAAACCCCATTGAGATCGCCCGGGATTTTGAAGATAAGGGCTGCACCCATATCCATATGGTAGACTTAGAGGGCGCAAAGGATGGCACTACCCCCAATATTTCCATTGTGGAGCAGGTGGCGAAAGAGACCTCCCTGTTTGTGGAGATTGGCGGCGGCATCCGCAGTATGGAAACTGTGGCGCGGTATCTGCAGGCCGGCGTTTCCCGGGTGATTCTGGGCACGGCGGCAGTAAACGATGAGACCTTTTTGCGGGAAGCCGTTGCCAAGTACGGTGACAAAATTGCCGTGGGCGCAGATGTGAAGGACGGCTATATCGCCATTAAGGGCTGGCTGGAAAAATCCCACCTGACCTTAGAAGGCTTCTTAGAGAAAATGCAGGCCATCGGCGTGAAAAACATCATCTGCACCGACATTTCCAAGGACGGCGCCATGCAGGGCACCAACCTTGCCTTGTACCGGCAGCTTTCGGAGAAGTTCCGGCTGGATATTACCGCCTCCGGCGGCGTGTCCACCATGGAGGATATTCGTCAGCTGCGAAAAATGGATCTCTACGGCGCTATCATCGGCAAGGCCTATTACACCGGCGCCATCGATCTGGCGGAAGCTTTGGAGGTGGCAAAATGATTACAAAACGCATTATTCCCTGCCTGGATATCAAAAACGGCCGGGTGGTGAAAGGCACGAATTTTCAAGGCCTTTCCGATGTGTCCTCCCCGGTGGAGTTGGCAAAGCTCTATTCCGACAACGGCGCGGACGAACTGGTGTTTTATGATATCACCGCCTCCGCCGAGGGCCGGCAGCTGTTTACCGATGTGCTGTGCCAGGTGGCGTCCCAGATCTTTATTCCCCTGACTGTGGGCGGCGGCATCAATACGGTTGCGGACTTTGACCGGGTGTTAAAGTGCGGCGCGGACAAGGTCAGCGTCAATTCCGGCGCGATCCGCAATCCCCAGCTGATCTATGAAGCCGCCCAGAAATATGGCAGCCAGTGCGTGGTGCTGTCAGCGGATATCAAGCGGGTGGACGGCCAGTTCCGGGTCTTTGCCAAGGGCGGCAGAGAGGATACCGGCATGGAGGCCATCGCGTGGATCAAAAAAGGCGTGGCTTTGGGTGCCGGTGAGGTGGTGGTCAACTCCATCGACACCGACGGCGTGAAGCAGGGCTTTGACATTGAAATGCTCCGGGCGGTGTGCGATGCGGTGAATGTGCCGGTGATCGCCTCCGGCGGCGCAGGCGCAGTGGAGCACTTTACGGACCTGTTCCGGGCCATTCCTACCATCGATGCGGCTTTGGCAGCCTCGGTGTTCCATTTCGGACAGATCCAGATTCCCGATCTGAAGCAAGAACTCAGAAACAACGACATTATTGTGAGGTTATAATATGCTCTCCATTGACAAACTGAAATTTGACGAAAAGGGCCTGATCCCTGCGGTGGTGGTGGATGCCGTCACCAAGAAGGTGCTGACCGTGGCCTATATGAACAAGGAAAGCCTGGAGGTGTCCATGGAAAAGGGTTTGACCTGCTTCTGGAGCCGCTCCCGGCAGGAACTGTGGCTTAAGGGCGAGACCAGCGGCAACTACCAGCACATCGTTTCCATCACCGCCGACTGCGACGGCGACGCTCTGGTGGTAATGGTGGAAAAGGATGGCCCGGCCTGCCATACCGGCACCGATTCCTGCTTTACCAATCCTGTTTGGGAAAGCGAAACGCTGCAGGAATTCAGCCTGCAGGGGCTGTATGATATGCTGGTGGGCCGCAACGAGACCCGCCCCGAGGGCTCTTACACCACCTACCTCTTTGAAAAGGGTATTGATAAGATCCTGAAAAAGGTGGGCGAGGAGTGCACTGAGGTCATTATTGCCGGCAAGGCCGATGATAAGAAGGAAACCGTGTACGAGCTGGCAGACCTTGCGTATCACGCAATGGTGCTGATGGTGCAGATGGGCATTACCGTGGAAGATGTCCACAAGGAGCTGGCCTCCCGGCACATCATCGACCACAAGGTCAAGCAGGAGAAGATGACCAAATGATTCCCGCCAACTATCACACCCACACCCATTTTTGCGACGGCAAAAACTCCCCGGAGGAACTGGTGCAGGCGGCCATCCGGCTGGGCTGTCCGGCCATTGGCTTTTCCGGCCATTCCCACACCCCCTTTGACGGCAGCTTCTGTATGTCCCGGGAGGATACCCGGGTCTATATCGATGAGGTCCGGGGGCTGCAGAAGAAATATGGGGACAAAATCAAAATTTTGCTGGGCATTGAGCAGGATTACGATTCCCCGGAATCCACGGCAGGGTATGATTATGTGATCGGCTCGGTCCATTATGTAAAAAAGGACGGGCAGTATCTGTCTGTGGACGAGAGCCGGGAAAGCCAGATTGCTATTGCAGAGCAGTTTTACGGCGGCGATTTTTACAGCTTTGCCGAGGATTATTACCGGGCGGTGGCGGATGTGTACCGCAAGACCCGGTGTCAGATCATCGGCCACTTTGACCTGATCGCCAAGTTCAATAGAAGCGGCGACCTGTTCGACCCCAAACATCCCCGGTATCAGGCGGCGGCCCAAAAGGCGCTGGACGCCCTGTTGGAGACCCCGGCGGTTTTGGAAGTGAACACCGGCGCTATGGCCCGGGGGTATACCACCGAGCCGTACCCGTCCAAGGATATCCTCACCCGGTGGCTGGCAGCCGGCAAGGAAGTGATCTTTTCTTCCGACTGCCACGACGCAGACAACCTGCTCTTTGGCTACGATGCCTATGAGGCCCATGTAGCGGCCTGCCGGAAATAAAATAGCCGCCGACCATCCGGTCGGCGGCTGCTGTTTTATAGCATATTTTACTAAGATCTATCTGCGATATTTTGTCCTGTATCCGTGGTTTTCTTGAGGTCTTAAATCATTGGGATACATAATGTCCGAATAAATATCCTTCTGAAGCTTTTTCACAAGCTGGTATACCTCTGTATAGTTCGAAATGCTGTTGATGTGAAGGATAGCAGGCATTCCCTTATTTGTCATTTGATTTGTAGTGATTTGAATATCACCCACATGGAACATCTGATCAAAAACACCTCTGTGCAAATTTACACGGGACAGTTCTGCAAATGTTTTTGTCTCAAGATGCATTGTAAAAATTCCGCTGGAAATATAAACTGCATGATCTGTAACAATGTAATATGTGTTTTTGTATTTCCTGAAGGAGAAGATAACACCGGATAGATAGATCCACACAGGCATCATGTGGAATAACATAAAGGGTGTCATGATAGAAGGAAAGTCCCCTGAGGCAAGTCCCAAAAATCCAACATCAATGACTGCCCAAATAATGGCAACCGGCAAAAGAGGGTTGATGATGCTTTCAAAAATAAAACATCTTTTGTCCGGTTTTCCCTCGTAGAGAACCGTTTCGTCGTTTCCGACCATACTTTTTAATTCTTCTACCATATTGATTGCTCCTTTTGGTGTTTCAGAGTAGATTCAAGTTTAGCAAACTGTTTTCCTGAATTATATATCGATAGATCATAGAAATCAAGAATTTTTCCATTTCAAGAAACGCATCCATTTCTTGTGGACTAGACACCACACTATTGTGTTCAGTGTTACGAAAATCAAGCCATCACGAAGCAAATAAATCACCGTAACAATAATGAAACGCAAAAAGGGGGAGTTTACAGATATTGCCATTGACACAGAGTAGATTAAATCAATGGTTAAAAAAGCTAAGAGATGTACAAGGTTATCTTTGGATATAAATGTGTTTTTAAAATCTTTCACGAATGAAAAAGTATCCTCGGTAAATGAATTAACATATGCGCTTTTGATGGGAGAATTCTCGCAGCGGAATGTAAATAAAAGCTTGAAACTAATAAGACCGCCTAAAATAGCACACACAATATCTCTGGCTGATTCTGGGATCAAATTGCGAAATATCAAATGCCAAAGGAATACACATATAGCACCTAAAAGCGCAAAAAGGACAACAAAGAGAAATGTAAAAAGCAGTTGTTTAAAATATAGTTTTACCATTTTGTTTCCTCCAAATAAAAAGTGCGCAGCCGAAGCTGCGCACGAAAAATGCAGCTCCGATTGCTGCGACACAATTCCAGACACACCGAAAGTATGCTGAATGAGCATGCATTTTTACCAAAATAAAAATGCACACTTTCGGTCAATGTCATTCGTATGGAATTGTGTCGCACAAGTATTTTATCACACTCTTTTCTATGTTGCAACATAAAAAGCAGTTTGTTCGGCTTCTATATTAATGGTGCAACTTTTGCCGATGAGTCAAAGCCTTCCCTTTGAGGGGAAGGGGGACCGCGATAGCGGTGGATGAGGTGTTGATTTGTGTTGCAGAAACCGCATCAGTCACCTGCGGTGACAGCTTCTCGTTCCCGGAGAAGCCTTTGTTGCAATTCCTGCGTTTTCGTGGTATAATACCTTCAATGAAAGCGAGGAATTTGTATGATTAAAGTGCTTTTTGTCTGCCACGGGAATATTTGCAGAAGTCCTATGGCGGAGTTTGTGTTTAAGGATCTGGTACGCAAGGCCGGTCTTTCCGAGGATTTTCACATCGCTTCGGCGGCCACCAGCCGGGAGGAGCTGGGCAATCCTGTGTATCCCCCGGCACGGCGGGAGCTTACCCGCCACGGCCTGTCCTGCGATGGCAAATTTGCCCGGCAGATCACCGCAGCCGATCTGGAAGAATACGACTACATCTACTATATGGATAGCCGCAATCGCCGGAATTTGGGCCTGATGTTCCCCAAATTTGACCGTTTCCTGCCCTTTTTGGACCGGGATGTGGCCGACCCCTGGTACTCCGGGGACTTTACCCAGACCTGGGCGGATATCTGCGAGGGCTGCGAAAGAATTCTGGAGGCGCTGAAATGATGGACCTGCAAATGCTGGAAGCCCAGCTGGCGGAACTGCCCCTGTACTTTTACGGCTGTATTGATCCCAAAGCGTTGGAGTTTTCGGAGCGAATCCGCTATATCTGCGGCGCGGAATGTCCAATGCACAACAAGACTTGGGCCTGCCCTCCGGCGGTGGGTGAGGTGGCGGCGTGTCAGAATCGCTGCCTGCAGTATGATAATTGCTTGATGATCGGCACCATCACCGAGGTCAGCGATATTGCCAATTTAGAAGAGACCCTTGCCACCCGCCCGGCTCACGAGGAAGTGACCAATCAGGTCCGGGATATGTTCCGGGCGCAGGGCGTTGAGCCGTATATTCTCTCTACCGAGGCCTGCAGTATCTGTGACCGCTGCGCCTGGCTGGACGGCCAGCCTTGCCGGCATCCCGACCGGATGCACCCATGCGTGGAGAGCCACGGCATCAATCTGATCCCCACATTGGAAGAAAACGGCCTGGAGTTTCAGTACGGCGATAATATTGTCACTTGGTATTCGCTTTTCTTTTTTTAAAAGCGGTGACAGAGGGCTTGTAATGTGTTGATATGCCACAATCCCCCAGTCTTTTTGTTTTACAAAAATCCAGCCCCCTTTACACAAGGGGGCCTTAAAAAAGCAGGTGTGCTTGGCACACCTGCTTTTTGCTTTAGCTCAGTTGGTTTTCAAAGGAGACCACATCGCCCACTTCGTCCACATCGAAGTATACATCCAGCATACTCTTTGCGATGGAAGCAAGGGTCGAACCGTGGCCGCCCTTTTCCACATACACCGCAATGGCGATCTGGGGGTCTTCCAGGGGGGCATAGCACACGAATGCGCCGTTGTCGGAAGTGCCGTGGATACCGGTTTCGGCAGTACCGGTCTTGGCAGCCACCTTCACGGGATAATTGTGGAAGGTGGAGTAGGCAGTACCATAGAACCGGTCGTTTTCCTGGGTGACCATATACATGCCCTCGGAGTAAGCGGCATAGGTCTCGTCGGAGATATCCAAGTGGCTCAGCAGTTCCGACTTGTTCTCCTCCAGCAGCTGCCGGTAGTCGGAGGACACCACCCGGTTCATAAAGGTGGCCTTGTAGCGGTTACCCTTGTTAGCAAGGGCCGAGGCGTAGGAACACAGCTGAATGGGGGTGTAACGGTGCTCCGACTGGCCGATGGCGGCAAGGATGGAGTCACCGGTGTACCAATACTTATCGTCGCCCACATGCAGCTCGGCCTTGGTCTGCTCGTTGGCCCGGCGGCCCACATATTCCGGCAGCTCTACGCCGGTTTTTTCGCCCAGACCCAGGCCCTTGGCGGTGGAGTCCATTGCCTGCAGGGAAATCTTGGCGCCGATTTCATAGAAGAAGTAGTTGCAGGATACCATCAGCGCCTCGGCGGCGTTGACCGCGCCGTGAGTACCGCCGTAGTTGGTCCATTGCAGACAGGATACCTCCCAGCCGGGGATCTTATCGTACACACCCCGGTCCACAATGGTAGTCTTGGAATCGATGAGCTTGGCTTCCATAGCAGCCACCACCATATTCATTTTGTAGGTAGAGCCGGGGGGATAGGTGGCAAGGAGCGCCCGGTTATACAGGGGCTTGAGCATATCCTTGGACAGATCTTCGTAATTGTCAAAGAAGGTGTTCAGGTCATAGCTGGGGTAGCTGGCGCAGGCTAAGATCTGGCCGGTCTTTACATCCATGGCAACCAGCGCGCCGCCTTCCACATCATGACCGTCCTTTAGCTTGCCGTTTTCGTCAGGCTTTTTCAGATCCTCAATGACCTTGGCCATCTGATCTTCGCCGGCCATCTGCATATTCAGGTCGATGGAGACCTCCACATTGGAGCCGGCCTTGGGCTCGGACCAGTATTTGGAAGACACCAGCGTGCCGTCGGTGGTGACGGTATCTTCACGCCAGCCGTCCACGCCGTGGAGATATTCCTCATAGGCGGCCTCCAGACCGTCCTGTCCCACATGGGCGTCCATATCGTAGCCGGGGATATTCTGATAATATTCCCACTGCTCGGCGTTCATGGCGCCCACATAGCCTAAGATATGGGCGGCGTATTTGGTGTTATACTCCCGGACGGTGGAGGCCTCTACCTTCATACCGGGGATGTTCAGCTCCACCACGGCGGAAAGCTCCGCATCGTTGGCGTCTTCGATAAACACAAAGGTGGGCAGGCTGCCGACACATTTGCGCAGGGTCATTTCATACAGGATGCCAATGACCTTCCTGGCCTCATCGTCGGTCCATTCGGCGGGGAGCTTGTATTTCTCCCGGAGCTTTTGCACCAGCAGCGGCGCGGTGATATCAGAGTCGATACCGCCCATATACTCCAGGTATGTCTGGAAATGCCCCTGCCAGATGGCATTTTGCTGGTCTAAGGTATAGGTAAAGGGCCGTTCCTTGGATATGGGGAAATGCTCGGTGTATTCAATGCCGGCCTCGTCGCACCGCTTTACCAACCGCAGAAGATTATCGTTGGTGCCGCTGGAGTTGAGCAGCACATAGTGGTTGATGATCAGATCGTAACTGGCCCGGTTGCTCACCAACAGGTTACCGTTTTTATCCAGAATATCGCCCCGGGCAGCTTTGACGCGGGTCAGGGTGGTAAAGGTGGTTTGGTTGTTGGTAACGCCGCCGGTCTCTATGATCTGCAGATCATAGAGCTTCAGCACGAAGAAGCCCAGCACCACCGCAAACAGCAGCAGTATAATGAGGGCGCGGGTTTTGCTTATTCTTTCCATTGATAGCCTCCAAAGGCGCCGATGGCCTTCAAAACGGGATACAGAACGGGTACGGTCAGCAGAGTCAGTACTGCCGTGACCAAAAATCCGAAGATTCTTGACAGGGGGGTCAGGCCCAAGAACAGACCAAACAGGAAATTGGTCAGCACATAGGCGACCATTGCCATAGCGGTGCAAAGGCAGGCAGAGGAGAAGCTCTCCTGCAGGTAGGCCTGCCGGAAGATGCACACGAAAATGCTATAGAAGGTGATGGCCACCATGGAATAGGGCCCCGGGGCCGTGCCGGAAAACAGGTACAATAGACCTGAGATCAGCGCAAACACGCTGCCGGTATGGGTGCCTTCCAGAATGCAGATGAGGAAAATGGCGCAGGGTACCAGCTCCGTGGTAGCGCCCAACAGCCGCACCTGGCTCAGCAGCACATCCTGTACAACCGAAAGCGCCACCAAAAGCAGCCCGTAGAACACCCATTTGAGCAGGGTCTTCTGCTGCTTTTTCGTTAAAATTAGGTGGCTTAAAAGGGAGGTGGTAGGCTTGTCCGGCCGGAAATCTTGTTTCTTTGCCATGGCCGTCACCCGTTGTTATACTCGGTCACGATAAAGACCTGCTCCAGGCTGCGCACATCGGCAGCCGGCTGCAGCAGGGCGTATTTGGCAACGCCGGTATCGTCAAAGCCTGCGTCCACTACATGGCCCAGCACCAGATTCCGGGGGTAGACCGTAGAGCCGGTGGTGACCACCTGGTCATGGTTACGGATGGTGGCGCCGGAGGGCAGATAGTTCATACGCAGCAGGCCGTCCAAGCCGGAAGCGTAGCCGCCCTGTACCATGCCACTGTGGCCGGAGGCGGCGATGGTGGCGCTGATTTCCAGGGAGGAGTCCAGCACGGATTTGACCACCGCGTAGTTGACGCCCACCTCGCTGACCAAACCTGCCAGCTCGCCGTAGGCGGTGATGGCGCACATGCCCACCTCAATGCCAATATTGGAGCCCCGGTTGATAGTAAAGGTGTTGCTCCAGTCGGCAGAGCTGGTGGAGATGATGTAGGCGTCTACCAGCTTGTAGTCCTCGTTGGTGTTCACCAGCTCCATCGCGGCCCGCAGCCGTTCGTTCTCCTGCTTGGTGGCGTAGGCATCCCGGGCTTCGTCTTCAATGGCGGCAAGCTGCTCCTTGAGCACCTCGTTTTCCGCTTTCAGGGACTCATAGCTGAAAATATAATCATACAGCTGCTGGGACTTGTCCACCAGCTTGGACACGCCGGCCCGGAAAGGGGTCAGCACGCCCTGCACCACCGTTTGGGGCAGGGTCAGGCCGGTCAGAGAGCTGACCACCGCCAGCAGCACTGCCAGCAGTACGGCGATCACTAAGACCACCCGCACCCGGCTTGTAAAAAAGTGTTTCATTTCGTTTCCTCCATTAGTTCGGGGGCCATATCCTTCAGGATCTGCCCCAGCCGGCATACCGGCAGGCCTACTACATTGAAGTAGTCGCCGTTGATCCGCTCCGCAAACAGCGCGCCGCCGCTCTGGATTCCGTAGCTGCCGGCCTTGTCCATAGGCTCACCGGTGCGGATATAGGCTGCGATCTCCCCGTCGGAAAGTTCACGGAAGTGGATATCTGTCACCTCGGTGCACACCCTGGCGGCGCTTCCCCGCAGGACGGTCAGGCCTGTCATCACCTGGTGATCCTTGCCGGAGAGCAGCCGCAGCATACGGAAGGCATCCGCCTCGTCTGCAGGCTTGCCTAAGATCCTGCCGTCGCATACCACGATGGTATCGGCGGCGATGACCACATCGGTATCGCGCCGGGGGATGGCTTCGGCTTTCAGCCGGCTGACCCGGGCTACCTCCTCATAAGGCGGGCGGGAGGGGTCTATGGTTTCGTCAATATCCGCAACCCGCACGGCAAAGGGAATGTGGAACAGGCCAAGCAGTTCCTTGCGCCGTGGGGACCCGGATGCCAAAATCAGTTGCATAAGGAGCTCCTTTTTGCGCGTCATTGCGAGGGCGGCTTGCCGCCCGTAGCAATCTCCTGGGAAAAGTGTCTTGCCTGCCGGCGGCGGTACTTTCTTATGCCGATAAGAAAGTACCCAAAGAACCGGCTCGGGGAGGGTTTGAGCGCCTTGCTCCCGCAAGGCAAGCCACCTCCCCAAGACCCCTCCAGGCGCGCTTTTTCGTTTTTGCGGTATTACGCGTTGGATTTGCCCGGTGCGCTGCTCTAAACAAATGCGTATAGTTATAAGAGCAGAGAACCGTTAGATTTGCGTAATTGGGTTATTGTTAATAATTTTCAATTTTCAATTTTTACTCCACGCCTCTTAAGTATAATCCCCGGGTGGCTGCGCCGGGATCAAAGGGGGTGGGGGTCTTATAAGCAGACAGGACTCTGTCCACCTCTCTGGGATTCTCTGTGGTAAAATACAGGCGCTTTGCCCACAGGCCCAGTCGGTCAATATCCTCGGATCTGTCCAGCCAGTAGAGCTTTTTGCCGTTAAGCAGCACACTGCGGCAGGTATCGCCGTCTTTGATAATGGGGAATTCCGCGCCGGTTTTGTCCGTCAGCTTGGCGCCGGTGGTGTGGCAGGAGCATTTCCCGGTCCTGCCCTGGATCAGGCAGTTTTCCGTCAGCATCAGGGGCAGCCGGCCGTACACCAAAAGCTCGCAGGGCACGGCCTTGCTCACATCCCGGATCTGGGGGAGGGTCATCTCAAAGCTGAGGCAGGCGGAACGCAGCTGCAGATCCCGGGCGAAATTCACCGCCGCAGAGCTGTAAAGATTCAATCCAAAGTCGCCTCTGACCCGCAGGCCGCATTCCCGAACGGGCAGCAGCAGGCCTACATTGCCGATGAGGGCTTCCCGGATGCCCATAGCCTTGACGGCCCGCAGATTCTGCTGCAGCCTGTCCAGCTCGCCGTCATGGACGACCCGGGGCAGCACGGCGCAGACGGTGCAGTGGCCGGTGAGCTCCCGGGTGAATTCTGTGTCGTCGCAGAGAATGTGCAGGGGTACATACAGCACCTCGGGGCGCATAGTTAGGAGCTTTGGGGTGATCTGTTCCCGGGTGGTGACCTGTACGGTCAGTGCCGGCGGTGTGGACAGCCCCCTGTGCTTCAGTACCTTGGCAGCCCGGCCCAAAACGGGGGTATCGTGACGGGCCCGCTGGGCGGTGAGGAGATTCAGCACATCCCGGCGCATGGCGTTGATGGCCGCTGCGGGCAGCATCAGCCCCGGCGCAATGTCGGAATGGACCTGGGTGCAGTAGTAAGGTGTGCCGCCGGTTTTGGAAAGCCGGGCAGCCACATCATCGTGGGTCAGTGCCGATGTCCGGGCAGGCTCCGGGATAGGTCCCGGGATGCTGCAGGTCCGGCCACTTGCATCCTTTACGGCCAAAATGGTCTTATGAGGCTGAATGGAGATAGCGAATTCCACCGCAACCCGGGGATTTTCCACGGATTCATAGCTCTGCCGCATCTGCTTGCACCAGCGCTCGTCTGTGGCGGAATCCTCCCGAATGCCGAACATATGCCGGCCCAGATTGCCGGAATAATAGTCGGTAAATCCCTGCCGGTTAAAGGCGACAGTGAGCTGGTCCAGCATCTTTTGGGTCACAGAGCCGGTGTCAATGGCGCTGCGGTACACCTGGGTCACCGCGGCCACATACTCCGGCCGCTTCATGCGGCCCTCCAGCTTCAGAGAGGCGACGCCCATTTCTTCCAGCTCTTTCACATATTGCACAGTGCAGTTGTCTTTCAGACTCAAGGGGTATTTATTTTCCCAGCGGTCGTAGCCGTAGCTCTGGCGGCAGGGCTGGGCGCAGCGGCCCCGGTTGCCGGACCGGCCGCCAATGACGGCGGACAGATAACACTGTCCGGAGTAGCACATACACAGCGCGCCATGACCGAATACTTCGATCTCAATAGGGGAGTTGGCGCAGATATAACGGATCTCCTCCCGGCTCAGTTCCCGGCTGAGGACTACCCGGCGCATACCCAGTCCGGCGCAGAACTGTACGCCAGGCAGGGAATGGACAGTCATTTGGGTGGAGCCGTGGAGGGGCATTTGGGGCGCTAACTGCCGGCAAAGCTGTACCATGCCCAGATCCTGCACAATAAAGGCGTCCACACCTGCGTTCACGGCATGGCGGATCAGCGCCGTTGCCTCCTCTGTCTCCCGGTCGGACACCAAGGTGTTCAGGGTCAGATGGACGGCCACGCCGCGGATATGGCAATATTTGACGGCCTCGGTCAGTGCCTGGGGGGTGAAATTCTTGGCGCTTTGCCGGGCATTGAACTGCCCGCAGCCTAAATACACCGCGTTGGCACCGTTTTGTACCGCTGCCCGCAGGGCCTCCATAGACCCGGCCGGCGCTAAAAGTTCCAGCATAATTTTCTCTCTCCATAGGTATACTTGCAAACATTATACCATAAGAAATCTGCAAGTTCTACCCTGTTCAAAAGAAATTTATGAAAAATTCACGAGCAAATCTGTTCGGCCTGCCATTGCCTGCCGGCGGCGGTACTTTCTTATGCTGATAAGAAAGTACCCAAAGAACCGGCTTGGGGAGGGTTTGAGTGCCTTGCTCCCGCAAGGCAAGCCACCTCCCCAAGACCCCACCAGGCGCGCTCTTTCGTTTTTGCGGTATTACTCGCTTCGGTTTAGCGGCGCGTTGCTCTGCACAGGTGCGAATGGTTTTAAGAAAAGGGTATATATAGTAATCGTTTTCTATTTTTAATTACCGGTTTGCTGTGTGGCCGCGGAAAGGGCGGCGGCCAGCATAGGCGCCAGTAGCATGCCCAAAATACCCCAGAAGCGGTAGCCGAAATACAGAAAAACAAGGGTCACTAAGGGGTCAAGGCCCAGATGCTTGCCTACCAGCCGAGGCTCCAATACCGTTCGGGTGAGGAAGGCGGCGGCGTAGGTGCACAGCAGGCCGATGGACCGAAAATGCTGATGCTGCAGCAGGCTCACCAGCGCCCAGGGCAGCAGCACCGTGCCTGTCCCCAGCACAGGGACAGCATCCACGATGGCTACCACCACCGCCCACACCGGCGCAAAGGGAATCCGCAGCAGCAGAAAACCCGCAAGGACCACGCAAAAGGTGATACCGCAAAGCTTGCATTGGGCTTTCAGCCATGCCAAAAGGGCAGTCTTGGTCCGTTTCAGAGCCGGCAGCACCTTTGTTCGGATTGTCGGGGGCATTTTTTGGGCCAAAAAAGCTTTTAATTTCGGCAGCCGCACCGATAGCATAAAGCCGGACAGGATTCCGGTGCCAATGCCCAGCGCCCCGTCCGGGACCCGGCTTAAGAATGCGGAAATAGCACCAGGCAGGCGGACGGTGGCCTGTTCCACCAGATCTGAGCCGGAGTCAAACAGCCGGGAAACCGACCGTTCCACCAGTGGCTGCACCCCGTCCGGAGCGTTTTCTGCGGCATTTTCCAGCAGGATTCGCAGCCGGTCGGTGGCCTGCTGGGCGGTATGCTGCAAGTTGGGGAGCTTGCCGGCAAGAACACCCAATTCCCGCACCAGCGCCGCACCCAATACTCCCACAAGGCAGATCAGCAGCAGTAAGGTGACGCTGACCCCCAAGCCGGTGGCGGCCCACCGGGGCAGCTTCAGCCGGATGCCCAGCCGGACCGCCGGCTCAGCCGCCAGAGCCAGCAGCAGCCCAGCCAAAAAGGGCATAGCCAGGGGCAAAAGGTAGCGAACAGACAGCCACGCGACCAAAAATCCCCCTGCCAGCAGGGCGGCCCGGCGCAAAGTAACGCGGTACATGGCAAACTCCTTTCCGTTTTCCCAAATACGGGGTTGTTTTTTTAAAAATATGTGTTACAATATCCTCTGAGAACAGGACATTTGTCCGACACAGGAGGACAGTATGGGCAATCAACCGAAATTTTTTGTAGTAGAAGAAACGGCGCTGCCGGAGGTGTTTTTGAAGGTGGCGGAGGCAAAACGCCTGCTTTCCACCGGCGAGGCAGCCACCGTCAACGATGCGGCCCGGATCACCGGTATCAGCCGCAGCGCTTTTTATAAGTATCGGGATGCGATTTTTCCCTTCCGGCAGCTGATGGGCGGCCGGGTGGTGACCTTCCAGCTGCTGCTGCAGGACGAGGTAGGCGCGCTGTTTAAGCTGCTGCCGGTGTTTGTAGACCATAAGGCTAACATTCAGACCATCAATTCCATCGTACCTACCAACGGCTGCGCTGTGGTGACCATTTCCGCAGAGACCATCAATCTCACGCTCCCCATTGAAGAGCTGCTGCAATTGCTGCGCCGGACACCGGGTGTGGTGAAGGCGGAAATTCTCATGTAAAAGCATAAGGCTGCTGCATTGCCTGATGCAGCAGCCTTTTTAAAGCTTACCCATATGGGTGAAAAATATACCGGAAATTCCCGTCTTGGCAAGGGGAAAAACCTGTGCTATATTAGAAAAAAACAAGGAGTATCCTATGCCTGTAAACATAAAAGAGATCGACTTTAAGGCGCTTATCAAAAAGCCGCTGTTCTGGGAAATTGCAGTGACCGGGTTGGTGGCGCTGTGTGTGATGATTTTTGTGATCGTTGCGCTGACCCGCCCGGCGGCATCCGTCCAGGAAACGGAGGCAACCCAATGGACGGAAGTGACGGAGGTTATCACCGAAGCCACCCTGCCGCCTCCGGAATCCAATCCCATCGGCATGAGTGATTTTTATATGGATGGGGATTACCTTTCCTGCCTTGCCACTCCCTCGGTGCTGGGCATCGATGTGTCATTCTGGCAGAGGGACATCGACTGGCCAAAAGTGAAGCAGGCCGGTGTGGAATTTGCAATGATCCGGGCCGGCGCCCGGGGAGCAGAGACCGGCGACCTTTTTGAAGATGACTATGCCCAGGCCAATTATGCCGGCGCTTCTGCCGCCGGGATCCGGGTAGGCGCCTATTTCTTCTCCCAGGCCATCACCCCGGAGGAGGCGGCGGCAGAGGCCAATTACCTGCTGGAGATCATTAAAGATTGGAATATTGAGATGCCCCTGGTGTATGACTGGGAGTTTATCAGCGCCGATGCCCGCACCGCCAATATGGATCCGCGGACCTTGACGGATTGCGCCAAGGCTTTCTGCGAAACGGTGAAAAATGCCGGCTACACGCCTATGATCTATTTCAACACAAACCAGTCTTTTGATATGCTGTACTTAGCGGAACTGAAGGACTATCGTTTCTGGCTTGCCCAGTATGATACGGTGCTGCGGTATCCCTATAAGATCGATATGTGGCAGTACTCGGAGACCGGCACCGTGCCGGGTATTGAAGGCAATGTGGACATTGACCTGTATTTTCCTTATGAAGAATAAAAAAACCGCCCGTTTCAAAAGAAACGGGCGGTTTTTGGTTGATTAGTCAGCCACATAAGGCAGCAGAGCGATCTGACGGGCGCGCTTGATAGCGGTGGTCAGGTTGCGCTGATGTGCTGCGCAGGTGCCGGTGGTACGGCGGGGCAGGATCTTGCCACGCTCAGACAGGAAACGACGGAGCTTAGCGGTATCCTTGTAGTCGATAGCGGTCACCTTGTCAACGCAGAAAGTACATACCTTCTTACGCTTGCGGGGACGCATACGCTGTTCGTTAGCCATGAGTATAACCTCCTTTGTAAGCAATTGTGAAAAAGTTCAATTAGAAAGGCAGCTGAGAATCGCTGTCGTCCAGCATCGCAAAATCCGATGCGGGCGCAGAAGCTGCCGGGGCGGAATAGCCGCCGAAATTCGCTGCGGGAGCGGAGTAGGTGTTGCCACCGTCGCCGTCGCGCTTGCTGTCACCGAAGTAGACGTTGTCAGCAACGATCTCTGCGGTGCGGCGCTTGTTGCCGTCCTTATCGGTCCAGCTGCGGATCTGCAGCCGACCGGAAACCACTGCCATACGGCCCTTGGTGAAATACTTGGAGACATACTCTCCGGTCTGACGCCAAGCGACACAGTCGATGAAGTCGGTTTCCTTTTCTCCGTTCTCGTTCTTACCGAAGTCACGGTCCACTGCCACAGTAAAGCTGGTGACAGCGATGCCGGTGCCGGTGCGGCGGAGCTCGGGATCACGGGTCAGGCGACCCATAATGATGATGTGGTTGAGCATAGATTACTCCTCCACAGCGGTGGTCAGGCAGCGCAGGATGCCGTCAGTGATCTTCATCACACGCTCCAGCTCAGCAGGGAACTCGGGCTTGCACTCGATGTTCATCAGAACATAGTAGCCCTCTGCCATGTCATTGATGAGATAAGCCAAGCGACGCTTGCCCCATTCGTCAATGTTAGTCAGAGTACCCTCCGCCTCCACCATTGCCTTGAACTTGTTCACCAGGGCTGCGGTCTCCTCTTCGCCCAGAGTAGCGTCGATGATATACAGCACCTCGTACTTACCAGTAGTCTTAGCCATGTTGATTGCACCTCCTTTTGGACTTTTGGCCCACGGTCGCGCCGTGAGCAAGGATTACCCGCATACGCAGGCTAATGTATTATATCGGCACCAAATGGAAAAGTCAAGGGTTTTTCGCTAAAAAATTCCGCATAGGCGGTGAAAACAGGGGAAAACTGGTAGCACAGAAATGCAATGTGCAAAAATACCGGGGTATTGTGAACCAGTGCCCACACTGTGAGAAAATCTCTTTTTTGGGTCATCGCGCAGGTGCGACAGCACCTGTGGCGATCCCCATCTTGTGCGGGGGATTGCCACGTCGCTATGCTCCTCGCAATGACCGTATATTTTGAGGTGACTGATTTGATTTTATCTTACATTCGCACCATTGTTTTGTATCTGCTGTTGCTGGTGGTGATCCGGCTCATGGGCAAGCGACAGGTGGGACAGATGGAGCCGTCGGAATTCGTGGTGACCATGCTGGTGGCCAACCTGGCGTCCATTCCTATGCAGGACGGGGGGATCCCGCTGTTTTCCGGGGTGGTGCCCATTGTTACGGTGCTGGGGGCGGAGCTGGTGCTGTCGGCGCTGGCGCTGAAGAACATCCGTCTGCGGAAGCTCTTGTGCGGCAAGCCGGTGATCCTTATTGAAAACGGCAATATTCTGCAGAAAAACCTCCGCAAGACACGGATCACCTTGGACGAGCTCACCGGCCACCTGCGGGAAAAGGATGTGCTGGACCTGCAAAGCGTCCAGTATGCCATTTTGGAGACCAACGGCAACCTGTCGGTGTTTCCCTATCCCAAGGAGATGCCGGCCTCGGCAAAGGACGCGGGGGTGCAGGTGCGAAAGCAGTCCTTGCCTGTGACGGTAGTCTCTGACGGCAGGCTGATGAAGGAAAATCTCCAGGCGGCGAAAAAGGATACCGGCTGGGTGCAGCAGGTGCTGAAGGACCGGCAGGCCACCCTGCAGGATACCTGGCTTTTGACGGTGGATAGTCAGGATAAAATTTTGTTTTTGCGAAAGGAGCTCCACTGATGGCAAGAGGTTGGCTTGGCGCCGGGATTTTAGTGGTGTTTTTGGCGATAGGGTTTATGGTTTCCGGGGTGATGGACAATGCTCACGCACCCTCTTGTGATTTGCTGGACCAGGCAGCGGATATGACCCTTGCAGGGGATTTTGATGGGGCTGTGCCTCTGGCGATGGAGGCCAAGGCCCGCTGGGAAAAGTTCTGGAACGGAACGGCGGTGGTGGCCGACCACAGTCCCATGGACGATGTGGACGCGCTGTTTGCGGAAATGGTGACCTATGCCGAAAGTGAGGAAGAACCCCATTTTGCCGCCTGCTGCCGGGAACTGTCCCGGCGGGTGCAGGCAGTATCCGGGGCCCACCGCTTTAGCTGGTGGAATGTGCTGTAGGATGTGGCGTTGGGAAAAGGCTGACAAATAAGGTATTATAATATGTATCAAAATAATAGACGGCGCTTCCTGTGAGAAGCGTCGTCTTTTTGTGTTGTTAGCAATATGTAAAATCCTGCCAAAAAGAAAGTTTTAGGTTTGTGCAAGGTTACAAATACAAACAAATGTTTTAGAAAACCGTTGACAAGTACTTGAACGCGTACTAATATAGGGACACATAAAGTACTTGAACAAGTACAAAACGGAGGTGGCCATGTGCATCATACGAAAAAAGCCGCCCAAAGGGCGGCCGGTATGGAGAGGTCCGTATCTGGGCCTGGTGGATTGGCAGGGAGTCATTCCCCGGTTTTGGTGCCCGGTGTGCGGCAGTGAGGTGTTTTTATGGGGCAAAGACCGTTGCCCCCGGTGCGAAAAGGAGGAACAAAATGGACAAAAACAGATACCCTTGTGAGGGTTGTACCCGGGTGGCAAATCCCAACGGGTGCGAAAATAAAAATTGCAAGGTTTGGAAAAGCTGGTTTTTGCGGCGTTGGGCAGCCATCTATGGCTACGGCCGCCGGTATCTGAAGGAGTGACGGCTATGAAATGGAAAGATGAGGCAACGGAAAAGCTGCGGCGGTATGATGCTATGCACACTGCCCAGAAAAATATCGCCCGGGAGATCGCCCGGCTGAAGGAGGAGGCATTTGCCATTCGCCGGGCAGACCCGGAGGCCACCCCCGTCCGGGGCAGCGGCGGCCGATACGATGAAACACTGATGAACAATATCGTCAAGCGGCAGGAGCTGGCGTGGACACTGAAACAGGTAAAGCTGTGGATCGCCAATACGGACCGGGGCCTGCTGGCGCTGAACGAGGAGGAACGGCAGGTGCTGCAGCGACTGTATCTGTACCCGGAGAAGGGGGCGATCAACCGGCTTTGCGAGGAACTGGGAATGGAGCAATCCACCGTATACCGCAAACGGGATCAGGCCCTGGAGCACTTTACCATCGCCATGTACGGCTTTGCTGAGACTTGATATGCTTCTTCGCAAACCCCTAAATAACTTTTAATTTAGAATTACCTACGCGCTGCCGTGGGCCAGGGACAAAATGGCCTCTGCCAGCACCCCGGCTGACCGCAGAGCTTCCTGGCGGCTGTTGCCGGAGGAGCCAACCTCGATCAGCAGTGCACCGGGGGACAAGTCCTGATTGAACCGCTGGGTGCGCAGATTGATATTCCGGCAGATGCCGGGACACAAACCCTCCAGCTGGGTCTGCAATTTCAGCGCCAAGGAAAGATTCTCCCGCCACTGGGGGTGATCCAGTCCGCTGTAATCGGTGCCCACCACCAGCATCAGCGGCGCAAGGGTCTGATCCCCGGCAAAGACGGTTTGGACCACTTGATTTCCTGCGGCATCTTCGATGGAGTCCCGGTGCAGATCCAGCACCAACTGAATGGAGGGGTACTGTTCCAAGTATTGCCGCGCGCTCTCCCGGCTGTTATTATAGGCGGCATTGTAGGAGGGCTGATCGTGGAGGGCGGTGTCGTGGAGGACGGAGATCCCCGCCGCCTCCAACCGTTGGGCGATGTATTCCCCCACGGAGATCATATTGTGGTCATTTTCCAAGGTGTGATAGGGAGATATCTCCGCATATTCCCCAGTAGGGGCGTAGCTTTCCGAGCCGTGGGAGTGGAGGATCAGCACCGTGGGCGCGTCTGCGGCCAATTCCCATGTAAGGGGCTGGGTCAGCAGGGCGGGGAGGTCGGCTTCGTACCGGAAACTGCTGTTGATGGCCAAAAGGGATGCGTCCCCGGCAGAGAATACCGGCAGCGCCTGTTCCGGATTTTGCTGTTCCGGCTGGGTGGCGTCAGTAGGGGGAGGGGTCAGTTCTGGCGGATCAGCGGCATCGGGGGTGAAGGTGATATTTCCCGGCCGCACCAGCCGACCGGTCTGCAAAAAAAGTATCACACTGACTGCCTGGGAGGGCAGAATGGGCAGAAAGCCGCCCAGCAGCCGCAGCAGCAGCGCGCTGACCACCACCAATGTGCTGACCCGCAATACCTTTTGTTCCATAATCTCCCTCCTGTAGTAAAATGGGGATAACATTAGGGTCATTGCGAACCAGTGGGCACACTGGTGTGGCAATCTCCTCCTTAAGATGGGGATTCCCACGGCTTGCTTTGCAAGCCTCGGAATGACAGAATTAGGATAGAGAAAGAAAAGAGAGCGTTTTGCAACGCTCTCTTTCTCGTTATTCAGGTTTTCTCCATTTGGGCCTGTCCTTCAGCTTTTCCCGCAGCTGGCAGAAAAAAGCCGTCAAAAGCTGCTGGGCTTCTGCTTCCAACAGACCGAATTCCACCTGGGGCTTATGATTGAAATCCATAGAAAACAGATCGCATACCGACCCGCAGGCCCCACTCTTTTCGTCTTTTGCGCCCACTACCACCCGGGGGATCCGGGCATTGATGATCGCGCCGGCGCACATAGGACAGGGCTCTAAGGTCACATACATGGTGCATTCCCAAAGCCGCCAGCCCCCTAAATTTTTGCAGGCGTCGCCGATGGCTTCGATCTCCGCGTGACCAAGGGCGGTCTTGTCCGTCTCCCGGCGGTTGCGGCCCCGGCCTACGATCTGATCCTTGCGCACGATGATGCAGCCCACCGGCACTTCGCCGTCCCGGGCCGCCTCTTCTGCCAAGGCAAGGGCCTGCTGCATATAATAGGTATCGTCCATAGCGCACCTCCTTTATCATGGTATAATGATACTAAATCAGGCGGTGCCCGTCAAGTATAGCACGGGGGTATTACGAAAGAAAGAGAATATTGCCCGCAAAAAATCATAAAAAAGTTGGAAATTACCCTTGACTTTGGGGAAAGGCTCTGCTAAAATAGACAAGCCGCATTGAAAAGGTCAAAGTTGGTGCGCCCAAATGCACCCGCCTTAAAAGCGAGTCTACACAAAATAAAAGTAGGTGAAAAAGAAATGAAAGCTGTTATCGTGACCGGTGGCAAGCAGTATACCGTGGCTGAGGGCGATGTTCTGTACATCGAGAAGCTGGAGGTTGAGGCTGAGGCTACCGTCAAGTTCGACGTTCTGGCTATCCTGGACGGTGAGAACTCCAAGATCGGCACCCCCGTTGTTGAGGGCGCTTCCGTGGAGGCTAAGGCCATCAAGAATGGCAAGGCTAAGAAGATCACTGTCTTCAAGTACAAGGCCAAGAAGAACGAGAAGAAGAAGCAGGGCCATCGTCAGCCCTACACCAAGGTGGAAATCACCAAGATCGCACTGTAATTATGACAAGATGCGAGTTTAAAATGGAAGATGGCAGAATCACAGGATTCTCCGTTTCCGGTCACAGCGGTTATGCCGAAGCCGGACAGGATATTGTCTGCGCAGCTATTTCCGCTGTTGTGACCATGGCCGAGACCACCATCAATGATGTGTGCGGCGCAAAGGCCAAGGTCCGGGTCAAGGAAGAGGATGCAAGAGTCACTCTGACCCTCCCCACATCCTGCGACGAGGAAGAGAGCGTCCAGGCAGTTCTTGCCGGAATGCTGCTGACTCTGTGCAGTATGCGGGATGATTATCCCGACTATATCGAAGTTTTGGAGGTATAATGCCATGATGAAAATTGGTATTCAGTTCTTCGCTCACCACAAGGGCGGCGGTTCTACCAAGAACGGTCGTGATTC
>JAFVVI010000013.1 GCA_017502265.1 Oscillospiraceae bacterium
TCAGGCGGATTCGCGGGTGTAGTTCAATGGTAGAACACCAGCCTTCCAAGCTGGATACGCGGGTCCGATTCCCGTCACCCGCTCCAAAGATGCGCCAGTAGCTCAGCTGGATAGAGCAACTGCCTTCTAAGCAGTAGGTCGGGGGTTCGAGTCCCTCCTGGCGTGCCATTCAAATGCTATATGGTGGGTATAGTTCAATTGGCAGAGCACCGGATTGTGGTTCCGGGCGTTGTGGGTTCGAGTCCCATTACCCACCCCATAAAAACAGGAGATATCTTCGGATATCTCCTGTTTTTATATGGTACTTGCCGGATAACGGGACTCGAATAATGGAATGCAACGCGGGCGAGCGTTGCCCGCTGCGGCTGGACGCAGCGGAACATCTATTTTCGCCATAGGCGAAAATGCAATGAGTCCCATTACCCACCCCAGAAAAGAAAAAGTCATCCCAATGGGGATGGCTTTTTTCTTTTGGAATGCAATGCGTCCCATTACCTGCTTATCGTAACCAAAACCCCTTCCAAAAGCCATTAGCATTATGCAATTGATATGCTCGGCTACAGTTATTTTACGATATAATAAAAGAAAACTTCAGAAAAGAGGTTATCCATATGCTCATCAGCACCAAACCCGATTCTAAAGGTAAAGAAGCGGCCTTATTCCGCGCCCGCCAGATTACCGACTGCCGCTGGACGCCCATTCGGGATATCCCCTATCACACCAAGAAAACCGGCCTGACCAAGTTCCCCGCCGGCCAGGAGAATCTGGGAATGATCTACTCCTCCCCGGAGCCTGTGGACAAATTCCTGTTTGAAAATGTTTCTTTTGAGACCTTTATATCTGCCTTGGCCAACCCCGACAGCGTCCTGTACAACAAGGACCTGGGCGGCCATAATAACTGCTGGTCTTATTTTGGCTTTGTGTGCAACGGCCTTGCCCGCTACGCCCTCAATATCCGGCGGAGATTTTCCACCAAGCGCTGGCTCACCGTGCCCGGTATGCGGAAGGTGTATGACGACGGCTGCTATACCGCAGACCAGATCCAGCTGTGCGATGTGCTGTATGCCCACGGCAAGGGTGTCAGCCATGTGGCGATGGTTACGGATATCCTGAAGGACGAAACCGGAGAAATCCGGCAGATCGAGGTCTCCGAGATGGTGAAGCCCGTGGGTAAGCGCGCCCAGTACGATGTGGATGTCTTCTTCGAAAAATTTAAGCTTTATGCCATTTGTCGGTATGATTATTTGGACGAAACGCCCATGCCCGATGCCCGGGATGCCGAATTCCTGGCCAACGGCATGCAGGGTCTGCCGGTAATCGCCGTGGATTACGGCAACAAGGCCAACTACCGTACTTATGAAACCGTGGTCATCTCCGCCTTCGGCGAGGGCGAGAATGAAATTGAGATCCGCCAGGGCGATGAACTGATTGAAACCCTCACCATTTCCGGCAGAGGTAAAATTAACCGTCACTTTAACCGGGGCTATTACACCGTGACCCACAAGGCCACCGGCGAAACCGTGGAATTTGCCGTCACCGAGCCGAGCATCAGCTACACAGCAGAAAACGGATACATTACCGTCAAGGCCGATGCCTGTGACCCGGACAGCAAGATCCTATACATGGATTTCCGGGAGGCCGGCGCCGCCACCCACCTGAAAACACGCAATTGCTATTATGACCCCCGCTGCGCCGCCCTTGCCAAGGTGGAGGAGCTGACCAACGAGGAAAAGCAGACCGGCACCTGGACCCGGCAGATTCCCGAAGACGGCGTCCATTTCAAGGTCTATTTTGAGAACAAATACGGCATCTGGACCCACACAATGGTGAAGATCTGACCCAAGGCCCGCAGATGGCCGGGTATTCCTCAGCCAACATATAACAAAAAGGGACGATTAACCATCGTCCCTTTCTTTGTTCTTTTTTCGGTTTTGGAGGGCAGCTTTGACCCTGGCTTTCATCTGCCGCAGCACCGCAAGGGTCTTTTGGTCCCTGGGGAACAGTCGCCGCAGCAGAAAAATAGCAATTGCCACCGTGGCCAGCTTTTCCGGGGAAAAGGGAAACCACAAAAACGCCAGATAACTGCCGGCCACCGCCACCATCCAGCCGATCCCGAAATATGTACCCAAACCAAACAGGATATAGGACCAACCGTTGGTGATGATCCACGCGATACCAAAGCAGAACAAAAGCCGGGGATTCAGCAAAAATTGTACTGCAATCTTCAGCCACTGCCCGATTTTTTCCTTCATGGTCTCCCTCCTTTTTCTTTCATCATAGAGCCAAAGGCATCTGCTGTCAAGATTGCGGTTGAAAGCGGCAGGAGTTTTTGCTATAATAAGACAAAACGCAAGGCAGGTGAGGAAATTGGCAGGCAAAACCGATAAAATTGTGGTATTCGACTCCGGCGTGGGCGGCATCAGCGTCCTGCGGGAGCTGATCAAACTGATGCCCGGGGAGAATTTTCTCTACTATGGCGATTCCGCCAACGCCCCCTACGGAGACAGAGCCACAGAGGATGTCCGCCGCCTGACCCTGCAAAATGCCCAAATGCTTCTGGGCCGGGGTGTGAAGGCCCTGGTGGTGGCCTGCAACACCGCCACCTCCGCCGCCATTGACCAGCTGCGGCAGGCCTATCCCGATGCCATCATTGTGGGCATCGAGCCGGCATTAAAATTGGCCGCCGACCGGTTTCCCACAGGAAAAATCGGCATCATGGCCACCCAGGTGACCCTGCGGGAGGAAAAATTATCCCAGCAGCTTGCCCGGTTTCCCAATGCGCAGGTGGTCAAAATCCCTGCGCCGGGACTGGTGGAGCTGATCGAGGCCGGCAGGGCAGACGCACCGGAGACCAAGGCTCTGTTACAGGACATTCTTACGCCCTACATAGGAAAATTAGACGCATTGGTGCTGGGCTGCACCCATTACCCCTTTGTTAAAGACGCCATTGCCGCCATTCTGGGCAGGCAAACCCTGCTGCTGGACGGCGGCGAGGGCACAGCCCGGCAGACCCGGCGGCTGCTGGAGCAGGCAGACCTGCTAAACGACGGACAGGGGTCCGTGACCGTTGCCAATTCCCTTGGCACACCGGAACTGTTGAAACTATCCTACACATTGTTGGATAAATAACTTTGCTTTGCGGGCGGATGTGGGCATCCGCCCCTACATTTTATACAACCTTGCGGTAGTTTACAGTTTGTTTATAGGCAGTTTATTTTTCTGTTAAAAATGGGTTTTAAGCTGATCTTATCCACATAAGGAGGCATCTCTATGAACATACGAAAGCTGACCGCTTTGGCCTTGGGTCTGTGCCTGCTGCTCTCCGGTTGCGGCAAGCAAAAACCCAGCGATTCCACACCCACCACCGGGGAGAGTACCCCCGCCCCGGTAGAAGGCGCAACAACCATCGGTCTGTCAGACAGCGGCATTACCGTGGATGGCAAGACTGCTTCCATCGATTCTGCTGAGGCAGTCTATACCGCCAAAGACATTGTATACTACGAGGCCGGCAAAGACTTTACCTACGGCGAGGGCACGAAAGCCGACGAACATACCAAAGAAGAGGCAGACCGCCATACAGTGGTGCACATCACAAAGCCCGGTGTGTATGCTGTCTCCGGCAAGCTCTCCGCCGGGCAGATCGCAGTAGATCTGGGGGAGGATGCAAAAAAAGACCCCAATGCAGTGGTCACGCTGGTGCTAAACGGCATGGACATCACCTGCACCGTTGCCCCGGCAGTGATATTCTATAATGTATACGAGTGCGGCTCTACCGACGAGGACAAGGCCACCATGGCGGTGGACACCTCCACGGCCGGCGCCAATGTGGTCATCGCCGACGGCACGGAAAATAAGGTAGATGGCGCCTATGTTGCCCGGATCTACAAGAGCGTGGAGCTGAACGATGCCGGCACGGAAGTGGTGGACAGCAAAAAGCTCCACAAGTACGACGGCGCATTTTACTCCAAAATGTCCATGAACATCTACGGTGGCGAAAAGGGTGACGGCAAGCTGGACATCACCGCCGCCAACGAGGGCCTGGATACCGAATTGCATCTGACGATGCTGGGCGGCAACATCCATATCCGCTCAGGCAACGACGGCATCAACACCAACGAGGACAACATATCCGTCACCGCAATCAAAGGCGGTACGCTGAACATCACCGTCACCGGTCAGACCGGGGAGGGCGACGGCATCGATTCCAACGGCTGGCTGGTTATCGACGGCGGTACGGTCATCGCCGCCGCCTGCGGAACCTCCGGCGATGCAGGCATCGACGCGGACAAGGGCGTGTATATCCAAGGCGGCACGGTGGTGGCCACCGGCAATATGCTGGACCATTTCGAAGCGGCGCAGACCTCCGTGTTGTTCACCTTTAACGGCCGGCAGGCCGGTGGGCAGACCTATGCCTTAAAGCAAGGGGACAAAACCATCCTAACCGCCACCCCTGCCAATGGATTCCAGTATCTGATATTGTCCTCTGCCGAGCTGACGGAGGGTGTGTATCAACTTTACCAAGGAGACCTGCAGCTTGCCGGTGTCGCCAGCGGTATGCGCGAGCCTATGGGCGGTGGTATGCAGCCCCCGGAGGGTATGGAAAAGCCGGAAAATATACAGCCTCCTGCCGGTATGACACCTCCGGAAAAGCCCCAGGGTGGAGACAGGCCCCAGATGCCCGAGGGTATGGTGCCGCCCCAGGGTATGACACCCCCGCCCGGCGGTTTCCAGCTGCCCGGTAATATTCAGCAGCCTGCCGGCGAAGCGACTAAGGATTTCACCTTTGTAAAGGGCTACAATGCATTTGCCATCAACGGCGCTGTGTAAAACACGACCCAAAGGCCCCCTCTGACGAGGGGGCCTTTACAGGCGGCAGCGCTTCTTTTGTAAAATCCGGAAAAGCGGGTTCCCGCAGAAAATTGCTGCGTCGGCTTCCGCCCCGCGCAATGAGGGTGGAAAATTTCGTTGCTTGCAATTCAATTTTCTGTGTGGTAAAATAGACCCACATCATTTTAAGGAGTTTCTAAATGGCCAAGTATTTGACTATTTTTCTTGTTTCCATGGTGCCCATCATTGAGCTGCGGGGCGCTATGGTGATGGCAATGGCGCCGGGTATGGACATTCCCTTCCCCCTGGCGCTGCTCATTTGCGTAGTTGGCAATATGCTCCCCGTACCGTTTATTTACTTTTTCGCAAGAAAAGTGCTGGTTTGGGGCAGTAACAAAAAATATATCGGCAAATTCTTCACTTTTTGTTTAGAAAAAGGGGAGAAGGCCGGCAAAAAAATGGTTGCAAAAACCGGTCGCGGCGGTCTGTTTATCGCGCTGCTGCTCTTTGTGGGAATCCCCCTGCCCGGCACCGGCGCCTGGACCGGCACTCTGGGTGCAAGTTTTTTGGATATGGGCTTTAAGTCCACGGTGCTGTCTGTATCCTTAGGCGTTGTTTTGGCAGGTATTATTATGGCTTTGGCAAGCACCGGCGTTTTTGCCGTATTTGGAATGTAAGGAGAAACATTATGGACTGCATTTTTTGTAAAATCATCGCCGGGGACATCCCCTCCACCAAGGTTTACGAGGACGAGCAGGTGTACGCCTTCCGGGACATCAATCCCCAGGCTCCCACCCACATTCTGGTGATCCCCAAGGCCCACATTGAGAGTGTCAACGCCGTTTCCCCTGAAAACAGCGGCGTGGTTGCCCACATTTTTGAGGTCATTCCCCAAATCGCCAAGGCTGAGGGTTTAACCGGCGGCTACCGGGTGGTCAGCAACTGCGGGGCCGATGCCGGTCAGACGGTATTTCACCTGCATTTCCACATTTTGGGCGGCAAGGAATTGGCGCTGGAAATGGCTTGACAAATTCTGACAACCTGCTATAATTGTCTTAATCGCATAGTAGCTATCGTCTTCGGGGGGCCGGCGCACCGGCTGAGATAAGGCTTTGTGGCCTTGACCCGTGAACCTGATACGGTCAGTACCGTCGTAGGAAAAGGCAAAATGAGATACTTCTTGTATCGCGTTGTACCTTGACGGGTTACGACGCGATATATTTTTTAGGAGGTATCTCTATGGAAAACAAAGCAAAAACCGTTATCAACAGGCGCTATCAGCTGCAGACGCTCACCGGCAGCGCCATCCTCATCGCGCTGGCAGAGATTTTAAGTCTTCTGCCATTCTACCGCTTCCCCTGGGGCGGATCCATTGATTTGGCAATGCTGCCGATTATTATGATCTGTGTCCGGTGGGGCTTCGGCCCGGGTATGCTGGCCGCCACCGCTCACGCAATCATTCAGACCCTTTTAGAGGGCGGCATCGCCATCGGCTGGCAGAGTATCATCGGAGATTTTCTGGTGGCGTATATGGTTTTGGGCCTTGCCGGTCTGTTCCGGAGAAAATTTGTCCCGGCAACCCTGATCGCCTGTTCTGCCCGTTTCCTGGTCCATTATGTAGTGGGCGCTACCATTTGGGCAGAATATATGCCCGAAAGCTTTTTCGGTATGACCATGACCACCCCGTGGGTGTATTCAGCGCTGTATAACGGCGCGTATATGCTGCCTGATATGGTGATGGTGCTCATCGCCGGTCTGCTTCTGATGAAGACCCCGGCCAAAAAATACCTGCTGGGACAGGACTTGTAAAAAAACACGGGAGAGTCGCAAGACTCTCCCGATTATTTTACATTGTGGTAACAACAAAATAGCCCAAAACCAGAATACCCAAAATAATCCGGTAGATGCCAAATGCCTTAAAGCTGTGATTTCTCACATATTCCATCAGGCCCTTAATGACCAGCAGGCTGACGATAAAGCTGACCACGCAGCCCACGGCCAACACGCCGATTTCCGTACCGGTGGGCATAGCCGCCGCGCCCTCTGCGATGTCCAGGCCGTATTTCAGCACCTTCAGCGCGCTGGCGCCCAACATAGTGGGAATGGCCAAAAAGAAGGAGAATTCCGCGCCGGCAGGCCGGGCCACGCCCAGCAAGATCGCGCCTAAAATGGTAGAACCGCTGCGGGATGTACCGGGGATCAAAGCAAGGCACTGGAACGCGCCGATGAGCAGAGCGGTCTTATAGTCGATGGCGTAGACATCGCCGATCTTTTTCGCGCCGCCTTTCTCCACAAACAAAAATGCCACGCCGTAGACCACCAACGCAATGGCCACCACCACATAATTATACAGGTGTTCGTCCATCCAATCGTCCAGCACCAGGCCGATGGCCGCCGAGGGCAGCACCGCCACGATCACCTTAAACCACAGATTCCAGGTATCTTTTTTCTGCAGGGCATCTTTTTTCGGAGAAAAAGGATTGAGCTTATGGAAAAACAGCGCCAGCACCGCCGCGATCGCGCCCAGCTGGATCACCACCTGAAACATCTCGTAAAATTCCCCGGTGACTTTCAGCTTGATAAATTCGTCCAGCAGGATCATATGACCGGTAGAGGAGATGGGCAGCCACTCGGTGACGCCCTCCACGATGCCAAAGAGCACCGCCTTGAGCAGTTCTATAAATGTAGTCATAGTTGCCTCCTTGAAAATTGAGAATTATAGTTTATCCATTATATCATTAAACTTTATTCGTTTCAAGAAATTTTGCGTCGTTCACATTTTGGGGGTAAACAATTCACAAAAAGTTCACCGCAAATGGAAAAAATGCGTTATAATAGATAAAACAGAAACATTAGGAGGTTTTGGCTATGGCGATTTCCGTACTGGTAGTGGAAGACGATCCCAACATCCGGGAGCTTTTGCAATTATATCTGGAAAAAGAAGGCTATGCCGTGACCTTGGCGGCCGACGGCGCACAGGGTCTGGAGAAATTCAGGGCCATCCAGCCCAATCTGGTGCTGCTGGATGTGATGATGCCGGTGATGGACGGCTGGGATGTATGCAAGGCCATCCGGGAGGAGGGCAGCACCCCCGTTATTATGCTCACCGCCAAGGGCGAGACCGACGATAAGGTCATGGGCCTGAAGGCCGGCGCGGACGATTATGTTACCAAACCCTTTGAGATGAAGGAGCTGCTGGCACGGATCGAGGCGGTTTTGCGTCGGGCTGATCTGCAGGCAGAAAAACCCAAGTCCCGGCGGCTGGTGTTTGACCGGCTGGTGATCGATATGGATGCCTTTGAGCTGACTGTGGACGGCAAAAAGGTGGACACCCCGCCCAAGGAGATGGAGCTTTTATTCTATCTGGCCTCCTCTCCCAACCGGGTCTACACCCGCAATCAGCTGCTGGACGAGGTGTGGGGCTTTGACTATTTCGGCGACTCCCGGACCGTAGATGTCCATGTGAAGCGGTTGCGGGAAAAGCTGGAAGGTATTTCTGACAAATGGAGCGTCAAGACCGTCTGGGGCGTTGGGTACAAATTTGAAGTGGTGTAAGCCGGTAAACAACAAAAAGCCAAGCGATTCAAAATCGCTTGGCTTTCTTTTTTGTATGGTTTTTCGGTTATGCGCCGGGTCGCTCTACCTCAAAGCAACGGAAGCAAATATTGCCATCACCAAATTCGTGGCCAAAACCTGCGCACAGAACCTTGTCGCAGTCCCAGCACTTCACATCTCCCTCACACTTTACAGAGGAATTATGCCCGATAATATCACATCTATTGCCCATTGTAAATACCAGTCCTGCAGGAACGCCGCTCGTACCGGCCGTCAGTTTGTATTTATTATCGGTAGTAAGCTCTATCTTCAGAGTATCGCCATAAGCCTGCAATGTAATCGTTCTGCCGGAAGTAGTAGCAGACTCGAAGGGACAAATGCCCCAACTGGGCGCTTCCGTATAATAATATTTTCCGTTATATACCAGGAAGTCATAATAGCCTCGTTCAGGCTTTTCTGCAAAGAAGGTCTTGTAAAAAATCCCTTCCTCGCCCAATTGATAACAGTCAAGTTCCGTTCCGTCGGAAGAAAGGGTTGCTGCATAGCCTGTGGCGGTTCCAAATGTATGGGTGAAGTTATCCTTTGCGCCGCAGGCTGCACAAGTGCCGTTTTGGTAGTTATGTCCTGCGACTGCGCCCTCGGTTGCGCCACACTTGGAACAGGTCTTGGGTGTGGTGCAGGTGGCTGCCTTCCAGTTATGTCCGGCGGCTGCGCCTTCCGTTGCGCCGCAGGCGCAGGTCTTGGGAGCGGTGCAGGTGGCTGCGCTCCAGCTATGGGTATGGGCAGGGGTAGTGGGCTTGGGGGTTTCGGTGGGCTTGGGGGTTTCGGTGGGCTTGGGGGTTTCGGTGGGCTTAGGGGTTTCGGTGGGCTTGGGTGCTTCGGTGGGGTTGGGGGTCTCCCCGCCCTGCGTTACCTCGGTGGCCTCCGTATTCTGGGTAGCGGTGTTGTTCTCGGCTGCGTCGGTGGAGCCGGTGGTGTTGTCGTTTACTGCTGCGCCGGTGGTATTGCCGGCTGCATTATCATCGGTTTTCTTGCCGCAGGCACACAAAGACAGGCACAAGGTCAAAACAAGAATCCATACAATCGCTTTTTTCATTCTACATACCTTCTTTTTCTCTTTATTGGGGGCTGTGTCCGCAGACCGGTCCCTACCTACCATTATACGCCTGCTTTTTTATTTTGCAAGGCTTGTTTTTTATTGCGGAAGTGTAAACTTTTCCGGGATTTGTTGCATTGTTCCGCCCTTTTGATTATAATACTTGCAAGAAAACAGACTGAAACCCCATTTTGATATGACAATGAGGTAACCCATATGAAAACCACTTTCAGCCGGGCCTTTTTCCCGGCGGCTATCGTGCTGATGGCGGCACTTTTGATCGTAGGCGCGGCCTTTCAGCTGCTGGTGCGCAATGTGCTGACCCGGCAGATTGAGGACGGCCTGCAGGAAGACTGCGCCGCCATTGTGGACTTAGCTGCCGCCTACTATACCGGCGGCTCTCTTTCCACCGAGGATTTTTTCGTGAATCTGTCCATCGCCACCCGGGTCAGTGATGCCGACGCAGTGATCTGTGACGGCCGGGGTCGACTGGTGCTTTGCTCCGATTCTCCCATGGGCTGCCCCCACCGGGGCATGGTCATCGACAGCGGCTATCTGCAGCAGGTGTTCCGGGAGGGAACGGTACGGGATACCGGCATGGTGGAGGGCCTTTACCAGGAATCCCGCTATGTGGTGGGTATGGCCATTCCCGCCCCCAACGGCGCGCCGGTGGGCATCGTTGTGGTGTCCACCCCAGTCAATGCCGCCCTGTCCATATTGGATAAGCTGTCCGACACCTATCTGTTGGTATCGGTACTGGTGGTGCTGGGCGCGGTGCTGGTCATTACCGTGATGGCCCGGAAGCAAAGCTCTCCTTTAAAGGAATTGGCCAGGGCCGCCAGCGATTTCGGCCACGGCCAGTTGGACGCCCGGGTGGATGTGGACGCCGGCGACCCCCAGGAGGTACAGGAGCTGGCCCTGGCCTTTAACAATATGGCCTCCTCCCTGGAAAAAAGCGAATATCAGCGGCAGGAATTCGTGGCCAATGTGTCCCACGAACTGAAGACCCCTATGACCACCATTTCCGGCTATCTGGACGGCATGCTGGACGGCACCATACCCCCGGAAAAGCACCGGCATTATATGGGCTTGGTGTCCAACGAGACCAAGCGGCTCAGCCGCCTGGTGCGGAGCATGCTGGACATCTCCCGCATGCAGGACCAGGGGTCGATCCCCCCGGAAAGCCTGCGCCGGTTTGATGTATGCGAATGCGTGGGGCAGGTCCTCATCACCTTTGAGCAAAAGATCACCCACAAGGCCTTGGAGGTGGATGTGTCCTTCCCGGAGCACCCGGTGTATACCCTGGCCAGCCAGGACGCCATCACCCAGGTGGTATACAATCTGCTGGACAACGCGGTGAAATTCTGCCCCCAGGAGGGAATGCTGAATATCACCGTCCGGGAGGGGGACGGCAAGGTCTATGTCTCCGTGGGCAATGACGGTCGGACCATTCCGCCGGAGGAACTGCCTTTGGTGTTTGACCGCTTCCACAAGCTGGACAAAAGCCGGGCGGAAAACCGGGACGGCTGGGGTCTGGGCCTGTACATCGTCAAAAACATCATCGACCGCCACGGCGAGAATATCTCCGTATCCAGCCAGAACGGCCGGACGGCCTTTACCTTTACCTTGCCGTTAGTAAATTAAAATATTATCTCTTCTTGGTCATTCCGAGGAGCCGTGAAACGGCGACGTGGGAATCCCTCCCATAAGATGGAGATTGCCACACCAGTCTGCGGACTGGTTCGCAATGACCCGTTAATCGAGGTTTTTATGAACGAACAATCTTTTGAATACCGCACCGGGCGCACTTCCCCCCGCCAAAAGCACAATGGCATCATCGCCTTTTTGCTGATCCTTGTGATCTTCCTCAGCGGGCTTGTCAGCGTACTGGGCATTCTGAATATCCACCTGTTCCGCAAGCTCCAGCAGGCCGGCAGCGAAACCTCCCTGTCTTTCGCCCAAGGGGATCTTACCCCTGCAGCACCGGAGGGCAACTCCCTTACGATCGGTGGCATCACGGTGCAGGAACCCCCCGAGGTGTATCAGCAGATCTATGATCTGCCGGCAGGCCTTTATGTGGTGGATTCCCAGCTGGAGACCATTCTCCCGGGGGATGTATTGACCAAATTCGACGGCGCTGCTATTACCACCCTGGAGGAGCTGAAAACCTTATATGGACAAAAGAAGGACGGAGACCAACTTTGGTTTACCTTTTGCAGGCAAGGGAAAGACTTCTCCCTCACTCTGCCCTTTGGAAATTAGGAGGTCTTATGAAACCGATTTATGAAATGGATTTTACCCTGTCCCATATACATGTGGATTGCTTCGGCTACGCAAAGCCCTCCGTGCTTTTGTATCTGATACAGGAGGCGGCAGGGGAGCATTGTACATTATTAAATGTGGACCGGGCCCACTTGTCCGGCAAGCACCTGTTCTGGGCGGTCACCCGGACCCGGGTGCAGGTGACCCGTCTGCCCCAGCTGGGGGAGACAGTCACCGTCAAGACCTGGCCCATGCCCACCACAAGGGTGGCCTACCCCCGGTCGGTGGTGGCCTATGATACCAATGGCGAGGAGCTGTTCCGCTCCATCAGCCTGTGGGTGCTGATGGACGAGCAGACCCGGGCTATGGTCCTGCCTGGCAAAAGCGGGGTGCTGGTTGACGGCACGATTACCGGACTGGAGCTTGCCGTTCCCCACGCCATCGCCGCCCGGCCCATGGCCAGCGCCTGTCGCCGCAAGGTAGGCTTTTCTCTGCTGGACCAAAACGGCCATATGAACAACACCCGGTATATGGACTGGCTGGACGATCTGCTGCCCAGCGCCTTTCACCGGCAGCACCGGGTGCAGGAATTCACCCTGTGCTACCTTAACGAGGCCCGGGAGCAGGATGCAATTGACCTGTATTTTGAGCTGACTGACGGGCCAACCCTTACAGTGGACGCCCAGCGGGAGAGCCCTGCCGGAAAAGACCGGATCTTCTCCGCCCAGGTGCTCTACGGCAGTGTTCTGTAAACCTGTAGAAATCTACTGATTTCTGGGGAAAAAACCATATATTTCAAGAAACCCCCTGTAAATTCGCGGTTTACAGGGGGTTTTCCTGTGGACAAACCTGTGGAGAATGTGGATAACTCCCATTTACATAACTACGAAAATTGGCATAATTTTGCGTTTATGTAAACCGATATTCCGTTACGCATTCTTTTCATTCCCCTATGACATTTTCTATTATTTTTTGTGTTTTTTCGCTTTTTTAAAAAATTTTTTGCAAAAAAGAAAAAATTTTATGGACTTTCTTTTTTTTGCATGATAAGATATATGTGGTGGAGATTGGATTTCTTCTAAAACCCACCGACTTTCCATAATTAAGCGGTCACACCGCATACTATTTTTAGGAGGAAACCGATATGAAGATCAACCTTGAAAAGTACGGCATCACCGGCACCACCGAGATTGTCTACAACCCCACCTACGAGCAGCTGTTCGAGGCGGAGATGGATCCCTCCCTGGAGGGTTTTGACAAAGGTCAGCTTACCGAGCTGGGCGCTGTCAATGTAATGACCGGCATTTATACCGGCCGCTCCCCCAAAGACAAGTTCATCGTCATGGACGACACCTCCAAGGACACCGTGTGGTGGACTTCTGCAGAGTTTAAGAACGACAACAAGCCCGCTTCTCAGGAAGCCTGGAAGGTCTGCAAGGAGCTTGCTCTGAAGCAGCTGAGCAACAAGAAGCTGTATGTCATGGACCTGTTCTGCGGCACCAACCCCGACTCCCGTATGGCTATCCGCTTCATCGTGGAGGTGGCATGGCAGGCACACTTCGTAAAGAATATGTTCATCACCCCCTCTGAGGAGGAGCTGAAGAACTTCGAGCCCGACTTCGTCATCTACAGCGCTTCCAAGGCCAAGGTGGAGAACTACAAGGAGCTGGGTCTCAACTCCGAGACTGCCGTTCTGTTCAACCTGACCTCCAAGGAGCAGGTTATTCTGAACACCTGGTACGGCGGCGAGATGAAGAAGGGTATGTTCTCCATGATGAACTACTACCTGCCCCTGGCCGGCATGGCTTCCATGCACTGCTCCGCCAACACCGATATGAACGGCCAGAACACCGCTCTGTTCTTCGGTCTGTCCGGCACCGGCAAGACCACCCTGTCCACCGACCCCAAGCGTCTGCTGATCGGTGACGACGAGCACGGCTGGGACGACAACGGCGTGTTCAACTACGAGGGCGGCTGCTACGCCAAGGTCATCAACCTGGATCCCGAGTCCGAGCCCGACATTTACAATGCTATCCGCCGCAATGCCCTGCTGGAGAATGTGACCGTGGATGTAGAGGGTAAGTGCGACTTCGCTGACGGCTCCGTCACCGAGAACACCCGTGTTTCCTACCCTATCAATCACATTGAGAAGATCGTGCGTCCTGTGTCCGCAGGCCCCGACGCCAAGCATGTAATCTTCCTGTCTGCCGACGCATTCGGCGTTCTGCCTCCCGTGTCCATCCTGACTCCCGAGCAGACCCAGTACTACTTCCTGTCCGGCTTCACCTCCAAGCTGGCCGGCACCGA
>JAFVVI010000014.1 GCA_017502265.1 Oscillospiraceae bacterium
AAGCCTCTGACCAAGTTCGCTGGCCAGGTTTACGTCCTGTCCAAGGAAGAAGGCGGCCGTCACACTCCCTTCTTCAACAACTACCGTCCTCAGTTCTACTTCCGTACTACCGACGTTACCGGCATCATCAACCTGCCCGAAGGCACTGAGATGTGCATGCCCGGCGACAACGTTGTTATGAACGTTGAGCTGATCACCCCCATCGCTATCGAGAAGGGCCTGCGTTTCGCTATCCGTGAAGGCGGCCGTACCGTTGGTTCCGGCGTTGTTACCGAGATCTACGAGTAATTCTTGATCGCTGAATAAGCAATTGATCCCCCGGTCTTCGGACCGGGGGATTTTTGCTTTACCTTTTACTTGTTTTGCTATACAATTGTATGGAATGATTGTAAGGAGTGTGATATGTGAATGAGACAATTGTGTTCTAAGATTTTAAAAGCATTGATTTCTGCATTGCCGATCACGCTGATTGTATATTTGATTTCGTTGCTTCCCTGGCTTGATTTTTTCCCGGTGGAGTTGATTTCGTTTACAGTAGGCGCGGTGCTGCTGGTTTTGGGAATCGGTCTGTTCAATTTGGTCGCCGACGATCGGCAAATTATCAACTTTATGTAGGGAGGTACAGATATGGTAAATACTGTGAATGAATCGGCCATTAAAAAGCTGAAACTGTTATTTACTGTATTGGACCGTCCCAAAGCAGAGTTTTACCTGGATGATATCAGCCAGTTTGTAGTCAATTGCCAGATGGTGACCGGCCTGGTAAAGCTTCTCGAAACGGAAAAAGAATAAAAAGAGGCGGCACTTCAAACGAAGTGCCGCATCATTTTAGTTTACTGTCAGCGCTACATTGGAGCCGGTATAGGAGATTGTGTCGCCGGGATTGTAAGTCTTTGCGCCATCGGTGTAGGTCATACCGGGGGTATCCGGTAGGGTAATATCCCCAGTTCCTTTACCCAACAGCACAGTGGGCATTTTGCGGTCAGGGTAGGTGATGGTCACAGTCCAGGCCAGCTTGCCTTCTACCAATTTGGTATAGGGCACATAGAAGCTACCGTTTTCCGGCTCTAACCGTTCGTCCAGCACAAAAATGGATCGCAGAGCCATCTTGTTGAATATAGCGTCCTGACTGTTGACAGGCATCATATTTCTCTGGGCATTTATGTTTGCCGATTCGTTTACATATGTGCAGTCCCGGTACTTGGCGTAGCTATTTTCTTTTACATCGCCGCTGAAAACGATCTTTCCGCCGTATTCGCCGGTGAAGACGCCGTCTTTTACAGAACCTACCTTGTTATAAAGAATGGCTGTGGCTTCTTCTAAAGTGCCCAGCTTCAGCGCCTTGGCAATAGCCGGGGCGATCTTGGTATTATCGATGGTATATTCGTTGTTGAGAGCAGGGGAGGTGTACCAGGTGTAGGAATCGCCGGCGTTGGGCACATAGTACATACCGTTTCCTGTCCGCACATTGCCTTTTTCGGTAGGCAGGCCCATATCGGTCAGCAGATTTGTTTTTATACTGTCTGGGGCATACAGACAGATGGGCACGGCCATATCTGTGTGGTTGCCGTGAAGCTTCATATCAGAGGTATCCGCACCTGCGCAATCCAGCATATCCTGAATCACATTGAACTTACTTAAACTGTCTATCTCGTCAGTACCGATCTTGCCGGTAATGATGCCATCGATCAGTGCTTCTTCACACTTTTCAATGCCGGAGAATCCGCCGGAATCGTGGTCGGGAACGGCGATAACGATGGTGTCACCCCGCTGAGCGGCCCAGCTCACGCAGTAGCCAAAGGCCTCGTCAAAGGCCAGATATTCTCCTATTGCCGGCCGCAGATAGCCGGATTCAGCAGCATTATCCAACGCGCCACCCTCGATCATCAGGAAGAATCCGTCAGGATCGTCAATGTTGGTAGCCAATACCTGCAGGGCTGCCTTGGTCATCTCCAGTAGGGAGGGCTGCTCAGTAGATTGCTTTGCATCTATATCGTAAGAAATATGGCTGGCGGCCAGATCTTCAGGGGTTGTCTTGTTACCTTTAGAGGAATTATCCACACCCAAGATAGACGCCCAAAGCTTTTTGGTAGCAGGGTTATTGGCATACTGCAGCAGCTCAGTCTTGTTTTGGGCGACAGTGTAGCCTGCCGTAGAGGCAGATAGATCGGGGTGGGAGGAGGTTGCGCCCTCTACCATATCGCCGTATTCCGTGCCCTCGCCGATCACCACATCAATGCCGCTGAGCAACGCCTGCATACTGCTGTCCTGATATTCATACCGATGAATGATATGGCTGGTAAAGAATGCCAAAGGGGTTGCGTCTACAAAGGATTTGGTGGTGACCAGACCTGTTGCCATATCATTCAGCCGCGCCAGCTCCGGCAGAGAGGCTCTGGGCGCTTTTTCGGAGTCGATGCCGGCGTAGCAGTAGGTTGTCTTGTAGCCGGAGGACAGGGCTGTACCGGCGGCTGCAGAGTCGGTTATGTAGCTTTTGTAATTGTCTGCATTGCCGTGGGGAATCTGTAAGAGGGTATTGGCCGAGCCTACCAGGAACTCATTTAGGTATAACCCCTTGGTGGTGCTTTTGCCCAATGCGGAAAGCAGATTGGTGCTGATTTCCGTTTTTGCGCCGGCAAGCTTGTTCACACCCCGGTCTACCATTTCCTCTTTCACTTTACCGGCCAAGGTAAAATTGTCATAACCGCCGCCGTCTGCGATCATATAGATCACATTTTTGACGGCTTTTTTAGGGGTGTTTTGGGATTCACCTGCGCCCTCTGTCTGGCCGGTGCTATCTGGAATCACACTGCCGGTGGCTATTGTTCCTGTGGCAGCATCGGAGGCTACAGGCGGTGTAGGTTTGTTGCCGCAGCCGGGCAGCATAAGCGTTGCCAACAGTGCGATGACCAGCCACAAAGCGGTAAATTTACTAATAAAATGCTTTTTATTCATAGGAATTCTCCTTTCATAGGCAGAACTACCATCATATTACCACACAAATTCCCAAAATCAAATAAAAAATACACCGCCCATTGCGGTGTATTATGTGCGACCGGGTCTGTAAGCCGGGTTCTGTCTTGACAGCCATCTATCTAGTTCCGCAATTGCTCACGGAATCAAGCCGCCTCCTCGGAACGGTCGGGCAAACCTATTGTTCCTCCACGGCGTTGCTCCGGATAGAGTTTACATCGTAAAACCTATGTCTCCATAGGCCGGGTGGGCTCTTACCCCACCTTTTCACCCTTACTTCGTCGATTCTCGCATACAAACTCTCGCTTTATCGCAAGCGGTAAAGCTCGCACTGTATGCGGAATCTCCTCTCCCCATCAAACCCGCGTTCGCTGGGCTTTGATGGGGGCCCCGTTACGGGGGAAGCGGTATATCTCTGTTGCACTTGTCCTGGGGTCACCCCCGGCGGGCGTTACCCGTTATCCTTGCCCTGTGGAGCCCGGACTTTCCTCACCTGCAGCTTTTCAGCTTGCAGCCGCGGCTGTCCGACCCGGTCGCGGAAATATTGTAACCCAAACCAGGCAGAATGTCAAACATCTTGCAAATTTTAGCAATAAGGGCTATACTATATAGAAGAAAATGTTTGTTGAATCGAGGAATGTGTATGGCAAGCATCTTGGAAACTTATTTCACCGCCCTGCGGGATAAAAATATTGTTGTACTGGGTTTGGGTGTCAGTAACCGACCCTTGGTGCGATTGCTGCTGCAGTACGGCTGCAAGGTCACCGGTTGTGACAAGACCCCCCGGGAAAAGCTGGATGAAGAACTGCTGGAGCTGGAACAGTTGGGCTGCCGCCTGCAGACAGGGGAGGACTACCTTGCCGATCTCTCTGGGGATCTGGTGTTCCGCACCCCTGGTATGCATCCGGCTAATCCTGCGCTGGAGGGTTTGCGCCAGGCCGGTGCAGAGATAACCAGTGAGATGGAAGTGTTCTTTGAACTGTGCCCCTGCGCCCTTATCGCGGTCACCGGCTCTGACGGAAAGACCACCACCACGACTCTGATTTCCGAAATGCTGAAAGCCGCCGGCAAGACCGTATGGCTTGGTGGCAATATCGGTACGCCCTTGCTGCCCCTGCTGGATCAAATGCAGGCCGGGGATTTAGCAGTGGTGGAGCTCAGCTCCTTCCAACTGATGGATATGCGCCGTAGCCCTCACATTGCCGTGGTGACCAATCTGGCCCCCAACCATCTGGATGTCCACAAGGATATGGCCGAGTATGTGGAGGCGAAGAAAAACATCTTCCGTTTCCAAAAGGAAAGCGACCTGTTAGTGCTGAATGCAGATAATGCTATCACTGCGGAATTTACAGGCAACGGCGCTACCCGCTATTTCTCCCGAAAGCAAAAGGCGGATATCTGCCTGGACGGCGCAACCATTCTTCGTGACGGCGCTGCCGTGCTGGATACCAGGGAAATTGCCATTCCCGGTGTCCACAATATCGAAAACTATATGGCCGCTATTTTGGCGGTAGAGGGCCTTGTGGATGACGAAACCATCCGTAAGGTGGCCCGGGAATTTGGCGGCGTGGAGCATCGCATTGAGCTGGTGCGGGTAAAGGATGGCGTAAAATTCTATAACGACTCCATCGCATCCTCACCCAGCCGTACCATTGCGGGTCTTAACAGCTTTGACCAAAAGGTGTTGCTCATCGCCGGTGGGTATGATAAGCATATTCCCTATGATGTGTTGGGCCCTGTGATCTGCCGGCAGGTGAAGAAACTGTATGTAAACGGCGCTACCGCCGGACAGATCCGGCAGGCGGTGGAGCAGTCGGCGGAATACACCCCGGGCAATCCGGAGATCATCGATTGCGGCGATTTTACCACAGCTGTACACCGGGCAGCTGCCGATGCAAAAAATGGTGATGTGGTGCTGATGAGTCCGGCCTCTGCGGCCTTTGACCAATTCAAGAATTTTATGGTTCGGGGCGACTACTTTAAGAAGCCGATTAAGGAGCTGTAATATGGGAATTTCCAAGCTGAGCCAGGTCATCCGTAATATCCTGCCGCTAAAATATTGCGGCGCGGTGATCGTGGCTGCGGGTACTGCCTCCCGGATGCAGGGAATCGATAAGGTGATGGCGGAGCTGGGCGGTGAGCCTATGATTTTGCGTACCGTCCGGGCGTTTGAGAACTGCGATGTGATCGGCCAGATCGTCATCGTCACCCGGGAAGACCTGGTGGAAAAAATACAGGCTCTGTGCGCAAAATACCCCAAAGTAACGGCTGTTACTATCGGCGGCGCTGATCGGGCAGAGTCCGTCCGGAACGGATTAAAATTGCTCTCGCCCAAGGTGCGTCTGGCAGCCATTCACGACGGCGCAAGACCGCTGGTTACAGATGCGGTTATTGACAGGACCGTTCGGGCCGCCCATCGCTATGGCGCGGCTGCGCCGGGTGTGCCGGTGAAAGACACGGTCAAAGTGGTGCGGGGCGGCTTTGTGAAATCCACCCCGGACAGAAGCACCCTGCAGGCGGTGCAGACCCCGCAGATATTTGATGTTGACTTGCTTACGGGTGCGCTGGAAAAGGCGAAAAAGGACAATGCGGCCATTACTGACGACTGCTCTGCAGTGGAACTTATGGGAATGTCTGTAAAGATTGTGGCCGGTGACGAGCGGAACATCAAGGTCACCACGCCCACAGATCTGAAAATTGCGGCAAGCTTACTGGAGGAAATGTAATGCGGATCGGACACGGATACGATGTACACCGGTTGGTGGAAGGCAGGGATTTGATCCTTGGGGGTGTAAAAATCCCCTACGAAAAGGGCCTTTTGGGCCATTCCGATGCAGATGTTCTCCTGCACGCGGTTGCAGACAGCCTGCTGGGCGCAGCCGGGCTGGGTGATATCGGCAGACATTTTCCTGACACGGACCCGGCCTATAAAGGCGCGGATTCTTTGAAATTGCTGGCCTGTGTGGTGGAGAAAATCCGTGCCGCCGGCTACCGGGTGGGCAATGTGGATGTGACTATGATCGCCCAAAAACCCAAGCTGAAGGACCATATTCCCCAAATGCAGCGCAATATAGCCGTAACACTCGGTGTTGGGGAAGATCAGGTCAATGTAAAAGCCACCACCGAGGAGCATCTTGGCTTCACCGGTGACGGCAGCGGTATGGCCTGCCACGCGGTCTGCCTGTTGGAGAATCTGTAAATCTCTCCCACAAATCAACACAATGTAACCCTCCCGGACATAAATTGGTTCGGGAGGGTTTGTTTATGAGAAATTGTATCATAACCTTCCGCTCAGTGACACCTGCCCAACGGGCAGAGGAGGTCTTGCACCGGGCGGGAGTGGAATGCACCCTGCAGAGAACCCCAAAATGGATGGAGGAAAAAGGCTGCGGCTACAGTGTGCGGCTGCAGCGGGAGGATCTTATGGCAGCGGCGGTGCTGCTGCGGCAGGCAGGAATCGGCTTCCGAAAGGCCTATGCCCTTGCTGATAGTGGGGCACCGGAGGAGCTGCGACTATGATCTATCTGGATAACGGCGCTACCTCATTTCACAAGCCGGAAACTGTCTCCGGCGCAATGCGGTGCGCTTTGGAAAATTGCGCCAATCCCGGCCGCGGTGGTTATACCGCGGCCATGGCTGCTGCCAAAACCGTGCTCCGCTGCCGGGAGCGGGCAGGGGAGCTGTTTTGCTGTTCGCCGGAGCAGGTGGTGTTTACTCACAATTGCACCCACGGTCTGAATATTGCCATTGCTTCTCTGGTAAAGCCCGGCGCAAGGGTAGTGATCTCCGGCTTTGAGCATAACGCGGTGACCCGGCCACTCTATGCAAGAGAAGCCAAAGTAAAAGTCGCCGGCCGGAAGCTTTTTGACTGGCAGGATACCCTGGAGGACTTTGAAAATGCGTTGAAAGCCGGTGCGGATGCGGCGGTTTTTACCCATGTGTCCAATGTGTTCGGTTATATTCTGCCGGTGTATGAAATGGCGGCCCTTTGCAAACGGTACGGCGTGCCTTTTGTTGTAGATGCAGCCCAATCCGCAGGTATACTTCCTGTGGATCTTCAAAAACTGGGCGCGGATTTTGTGGCGATGCCCGGTCATAAAGGTCTGCTGGGCCCCCAAGGCACCGGGATCCTGCTCTGCGGCAGAGAGCCTGTCCCTTTGATACAGGGCGGTACGGGAAGCCTGTCCGCCCAGCAGGCTATGCCGGATTTTCTGCCGGATATGGCAGAGGCCGGTACGCTGAATGTGCCGGGGATTGCCGGCCTCTCCGCAGGCATTGCGTATGTGCAGCAGGAGGGGGTGGACCGAATCTTCCGGCGGGAACAGCAGCAGGCGGAAAAATGCGGCAAGGCCCTGTTAAAGCTGGGACTTCGCGCCTTTACCGGCGATCATCAGGCAGGTACGGTATCCTTTGTGCCCCCCATAGATTGCGAAGATGCAGCCCATATTCTGGGAGAGGGCGGGATCGCAGTGCGGGCAGGCTTACACTGTGCGCCGCTGGCTCACGAAAGCGCAGGAACGCTGGACACAGGAACGGTGCGCGTCAGCTACGGCCACGATGCAGCAGCCTGGCAGACGGGAAGTTTTCTGCTGCAGATGGAAAAATTGCTGGCCCGATCGTAAAATTTTTATGAAAAACTATTGATAACAGTGGCCCAATCCGCTATAATAGGATAGATAATAGGATAGTTATGCCATAGTCTCAAAATGGCTTGCTGAAAGTAACGGAAGAACGCGGAGAAAGAGGGGCATTTATGGAAACTTTAGAATCGATTTGGTTGCAAATCCGAGGTATGCAGTTGTCGGATTATCTGGATATTATTTTGGTTGCATTCCTGATTTATAAGCTTTTGCCCCTATTCCGTTCCACAGGAACAGTGCGGATTGCCTGGGTGGTGGGCGTCATCATCGTGATGGGCTGGTTGACAGATGTGCTGAAGCTGCACACGCTGCACTATCTGTTTTCTCAGGTACTTACCATTGGTCTGTTGGCCCTGGTGGTACTGTTCCAGCCGGAGCTTCGCCGTATGATCGACCATTTGAGCAATGTGAAGCTCCATCAGTTCCTGGGAACTGCAAAACCCCAGGAGGAAATGATCACTGTGATTGCTCAGACCGTTCGCGCCTGCGAGGTGATGAGCAAGGAGCGGGTGGGCGCGCTGATCGTCTTTGCCCGGGATAACCGGCTGGATGAATATTTTAAAACCGGCACCATGATCGAAGGTCGTGTTTCCGAGCAGCTCATCCGCAATATCTTCTTTCCCAAGGCTGCCCTGCACGATGGCGCAATGATCATTCGTGACGGCATGGTGACGGCGGCTGCCTGCGTGCTGCCCTTGTCGGAAACCAAACGTCTGAGCCTGGATTTGGGTACCCGGCACAGAGCAGCTGTGGGTATGAGTGAAGTGTCCGATGCTGTGGTGGTGGTAGTATCTGAGGAGACCGGCGCCATTTCCGTAGCGGTAGGCGGTGTGCTGAAACGCCATTTGGAGACGGAAACTTTGGAGCGCCTGCTTCGCAATGAACTGTGCACAGAAGAAGATACCAAGCAAGAAAACCAGGTATTCAAGACGGCGCAGGCCCTGTTTGAGAAATTGCGCAATAAGGACAAGGGAGGAAACCAAAATGAAAAATAAAGTATTGGCGATCCTAATGTCCTTTGCAGTGGCCATGGGCCTGTGGCTGTATGTGATTACTGTGGTCAGCCCGGAATCTGAGAAGGATTATTACGACATTCCCGTGGTGATCCAGAATAAAAATATTTTGTCCGAACGGGGACTGATGATCGTCAGCGAAGAACCGAAGGTCACATTATCACTGAAGAGCGACCGCACCATTCTGAATGATTTGAATGAGTCCAATATCAATGTCATTACCAATGTGGCCAATATTGAAAAACCCGGCACCTACCATTTGACCTACAATATCACCTATCCGGGCAACATTCAGCAAGGCTCTGTCTCTGTCCAAAGCAGTAGTACGGACCTTATCACCGTAGAGGTGGAAAACAAGATCAAAAAGACAGTGCCGGTAGTTATTGACCGCAACGATACCACTGTGCCGGAAGGCTATATGGCAGACTTGGAAAATGCCAATTTAGACTTTACAAGCATTGAAATTTCCGGCCCGGAATCCGTTGTGGAGCAGATCGAGCAGGCGATTGTTGATATCGATCTTACCGATAAGACAAAGACACTGGCGGGTGAATACCAGTATTCCCTGTGTGATAAGCAGGGCATGCCGGTGAACGCCGAAAAGGTTACAGTCAATGCCGAAAAGGTAAACCTTGTGGTCACGGTCCAGCGGGTGAAGGAGATCGCGCTGAAGCTGGATGTGATCTACGGCGGTGGCGCAACAGAGGAAAATTGTTCTGTTACGATGGATACCACCCAGATCCAGGTATCCGGAAATGATACTCTGCTGGAAAATTTGAATGAGGTGTCCGTTGGCACTCTGAACTTGGCAGAAGTCTTGGAGGATCAGGTGCTGACCTTTAAGCTGGACGATGTGTTGCCTGAGGGCGTAACCAATCTGACCGGCGTAGAAGAGGTTACTGTGCAGATCAAGTTTACAGGCCTTACCACAAAGACATTCAATGTAACTAAGATATCTGCGGGCAATGTTCCGGAGGGACTGCACCAGGAGATCATAACCAAGGCCCTGTCCGTTACAGTGCGGGGAACAGAGAAAAGCATCAAAGCCATTAAGAGCGAGGATCTGTCCGTAGAGGTAGACCTTTCCGAAGCCCAGGTGGGCACCGCCAGTATGACGGCGAAGGTAGTCGTATCCGAAAGCTTCCCGGATGTGGGGGCGGTGGGTACATACCAGGTATCCGTGAAGCTGCGTGAACAGTAAGAAAACGATCCGGCGATTACCCGCCGGACGATGAAAAGAGGGAATCGGTTTGATTAAAAGTATGACCGGCTACGGCCGCGCCGTGGAAACGGTAAACGGCCGGGAATTTACCGTGGAGCTCCGCTCTGTAAACAATCGGTATCTGGATTGCTCCGTACGCCTGCCCAGAATCCTTACCTTTGGTGAGGAGGCAGTAAAGCAGGCGGTGAAAAACAGCATCTCCCGGGGCAAAGTGGATGTGTTTATCTCCGTCCGCAGCGAGGGTGGCGATGAGGTACAGGTGACCTTGAACAAGGCCGTCCTGGAGAGTTATCTGACCGCTATGCGGCAGATGGTGACCGAGTATGGCGTTGCCGATGATATCAGCGCAGCCACCGTGTCCCGTATGCCGGAGGTGTTCAGTCTGGAAAAGCCCCAGGTTGACGAAGAACAGCTTCTGGCGGATATGATGGCCGTGTTGGCCAAGGCGCTGACAGAGTACGATGCCATGCGTACTGCTGAGGGTGAGGCCTTGGATAAGGACCTGCGCAGCAGGGGAGATACGATTCTTTCCCTGGTTACCAAGGTAGAAGCAGGAAACGCCCAGACGGTGGTGGACTACCGCGCCCGCCTGGAAAACAAGCTCAAAGAGGTGCTGGCGAATACCGCCATTGACGAGAGCCGGATTCTTACAGAAGCTGCCATCTTTGCGGACAAGGTGGCTGTGGACGAGGAAACTGTTCGTCTGCGCAGCCACCTGCAGCAGATGAACGACATGCTCACCGCCGGCGGCGCCGTGGGCCGCAAGCTGGACTTCCTTCTGCAGGAGATGAACCGGGAGGCCAATACCATCGGCTCCAAATGTACCGATGTAAACCTGGCCCGTATCGTGGTGGACATCAAGGCAGAACTGGAGAAGATCCGGGAACAGACACAGAATATCGAGTGAGGACGCTATGAAACTGATCGGAATCGGATTTGGCAGTATGGTAGCTGCCCAGCGGGTCCTTGCGGTGGTGGAGCCGGATTCGGCGCCCATCAAGCGTGTGGTGCAGGAGGCCCGTGACCGGGGAATGCTCATCGATGCATCCTACGGCCGAAAAACCAAGTCCGTGCTGCTGATGGACACGGACCATGTGATCCTGTCGGCGTTGACCACAGATGTGTTGGCCGCCCGCTGGGAGGACAAGCAGGAGGTGCCTGAAAATGGCTGATGGAAAACTTTTTGTGATCTCCGGCGCGTCCGGCGTGGGTAAGAGTACTGTCCTTGCCCAAGTGATGGCCAAGCGCACTGACCTGCGTTTTTCCGTATCGGCAACCACCCGCAGCCCCCGCCCCGGTGAGGTGGACGGAAAGGACTATTACTTTGTCACCAAGGATAAGTTCCAGGCCATGATCCAGCAGGGCGAATTTCTGGAATACGATGCCCATATGGATAACTACTATGGCACCCCCAAGGGTCAGCTGGAGGAAAAGCTGCATATCGGCAGCGTGATTCTGGACATAGAGCCCAACGGCGCATTCAATGTGCGAAAAGCGCGAGCCGATGCGGTGCTGATCTTCATCGCTCCTCCGACGTTGGAAGAGCTGGAACGCCGTCTGCGTGGCCGGGGAGACACCTCGGAGGAGCAGATCCGTGTCCGGCAGGCCAGAGTTGCCTGGGAGATGGAGCAGAGCAAGCAGTACGACTATGTGGTAATCAACGACCGGGCAGAAGCCTGCGCCGAAGAAATATTACAAATCATCGCCCGTGAGGCGGATTAATCATTGGAGGAATTTAAGTATGTTGTACCCCCCTGTAGCAGATTTGCTGAAGAATGTGGAAAGCCGTTACCTGCTGGTAAATGTCGTTGCCCAGCGGGCAAGACAGATCGCCATTGAGGCGGATGAACGGCAGGAAGAACTGACAGAAAAGCCGGTAACCCTGGCTATCCGCGAGGTGGCTGAGGGCGCGCTGACCGCCACACTGAAGGAAGAGTATATGCACTAAGCGCAGAAGATACGGAAAGGAGGGGTTTTAGTGATTGCCAAAATTGCCGTTTCTGCGGCGACCTTTGCTATTGATAAGCCCTATTCCTACCGTTTTTCTGAGGAAATGGCCCTTTCGCCCGGTATGCGGGTGATGATCCCCTTTGGCCGCAGCAACCGCCACACGGAAGGTGTGGTGCTGTCTGTAGAGGCAGGGGCGGAGGATGGCTTGAAGCCGGTGAGCCGCTGTCTGGACGATGGACCGGTGCTGTCTGCCACAATGCTGCGTTTGGCGGCATTTATAAGAGAGCGGTACTTCTGTACCTTCTACGATGCCATCCGCGCCATGCTGCCGGCGGGCCTGTGGTTTCAAAGCAAGGATACCTATGCCCTGACCGATGACCGCAACTGGCAGGATAAAAATCTCCGGCAGGCTGACGGCAAGGCGATCCTGTCTTATTTGACAGACAATGGCGGCGTGGCTGACGGCGCTGCGCTGCAGCAGCTGATTGCAGATGAAGAGCGGTTTGAAAAGGCTATCGCCTACCTTCTGGGTAAGAAATGGATCACCGCCCAGCGGGATTTCTCCCGCCGCACCGGCGATAAGCAGCAGCAGATCGCTGCTTTGGCAGTTTCTGCGGAGGAGGCCCAGGCCTATGCCCAGACCCGCCCCCGTTCAGCGGCCATGCAAAAGAATGTGCTGCAGCTTTTGTGCGGCATCGGCTCTGCGCCGGTCAAGGAGATCTGTTATTTCACCGGCGCTGCCCCTGCCACCGTCCGACGGCTGGCAGAACTGGGCTATGTGACTCTGACAGAAAAAGAGGTGCTCCGCTGCCGTGAGATCCGTCCGGTAAAACTGGACGGACCGCTGACCCTGAATGAAGAGCAGCAGACGGCCTTTCATGGCTTGGCTGCCCAAATGGAATCGGCAACACCGGGCACAGCGCTGCTGTACGGTGTCACCGGCTCCGGCAAGACCTCGGTGTATATTAAGCTCATTCAGCGGTGTATTGCCCAGGACAAGCAGGCAATTCTCCTTGTGCCGGAGATCGCCCTGACCCCTCAGCTTTTGGGGTTGATGGCGGCCTATTTCGGCGAAGGTGTGGCGGTGCTGCACAGCAGTCTCCCGGCAGGCGAGCGGTACGACCAGTGGAAACGGGTCCGTTCCGGTGAAGCCAAGCTGGTGATCGGCACTCGCTCTGCAGTGTTTGCCCCCTGTCCCAGATTGGGCCTGGTGATTTTGGACGAGGAGCAGGAGCATTCCTATAAATCCGAAAATACCCCCCGCTACCACGCAAGGGAAGTGGCCCTGTGGCGGGGGATCAAAGAAAATGCCTTGGTGCTGCTGGGTTCTGCAACCCCCAGTATCGAGAGCATGTATTATGCGAAATCCGGGATCTATCAGCTTTACCGTCTGAAGACCCGTTTTGGCGGCAGAAAGCTGCCCAAGGTTGAAATCGTGGATATGCGGCAGGAGCTGAAGCTGGGCAATGACCTTTCTTTGAGCTACCCGCTGCAAAATGCCATCCGGGATACGGAACAAGCCGGCAAACAGGCAATCCTGTTCTTAAACCGCCGGGGCAACAGCCGCGCGCTGGTGTGTATCGATTGCCGCCAGTCTCCGGAATGCCCCCGGTGCAATACAAGGCTTACTTACCACAGCGCCAACGAGCGGCTGATGTGTCACTACTGCGGCCACTCGATACCCGCCCCCACCCGCTGTCCGGATTGCGGCGGTCCTATGAAACGAATGGGCACCGGCACCCAAAAGGTGCAGCAGGAGCTGCAGGAGCGGTTTTCCGACATCGGGGTTGCCCGTATGGACGCAGATACCGTTTCCGCATCCAACACCCACGAGATGATCTTAGACCGCTTTCAGCAGGAGAACACCCCGGTCCTTATTGGTACGCAAATGGTAGCCAAGGGCCTGAATCTGCCCAATGTGACGCTGGTTGGCGTGCTGGACGGCGATCTGGGCTTGTATACCGACAGTTACCGGGCTGCGGAGACCACATTTAATATGCTGACCCAGGTGGTTGGCCGGGCAGGCCGGGGCGATACGGCAGGACAGGCCATGATTCAGACCTTTGTGCCGGAACACACAGTTATCACCTTGGCAGCGAAGCAGGATTACGACAGCTTCTACGGCCTGGAAATCGGCCTGCGCAAGCACCTGTCCAACCCACCCTTTGGTGACATCGCAGTCATCACCGTCACCGGGCAGGAGGAAGCCCGTGTGCTCCACGGTGCGGCCAAGCTGAAGACCAGCCTGCAAAATCTCATGCAGCAGCCGGACTACCGGTCGGAGCGCTGCACCGTACTGGGTCCGGCGCCCTGTCCTGTACCCAAGATCAATTACAATTACCGTTATCGGCTGACCCTGCGCTGCACCATGACAAGACCCCTGCGGCTGCTGCTGGCCCATCTGCTGCGCCAGTTCTCCCAGGACCGGGAGAACCGGGGCGTGTCAGCCTTTATCGATGTCAACGGCTATGAATAGAGAGGAATAATCAATGGCTCTGCGTAAAATTTTAAGTCACTTAAATCCGGCCCTGCATAAGAAATGCAAACTGGTGGAAAACTTTGACGATAAGCTCCATAAACTGCTGGACGATATGCGCGATACCCTCGTTGAGTCCGGCGGTGTGGGCCTTGCCGCACCCCAGGTGGGCATTTTGCGGCGGGTGGTGTTGGTGGACAACGGCGAAGAGATTCTGGAGCTCATCAACCCCACCATCGTCGCAACTGACGGCGAGCAGGTCGGCCCGGAGGGCTGCCTGAGCGTGGAAGGCAAGTACGGTCTGGTGAAGCGACCCTACTATGCCAAGGTCCGCGCCCAGGACAGAAACGGCAACTGGTTTGAGGCCGAGGGTGAGGAACTGACAGCCCGTTGCTTCTGCCACGAGCTGGACCATCTGGACGGCATTCTCTATACCAAGGTGATGGAGCGCTGGCTTACCGAAGAAGAGTTAATGGCCGACGAGGATTAACATTTAGGAGGCATCCTATGCGCGTTGTATTTATGGGTACGCCGGATATTGCGGCGACCTGTCTGAAAAAAATTCTTGCCGACGGCTTTGATGTAGTTGGCGTATATACCCAGCCGGACCGTCCCAAGGGCCGGGGTATGAAGCTGATGCCCTCTCCTGTTAAGGAGGTTGCGCTGGCGGAGAATATCCCTGTGTTCCAGCCGGAAAATTTCCGGGAGGAGGAAACTGTGGAGCAGCTGCGCGCTCTGCAGCCGGATGTGGTGGCCGTGGTGGCCTACGGCCGGATCTTGCCCCAAAAGGTGCTGGACATCAAGCCTAACGGCTTTATCAATATCCACGCAAGCCTGCTGCCCCAATACCGTGGCTCAGCCCCCTACCAGTGGGCAGTGCTGGACGGCTTGAAAGAGACCGGCGTTTCTGCCCAGTTTATGGTCCGCCAGATGGATGCCGGCGATGTGGTGGGCGTTTCCAAAACCCCCATCGGTCCTGACGAGACCGCCGGTGAACTGCTGGACAGACTGGCCGTTTTGGGCGCGGAGCTTCTGTCCGAGACCCTTACAAAATTTGCAAATCATGCATTGGTGCCTGTGAAGCAAGACCCCAATGGGGTATCTATGGCGCCTATGCTGGATAAATCTATGTGCCCTATGGATTTTACCAAAACCGCCCGGCAGGTCCACAATCAGGTCCGGGGCTTGAATCCATGGCCGGTGGCCACCACGGAAATTGGCGGAAATCGCTTTAAGGTATATGCTACGGCAATGGTGGAAAACCCCACATCTGCCCCTGCCGGCACGATTCTTGGCCTGACCAAGACCGGCCTGCAGATTGCCTGCGGCGAGGGTGCGATTGAGATTCGCATTCTGCAGGCAGAGGGCGGCAAGCGTATGCAAGCTGTGGACTATTTCCGGGGTCATCCCCTGGAGGTATAAGGATGGGCGCCAGAGAAACCGCGCTGAATGTGCTTCTTGCCTGCCGAAAGGAAGGCGGTTGGTCTAACGGTGTGCTGAAAACCTACACCGCCCGTGACCGGCTGGACAGCAGAGACAGCGCCTTGGCCGCCAGACTGTGCTACGGTGTGATCCAAAATCGGAACTGCCTCGATTTTTACCTGCAGCAGCTGCTGAAGGGAAAAGTTAAGGACTTGCATCCGGCTATCCGGGATATTCTCCATTTGGGTTTGTACCAGCTTTACTTTATGGATAAGATTCCGGAATCTGCTGCGGTGAATGAATCGGTAGAGCTTACCAAAAAATACTGCCGCAAGCAGCAAAACGCCCCCGGTTTGGTAAACGGCGTCCTTCGTAATGCCGTCCGCAGCAAGGGTACATTAAAAGAGCCCACCTCCTGGGAGGATAAATACAGTCACCCCGGAGACTTGATAAACCTGCTGAAATCCTATGTGGGTAAACAGCGGATCGAGCCTATGCTCCGGGCCAATAATACGGTTGCGCCTATGACGGTGCAAACGAACACCACGAAGATCACCACTGAGGAATTGCAGAAAAAACTGCAATCAGAGGGTGTGTCGGCCGAGTCTCACCCATGGCTTGCCGATTGCCTGATTCTGTCCGGTACCGGCAATATAGAGCAGCTGACCGGTTTCCGGGACGGAGAGTTCTATGTGCAGGATGCGGCGGCAAAATTAAGCGTTCTGTGCGCGGAACTGACACCTGGACAGCGGGTTTTGGATTGTTGTTCTGCCCCCGGCGGCAAGAGCTTTGCGGCCATGATCGCCATGCAGGGGCAGGGAAGTGTGGTATCTTGTGATATTCACCCTCATAAGATCGAACTGATCCAAAAGGGCGCTCAGCGATTGGGTTTTGCGGATATCCGCGCAAGTGAGCAGGATGCAACGGCCTTTGCCCCCCAGTGGGAGCAGGCCTTTGATACAGTGATCGCCGATGTGCCCTGTTCCGGCTTGGGCATTATCCGCAAAAAGCCGGATATTCGCTATAAGGACCTGTCAGTGGTGGCGGAATTGCCCCCGCTGCAGAAGAAAATTATCCATAATGCAGCCCGCTATGTAAAACCCGGCGGCTTGCTGCTATATTCTACCTGTACCTTGGTACAGGCGGAAAATGAGGATGTGGTGGCGGATTTCCTCCATACCCACCCCGACTTTACCACAGAACCCCTGCCGTTGCCCGCGCCCTTTCCCAAAAATGAAAGCGGTATGCTGGCTCTGGTACCGGGAGAATATGACACAGACGGCTTTTTTATCTGCCGCCTGCGGAGAAAATTATGAACCATTTGAAATCTATGACCATGTCGGAGATCGGCGCGGTACTGAAGGAATTGGGTCAGCCGGCCTTTCGGGCCAAGCAGATCTTTTCCTGGCTGCATAAGGGTGTCAGAACCTATGAGGAGATGACGAATCTTCCCAAGTCCCTGCGGGATACCTTGGCAGAACAGTACCCCATTAACGCCCCGGAGGTGGTCCGCAAGCAGGAGTCCCAAAAGGACGGCACTATCAAATACCTTTGGAGACTGTCCGACGGCAACTGTGTGGAAACAGTGCTTATGCGCTATCACTACGGCAACACCGTCTGCATTTCCACAGAGGTTGGCTGCCGGATGGGCTGCGCCTTCTGCGCCTCCACTTTGGGTGGTCTGGTGCGGCCGCTGGAGCCTTTTGAAATGCTGGACCAGGTCCTGTTTACCCAGCTGGATTCCGGCCTGCCGGTGTCCCATATCGTACTTATGGGCATCGGAGAGCCGCTGGATAACCTTTCCAATGTACTGCGCTTTTTGGAACTGGTGAACAGTCCCGACGGTATGAATATTTCTATGCGGCACATCAGCCTGTCTACCTGCGGTTTAGTGCCGAAGATCGACGAATTGGCAGAAGAACAGTTGCAGATCAGCTTGGCGATATCCCTGCACGGTCCGAATAATGCTATCCGCAGCCGCATTATGCCGGTGAATAAGGCATATCCTATCGAGGAACTGATTCCGGCTTGCCGCCGCTATTATGAAAAGACCTCCCGCAGAATCCATTTTGAGTACGCAATGATCCGGGATCTGAACGACAATCCGGCCCAAGCCAAGGAACTGCTGGCTCTGTTGAAAGGCCTGCCTGCCCATGTCAATCTGATTCCGCTGAACCATGTAGAAGAAAGTCCCTTAAAGCCCAGCACCAAAGCGGCTGTGGCAGCCTTCCAGAAAATTCTGGAGGATGGCGGTGTGACCGCCACCGTACGCCGCACACTGGGCAGCGATATCGATGCCTCCTGCGGGCAGCTTCGCCGGAAATACAACCGGGAGTCTGATACCGCAGATCAACAAAGGAAGTGAATGTTTATGCAATATTGGTCCTTGACCGATCCGGGCGTGGCCCGTACCCAAAACCAGGATACCTGCCAGATCGAAGCGCTGGACAAGAACACACTGCTTTGTGTGGTGTGTGACGGTATGGGCGGCGCAAAATCCGGCAATGTGGCAAGCACCCTGGCAGCAGATGTGTTTACCCAGGAGGTAAAGCGCTCCTGGACGGGAGATACCGACCCGGACCGGCTGGAGCAGATGCTCAGTGCCGCGGTAAAATTGGCAAACTTCACGGTCTATGACCAGGCTCAGCAGTTTGAGGATTTCAACGGTATGGGCACCACATTGGTTGCGCTGCTGATCCAGGGTAAAAAAGCCACCGTTGTCAATGTGGGTGACAGCCGGGCGTACTTAGTGGACGGTAACGGCATCAGCCAGATCACCACCGACCATTCTCTGGTGCAAATGATGATCTCCCGGGGCGAGCTGACCCAGGAAAAGGCCAAGCATTACCCCGGCAAGAACCTGATAACCCGGGCCATCGGCACGGAGCCCCAGGTATTCTGCGACATCTTCCACCGCAAGGTGGACAAGGGCGCCAGCTTCCTGCTTTGCACAGACGGCCTGTCTAATCTGCTGGACGATCAGGAGATCCTGTTTGAAGTGGTCTACGGGCAGGATAAAGCCCAGTGCTGTGAGAGATTGCTGGATATTGCCAAAAAGCGAGGCGCGCCGGACAATGTTACCTGCGTGCTGGTTTCCCTTTAAGGAAAGGAGTGTTATTGGATGGATAAGGATAAATACATAGGCCGACTGCTTGACAACCGGTATGAGATTCTGGAAGTGATCGGTACCGGCGGTATGGCCGTGGTTTATAAAGCGCGCTGCCATCGGTTGAACCGGCTGGTCGCTGTGAAGATTTTGAAAGACGATAATCTGGATGATGAGGATTTCCGCCGCCGTTTCCACGCGGAAAGTCAAGCGGTTGCTATGCTCAGCCACCCCAATATTGTTTCGGTTTACGATGTGTCCACCTCTGTGATGGCAGACTATATCGTTATGGAGCTGTGCGAGGGTATTACGCTGAAGCAGTATATGGAGAAGAAGGGTATCCTCAACTGGAAAGAGACCCTCCATTTCGCTATGCAGATCGCCAAGGCGCTGGAGCATGCCCACAGTAAGGGCATCGTCCACCGGGATATCAAGCCCCATAATGTGATGGTGCTGAAGAACGGCTCAGTAAAGGTGATGGACTTTGGTATTGCCCGTCTGATCTCCAGAGGCAATACCCTGACCAAGGAGGCCCTGGGCTCTGTTCACTACATTTCCCCCGAGCAGGCCAGAGGCGGCCGGGTAGATGACCGTTCGGATATCTATTCTTTGGGCGTTGTGATGTATGAGATGATGGCAGGCCGTCCGCCTTATGACGGCGAATCTCCCGTTTCGGTGGCCATCCAGCATATCAATGGCGGCGCGGCGCTGCCCTCTGTGCTCAACCCCAACATTCCCGGCGGTCTGGAGCAGATCATTATGAAGGCCATGGCCCATAATGTCTCTGACCGGTATCCCTCTGCAACCAGAATGCTGGCGGATATGGACGAATTCCGCAAGGATCCCACGATCCTGTTTGATTATACCGGTCTGCCCCTGGATGCTGCTATGCGCGTGCAGAATCCTACGCTGGTACTGCAGCCTGCAGACCCGGTGAATAAGCCAGACGAGGAGCAAACAACCGGCAAAAAGTCTCCTGAAACAAACACACCTTCGGAACGCCGGCGGGAAGATTCGTCCCGTCGTACGCCTGGTGGCAATACGGGGCGTACACCCAGCGGTGTTCCCAACCACAAACCCCGGCGCCGTCCCAGCCCTCAGGATGAAAAGCGTACCCGTATGACCACCATTGCCATTATCGTATGTTCTTTGGTGGCGGTGATCGCCATCGGCATTGTGCTGGCACTGGCTCTGGGCGGTGGCTTTGCGCCCAAGAAAAAAATGGTGGAAGTCCCCAATTTGGTGGGAAAAACCTATGCCCAACTGCCTGCCTATGATGGTTTGTCCATTATGAAGGAAGAACGGTATGACGATTCCGTGGCAGCCGGCACTATTATCAGCCAGAAGCCGGAGCCGGGCACAAAGGTGACCCAACCGTCCATCGTTGTGGTTAATGTAAGCCTGGGCCCTGCCCAGAATACCGTGACGATGACGGATCTGACAGAGCGCTCCAAAGATTGGGCAACTTCCTATCTGAACGGACAGAAGATTGGCTTGACCGTTGAGATCAAAGAGGAATACAATGATACGGTGGCTGATGGCTATGTGATCCGAACTGAGCCAAAGGCGGACGCCAAGCTGACCCAGGGACAGACCGTTACCCTTTATATCAGCAAGGGCAAGAAGGTCCAGATCGCCGCTATGCCCAACCTGGTCAATGAGAATGTGGAAGCGGCAAAGAATACCTTGGAGCTGCAGCAGCTGGATCTGAAGATCAAGCTGGACGAGGTCTATGATATGACAGCGCCGGCCGGCACAGTGCTGGCTACCACACCCGGTAAGGGCGAAAAACTCAAGACCGGCCAGGAAGTGATCCTGAAGGTCAGCCTGGGTGTTGAAAAGAAGATTGTGCCGGATATGATGGGTATGGAGCTGAACAAGGCAAAGGACATGCTGAAACAGCTTGGCTTCAAAGAGCCCATTGTCACCCATGTGGACAGCGACCAGCCCAAGGATACTGTGGTTGGACAGTCCCTGGAAAAGGATGTGGAGCACGAGATCGTTGCCCAGATGACTCTGCAGGTGTCCAACGGATCCAAAGCGCCGGTCACCAAGGATGTGACGCTGGATCTGAAGGGCAGCGCAAAGCTGGACGAATGCCGTGTGGAGATCAAGCGGGACAATCAGGTGATTTACACGGGCAAAGTACCGAAGGGCACAGTATCCGTGGTCCTTCCTAACCAGACCGCAGCTGGCTCTGTGGTGTATCATATTATCATTAATGAAATGGACGGTTGGGATGAAACCGTACTCTTCACTGCCAATGGTTAAAACAACGACCGGTCGGATCCTCCGCAGCCTAAGTGGCTTTTACGATGTGCAGACCCCACAGGGTATGGTTACCTGCCGGGGGCGTGGCCACCTGCGGAAGGGAAATGAATCCCCGCTGACAGGGGATTCGGTGGAAATATCCTTAGAGCAAGGCAAGGGAATGATCGAAAAGATCCTTCCCAGGAAGAACCGCTTTATCCGCCCTGCGGTGGCAAATGTAGACGCGCTTGTTGTGTTTGCATCCAATGTCAACCCGGTCACCGACCCATTCCTCATTGACCGGGTGGCGGCCATTGCCGGTGACCAGGAGGTTGCGGTGCATATCTGCGTGAACAAATGCGACTTAGACCCCGCCGCCGACCTGATCCGGATCTACCGAAATGCCGGTTTTTCTGTGATCCAGGCCAGCGCAGCCACCGGGGAAGGCGTGGAGGAGCTGCGAAAGCTGATCGAGGGAAAATTCACCGCTTTTACAGGCAATACCGGCGTGGGTAAGAGCAGTATGCTCAATGCCCTGTGCCCCCAGCTGCAGCTTGCCACCGGCGAGGTTTCAGAGAAACTGGGCCGTGGCCGGCATACCACCCGCCATGTGGAGCTTTACCGGTTGGCGGAGGATACCTATGTGGCGGATACCCCGGGTTTTTCCTCCTTCGACACCGAGCAGATGGATGTGATCCTGAAGGAAAATCTTCAGTATGCCTTCCCGGATTTTGCTCCTTATCTGGGGCAATGCCAGTTTCATGATTGCTCCCACCGGGCTGAGCCGGATTGCGCGGTACGCCGGGCAGTGGAAAGCGGGGAATTGGAAAAGACCCGATACGATAGCTATCTGCGGCTATACGAAAAAGCCACCCAGGTCAAGCTTTGGGAACTGAAATAAAAAAAGAGGTCTGTTGTACAGACCTCTTTTTTGCTTGTTATGGATATTTTACGGCACGGAAACAGTGTAATTCTGAGAAGTAATGTAGGTAAGCTCCCCTTCAGTCAGCGGCGCTGCGATATCACTGACAGGCTGAATAATATCCACCACAATACTTACAGTTGCCGCATTGATTGGATATTGGTAGTAGATTTTGACTGGCGTTCCTGTCTGCGGAACAGATGCAGAATCCTGCGCGGCGATCAGACTGTACAGTCTGTATGTCTTCGTGGTGGCAGAGGTAGTCAGCAGGAACGGGGTGTCGTGTCCCTCTGCATTGACGATTTTTCCCTCCATGGAGAACCCACTGTAAACCGAGAATCTTTTGATATTCCGGTCGCTGCGCTTTGTGGTGCTGAGCTTGATGCAATCGCCTTCCCGCAACTGCTTTACTTCACCGTTGTACTTTTCTTTGGTGTTCCATTTAACAACAAACTCCGACTGAGTATCGCCGTTCAGGGTCGTCAGTACAGTGCCCTCATCCGTCTCCCGGATTCCAATGATATAGCCTTCGTAATTGTAGCTTTCGGATCCTTCAGTCTGTAAGCAGGCCCACACCAAAATACCCAGCGCGACGACTACAAGGATCAAAAACGGCAAAAATTTCTTAAACTTTTTCATTTTCAATCTCCTTTGTGATAATAGACCCGGCGGTCATCTTCCGGGCAGGGGGGTAGCTGCTTATCTGCAGAAAACTGACTGTAAAGCATACTTGCTCGATTTTCCAATGCCTGATAGGGAGAATCGATCCATTCACCCGCATTGGGAAACTGGCCTGACAGCCTTGCAGATTTCAGCAAAAGTCTGCCGGTGTCGTTCAAGGCCAGGACACGGGCATAGGGGGCAGGGGAGGTAATGTCCCCGGCCGTCAGCCCCAAAAAGGCGCACATTACCATTCTGTCCAGCCGGGTACGGGTGTACCGTTTGGATTTGGTGGCGGTGACGATTTGCTCCAAAGTGGCATACTTTCTTGCGTTTGCCATCAGCTTCCGCCAAAGACCCTCGCTGCCGTAGGGTAGGGCTTCAAATTCTTCATCGGTCATGGTACGCAGCCGATAAAGGATCCCTTGCTCACCGGCAGACAGGGTGTGCAGGGGCGCATGGGCAAAAATTGCCCGGGCCACTTCCGGTACAAAGGCAAGCCAGTCGCTGCCGGCTGCCATCTGCTCCCGCAGGGCCGTTGCCGAGGGGTTTTGGGCATCAATGACGGTGTCGTGATAGCTGCCCTTCCGGTGGATCACCATTGGCTCCATAGAAACACCCAGTTCCAAAATCGCCTTGCAGTATTCCGTGGCCAGAATATCATTGGGGTGGGAGAGGGTATCCTGCTGCAAGCCCATTGCTGCCAATGCAGCCTGCCGCGCAGCCGGGAAGGAGAGACCCTTATCCAGTTCCGCCCGCAGCATTTGAGGAAATGCAGGACTTTGCAGCGCCTTCGCCGTGGCAAGGAGGGATTCTGCGTTTGCGCTCTCTGCGCCGAAACAAAGCCGGTTGCAGAATCCGCCTAAGATTCGCACACCCTCCCGGGCAAAGCCCTCGGCGGAGGAAAGGGAAGCGGTAACGGGCAATTCCAGCACCAGATCTGCGCCGCTGAGGATCGCAGCCTTGGCTCGCAATGACTTGTCCACAACGGCCGGCGCGCCCCGCTGCACATAATTTCCGCTCATCAGACACACAATACCCCCGTGGGGGTAAGCGGCCCTGACAGCATCAAGTTGCTTCTTGTGACCCAAATGTAAGGGGTTATATTCGCAAATAATACCGATTGCCTCCAAAATATCCCTCCTTTTGAAAAATATTTCGGTCTAAGGGGTTGAGAAATTTCAAAATCTATTATACAATAGGTTCAACTATGGTTATATTACCACATAATCCCAAAAAAGAAAATCATTTTATTTTAGGAGGCAATTTCCCATGAACATTTTGATTATCAACGCCGGCAGCTCTTCTTTGAAGTATCAGCTGATGAATCCCGAGACCGGCGACGTTTCCGCTAAGGGCCTGTGTGAGCGTATCGGCATTGACGGCCGTCTGAATCACAAGGTCGGCGACGAGAAGGTGGTTAAGGACATTCCTATGCCAACCCACTCTGAGGCCATTGCTGCTACTCTGGAGATCCTGCAGGATCCGCAGTACGGCGTTATCAAGAGCGTTGACGAGATCGATGCTGTTGGCCACCGCGTGCTCCACGGCGGTATGGAATTCTTCGCATCCTGCGTCATCAATGACGATGTGATCGCTGCCATCAAGAAGTGCATTCCTCTGGGACCCCTCCACAACCCTGCTAACCTGATGGGTATTGAGGCTTGCCAGGCTGTTATGCCCAAGACTCCCCAGGTCGCTGTGTTTGACACCGCGTTCCATATGACCATGCCTCCCAAGGCTTACCGTTACGCTATCCCCACCGAGTACTATGAGAACGACTCCATCCGTCGTTACGGCTTCCATGGCACTAGCCATAAGTATGTTGCAAAGCGTACCGCTGAGCTGGTCGGCAAGACAGAATTCAAGATGGTCAACTGCCACCTGGGCAACGGTTCTTCCATGGCTGCTATTAAGGACGGCAAGTGCCAGGATACCACCATGGGTCTGTCTCCCTTGGCAGGTGTGCCTATGGGCACCCGTTCCGGCGACATCGATGCCTGCGTGGTGCAGTTCATCTGCAACAAGTACGGTATGAGCGTGGATGATTGCCTGAATATGCTCAACAAGAAGTCCGGTATGCTGGCTCTGTCTGGCGTTTCCTCTGATTTCCGTGATCTGGAAGACGGCGCTAAGAAGGGTGACGAGAACTGCGCTCTGGCCCGTGACAAGTTCTGCTACGAGGTTGCCAAGTATGTTGGCGCTTACGCTGCTGCCCTGAACGGCATCGATGTACTGACCTTCACTGCCGGTGTTGGCGAGAACGATGTCAATGTTCGCGCAGCTGTCTGTGAGTACCTGGGCTTTATGGGCGTCAAGATCGATCCCGAGCTGAACAGCAAGCGTGGTAAGGAAATGAAGATCTCTACCCCCGACTCCTCCGTGGAAGTATGGGTTGTTCCCACCAACGAAGAGCTGATGATCGCACAGGATACCGCTGAGCTGGTAAAGTAATCAAATTTTGCAAGAGGCGGAGCTGCTCCGCCTCTTGGTTTCTTTATAGGAGATTTCTATGACAAGTGTATCTGAACGTTTTTTGCGGTATGTAGCCTACCATACCACTTCCGACGAATTTTCTGAAAGCTGCCCCTCCACACCCCGACAGAAGCTGCTGGGCGCAGCATTGGTGGAGGAAATGCTGGCTATGGGCATCCGGGATGCCCATATGGACGAACACGGCTATGTGTACGGTACTGTCCCCGGCGACCCTAAGCTTCCCACCATTGGCCTCATTGCCCATATGGATACTGCCCCGGATATGAGCGGTGAAAATGTAAAGGCAAGGATTGTAGAATACAGTGGCGGTGACATCCTGTTAAACCAGGAGCAGGGGATCACAATGCGGGAGGCAGAGTTCGAGAGCCTGCAAAACCATATCGGTAAACACCTCATTGTCACCGATGGCACAACCCTTTTGGGAGCAGATAATAAGGCCGGTATTGCCGAGATTCTGACAGCTGCCGAAATCTTGCTGACAACCAAAATGAACCATGCAACTCTGAAGATCGGCTTTACGCCTGACGAGGAAATCGGCAGAGGCGCAGATCTGTTTAATGTTGAGGCCTTCGGCGCAGACTATGCATATACTGTTGATGGCGGCGCAGTAGGGGAGTTGGAATACGAAAACTTCAATGCCGCCGGCGCAAAGGTGGTCTTTACCGGCTGCAATATCCACCCCGGCTCTGCCAAGAATAAAATGGTCAACTCTCAGCATATTGCTATGGAGTTCCATAGCCTTCTGCCTGCTCAGCAGCGCCCGGAACATACAGAGCACTACGAAGGTTTCTTCCACCTGACGGATATGGCAGGTGAGGTGGAGCAGTCCACTCTGCGCTATATTATCCGTGACCATGATATGGAAAAATTCCTGCAGAAAAAAGCCCTGTTGGCGTCGGCAACTGCCTTTATCAATGCCAAATACGGCCAGGGAACTGCCACGTTGACCCTTAAGGATAGCTACTACAATATGCGGGAGAAGATTGAACCGTGTATGCATATTGTAGACAGAGCCCTAAAGGCTATGGATTCTGTGGGAATGAAGCCCAAGACCGTACCCATTCGGGGCGGTACAGACGGCGCAAGACTGTCTTTTATGGGCTTGCCTTGCCCCAACCTGTGTACCGGCGGTGAAAACTTCCACGGGCGGTTTGAGTATATCCCAGTGGAGGATATGGAGCTGTGCGTAAAGCTGTTGGTTGAGATACTAACAACTATATAAAATATTGCGCGCACCTGCAGACCTGCAGGTGCGCTTCGCTTTGTTGATTGTGGGTAGGCAAAATGTTGCGTACGGATGTTCGTATGTGGCTATTTTTGTTGCTTATTATGCTGAATAAATGACCAAAGGTACTTGACAGAAAGAACGCTTATCGGTATAATGATATCGATAATATTGGTACTGAATAGTACCGGAATTTGTTGCAGTTAGGAGCGGGTATTTATGAGCAAAATTACCGTGATTGGCGCTGGCAGTGTCGGCGCAACCGTAGCCAATGATTTGATGGTTCAGGGCGTAGCATCGGAAATTGTTCTGGTGGATATCAATACCAAAAAGGCCCTTGGTGAAGCACTGGATATTTATCAGGGCGCACCGTTCCATTCTCCCGCTATTGTTCGCTCCGGAGATTATGCTGATGCAGCCGGATCTGATATTGTTGTCATTACCTGCGGTATTGCCAGAAAGCCCGGCATGAGCCGTCTGGACCTGGCCCAGACCAATGTAAATATTTTGAAAGATGTGGCCAAAAATGTCGTTGCCCACGCACCGAAGGCCATTTATGTAATTGTCTCCAATCCTGTGGATGTGCTGACCTATGTGTTCCATAAGATCTCCGGTCTGCCGGAGAATCAAATCATCGGTTCCGGCACGATTCTGGATACCAGCCGCCTGCAGTCTGAGCTGGCAAAGCGGTTCCATATCAGCCCCAAGAATGTCCACGCGCATGTCTACGGTGAACACGGCGACAGCTCCTTTGTGCCTTGGTCTCTGGCCACCATCGCCAATAATCATATCGATGTCTATAAGGAAAATTCCCCCGATAAGAACCGTATTAACTGGAATCAGGATTATGAAGAGGTAGAAACCTTTGTTAAGAAGTCCGGCGGTATCGTCATTGAGAACAAGGGCGCGACCTTCTATGCAGTTGCAATGTCCGTGTGCCATATCTGCAAATGTATTTATGCAGGCGCGGGTACTGCGCTGACCGTTTCTACTATGATGCACGGTGAGTACGGTGTGGAGGATGTCTGCCTGTCTACACTTGCGCTGGTTGACCGTCAGGGTGTCCGGGGCAAGATCCTTAACAGGCTGACCGATGCAGAGGTCGAAAAGCTCCAGGCCAGCGCAGAAAAGCTGAAGTCTGTCATTGCGCAGATCGAACTGTAATAATCTAAAAAGAAAACGGGTGTGTTGCAAAACACACCCGTTTATTGTTGCGTTTATACGCCTTGCTCCATTTCTTCCTGGATCGTTTCGTCATAGGAAAGAATGGGTTTAACATCCTTTTTGCCAAGCTTTCTGGCAACATAGTTTTTGGTGATCTTGGCAACCAGGGGAGAGAGGGCCAGCACGGCGATCAGGTTGGGGAACATCATCATACCGTTGAAGGTGTCGGAAATGTCCCAAGCCAGTGAGGAGGTCATCACAGCGCCGAACATAATGGTAATGATGTGAATGATCTTGAATACCACAACAGACTTTGCGCCGAACAGATACTCCCAAGCTTTTGTGCCGTAGTGAGACCAGCCCAGAACAGTAGTGAAAGCAAACAGGAACATAGCAATGGCAATGAATTTCTCACCGATGTCTGCAAAGGAGAAGATCTGATTGAAAGCGCCGGCAACCAATGTGGCATCGTTATAGCCATCCAGGATTGCGCCTGTCTGCAGATTGTAAGCGCCGGAGGTAAGCACCACCAGAGCGGTCATGGTGCACACGATCATAGTATCAGCGAACACCTCAAAGATGCCCCACATACCCTGCTGGACAGGCTCTTTGATGTTGGTGTTGGAGTGGACCATAACGGAAGAGCCGAGACCTGCCTCGTTGGAGAATACACCCCGCTTGAAGCCTTGGGTCATAACCTTGCTGACCACGGTGCCAATACCGCCGCCGATGGCTGCAATGGGAGTGAAAGCATTCTTGAAAATAGCACCGAAGGCGGGCAAAATGTTGGCGTAGTTGATGCCAATGATGGTAAGAGAACCGGCAACGAACAGAATGATCATAAAGGGGACAATCTTTTCGGCCACATTGGCAATCCGCTTCAAGCCGCCCAGTACGATCAGAGAAGCCAGAACCATAATCACAGCGCCAAGAATTACATTGTACAGATTCACACCGCCAAGAACGGTGATAGAGGACAAAGCGCTCACATCAAATGCATTGGCCACATTGGCAACGATCTTGTTGACCTGGCCCATAGAGCCGATACCGAAGGAGGCCAGTAGCGTAAAGATGGAGAACAGAATGGCCAGCACCTTGGCAATATGCTTAAAGCCCTTCTTGTTGCCCAGACCGTCGGTCAGGTAGTACATCGCACCACCGCTCCATTCACCGTTGGGATTGCGGCGACGGTAGTAAATGCCCAGTACATTTTCCGAGTAGTTAGTCATCATACCAAAAAAAGCGGCAACCCACATCCAGAACACGGCGCCTGCGCCACCAATGCAAATGGCCGCGGCAACACCTGCAATATTACCGGTACCAACAGTGGCAGCCAGAGCGGTACACAGAGCTTGGAAAGGGGAGATAGCGCCCTTTTCTTTGGCGTGACCGATGACATTTTTTTGGAACATACTGCCGATGGTGTTTTGCCACCAATGTTTCAGATGGGAGATCTGGAACACCTTGGTCAGCAGAGTCATCACGATGCCCGTGCCGATCAGTAGGGCGAGGCCTACATAACCCCATACAAAGCCGTTGATGGAGTTGTTTACTTGGGTGATTGCGTCGAGTAGCTTCATACTTTTCTCTCCTTAAATACATAAAAGGACCGCGCAGCATACAGCGCAGTCCTCAAAAAGATACAAAAATACAACAAAATAGGAAAATTGCACTTTGTCCTTTTGCCTGAGAGATTAGCGCGCTGCGCTTTGCACCTTCGGCACTCAATCAAATGAGCTTCTCCAAAGTTCTGTCAGATTACAGTCCTTATCCCGGTGGGACACCTGAGAGTGTTACTCCTTCGGCGACTTTCGTGCTTTCCTGCAATCATCATACAGAGTCCTAATATTGAATTATCGACATTATAGCACAGTTTGTCCGCAAAAGCAAGACAATTGTTTTTCTGAAGAACACAAGAAAAGCCTGCTTGTTTTTGTCAAATATATCTAAAAACGCCGGCTGCTTTTCGGCAGCCGGCGCAGTGTATATATTCTGAAATCATTCTTCCCAGTTGTGCCAAACATTCTGCACATCGTCGTCATCTTCCATAGCGTCGATGAGCTTCTGCATCTGGGTGGCCTGCTCCTCAGACTCCAGTTTCTGATAGTTCTGGGGGACCATCTCAATCTGGGCGGAAACGAAGGTGTACTTCTCCAGGTTGGCAACCACGGTGTTAAAATCGTCAGGGGTGGTGTAGATGGTGAAGCAATCTTCCTCGGCCTCGAAATCGTCAGCGCCGGCATCCATTGCGTCCATCATCACTTCTTCTTCGTCATAGTCGCCATCTTCATTGTCGATCACCAGCACGCCCTTGCGGTCAAAGCTCCAGGCCACGCAGCCGGAAGCGCCCAAATTGCCGCCGAACTTATCAAAGTGGTGGCGCATAGAGCCTGCGGTACGGTTGCGGTTGTCAGTCATAGTTTCCACGATCACGGCCACACCGCCGGGGCCGTAGCCTTCGTAAGTGATGGTCTCGTAGTTGTCGCCGCCGCCTGCGCCGGCAGCCTTCTCCAGACAGCGTTTGATGTTGTCGTTGGGCATGTTGGCGGCCTTGGCCTTGGTGATGATGGTAGCCAGACGGGAGTTGTTGGCAGGATCGGTGATACCGCCGCCCTCCTTAACTGCCACGATCAGCTCCTTGGCGATCTTGGTAAAGGCAGCAGCCCGCTTTGCGTCCTGCGCGCCCTTGGTTTTTTGAATGTTATGCCATTTGGAATGTCCGGACATAAGTATCTTCCTTCCTGTTACTTGTGAAATTTCCCATATATTTTAGCAAAGAGACGCAAGAAAATCAATAGTATTTCACGGAATCTCGGTGGGTTTCGGAGATTTTTACCTCCAGATCGGGGAATTGGGTCTGCAGCTTAGCTGCCAATACGGCCATCACCGGGTTTTCCGTGGGGAAATGGCCGGCATCGATGAGATTCAACCCCAGCTCCTTGGCGTCGCAAAACTGGTTGTACTTCACATCGGCGGTGACAAAGGTATCACATCCGGCGGCAATCACCGTATATAACGCCGACCCACAAGCGCCACCGCCAACAGCCACCCGATTTACCGGCTTTCCGCCGCTGACATACCGCAAACCGTTACAGTCTAAGGTTTTCTCTACCCGGTGGAGAAATGCATCCAGATCCTGTGTTTCCACCTCTCCCTGTCGCAGAAGACCTTCGGAATCAGTGGGAACTTTTTGGATTGCTTTTAATTTCAGTGTCTGGGCTAAGGTGTCGTTGACACCGCCGTCGGCGCAGTCCAGATTGGTGTGGGCGTTGATGGCCGCAATATTGTTTTTGATAAGTGTCATTGCGGCTCGGCCAACGGTGGTTTTGTCGGTTATGGCAGACAGAGGCTGAAAGATCAACGGGTGGTGGGTCACCAGAAGGTCCGCGCCTATTTGGGCAGCCTCCTCACAGACCGATGTAAAAGGGTCCAGGGCAACCAAAATTTTTTGCACCTGCTGATCTGCTCGTCCGCATAAAAGTCCCACATTGTCCCACTCCATTTTCAGCTCCGTGGGCGCAATGGTTTCTATAAAATCCAAAACATTTTGCACAGTGGTCATAGGGTATTCTCCTTACATAGGGGCAGATTTTTTAATTCCTCCAGGGCCTGTACGGCAAAGGGATCAGCCTGTTCTTTTCGGTTCAAAACGATGTTTTCAAGCCCCTGTACCACATACCGATAATACCCACGCAGTAATTCCTCGGAATTGTCGGAAAGGGCAGGTGGGAAGTAACACTGGCCGGGGGTCAGATAATAGCTGTCCTGCCAGATCACTTCCATAACGGTGTATAAAAATTTTCCGTCCCGGATGATGGCTTCTTTCTGTATACACCAGCCGTTTTCGGACAGATATTTCCGCAAAAGGGCAGTTTTTGTTTGACATTGCAGGATAAGACGGTGTTTTTCGCTTTTCAGCCAGGGTGCGGCGGACAGGATCGATACCATAGTGTCCCCGCCCATACCGGCGCACACCAGCGTATCAAATGCCCGGGGGATATTCCGCACGCCGTCAGAAAGGTAAAAGGTCATTTTATCCCCCACGCCGAATTTTTCGCTGTTTTTCACAGCGCTTTGCAAGGGGCCTTCCCGGATATCCGCAGCGATTACCGATGAGGCAATGCCGTTTTTCAGAAGATAGATGCCCAAATACCCGTGGTCGCAGCCAATGTCAGCTACCCGGTCACCGGGGTGCACAAAGCTGCAGCAAGCCTGCAGGCGATCCGATAAAGGAATCTTCATACAATACCTCAAAATAAAACATATGCCACCCCGGCGAACGGGATGGCATAGCCGGTTTATTCCTTTGCTTTCTCAGCCTGATCGGCCTCGTAGGCCTCCAGGAAGTGGTTCAGCTGCTGCAGGAAAGGCTCGCAGTCAACACCGTGAACGGCGCAGGCTTCCTCAACAGTTTCACCCCGGGAAGAGGGGCAGCCCAGGCAATGCATACCGATTGCAAAAAACAGGGGAGCGGCCTGGGGAGCAATATCCAAAACAGTGCCGATGATGGTATCTTTTTCAATTTTAACAGCCATAATATGACCTCCTATAGCATTTCTTGACCTATTATAACTCCAACCCTGCAAAAAAACAAGAGGGAAATTCCTAACAAAGAGCACAATTGCATTTTCTCCTGTTTTGTGGTATTCTATAAGGCAAAGGGGTGAAAGGAATGTTGTATTTAGGCTGCCATTTGTCTGCCTCCGGTGGCAATTGCGCTATGGTGCAGACGGCACTGACGCTGGACGCCAATACCTTCGCGTTTTTTACCCGCAATCCAAGGGGCAGCAGCGCAAAGCAGCTGGATGTTGCCGATTGCGAAAAAGCAATGGCGATGCTGCAGGAAAATGCATTCGGTCCGCTGGTGGCCCACGGGGCATATACCATGAACCTGTGTACCGCCCGGGATAAAGACAGAGCATTTGCGGCGGAAATATTAAAGGACGATGTGTACCGCATGGGATTTCTTCCCGGCAATTTTTATAATTTTCACCCAGGTAGTCATGTGGGGCAGGGGATGGAAACGGGTATCCGCCAGATCGCTGATGCCTTGTGCTATGCCCTGGAGCAGGACGCGCCTGTGACGGTGCTGCTGGAAACCATGGCCGGAAAGGGCAGCGAAGTTGGCAGTCACTTTGAGGAGCTGCGTGCCATTATGGACCTGGTAGGAAGCGATAAGCTGGGTGTGTGTATGGATACCTGTCATGTGCACGATGCCGGATATGATATTGTGAACGACTTGGACGGTGTGCTGGCAGAATTTGATAATATTATCGGTCTGGACAGGCTTTGTGCCCTGCACCTGAACGATTCTAAAAACCCCTATGCCAGTCATAAGGACCGGCATGCATGCATCGGTCAGGGCAGCTTGGGCTTGCAGACCTTCCGGAACATTGTCAATCACCCTAAATTAAAGGGCAAACCCATGATATTGGAAACACCCAACGATTTGCCGGAATATAAAACCGAGATCGCGCTGTTGCGTCAGTTGGCATCTGAATAGATACACAAAAAACCAATGAGGAGGTGACGGTATGGAGCAATTTATATACACCCTGCAGACCGCCCGGGATACCTATTCCAATGTGCTGGTGGGGATTCTGCGGTATGGCGCGCCCATATTGGCAGGCTTGTTGCTGCTGCGGTGCTTGAAATCTTTGCTGACCTTCCGGCGGGAGCCGGAGATTTGGGCATGGCTCTGTCTGGACGATGGTAAAAAACTGCCTATCACCCATTGGGAAAATGTGATTGGGCGCAGCAAGCGCAGCGATATTGTCATCCGTGAGCCGTCTGTGGCCCGCAGCCACGGTGTCCTGACCCGCTATGATAACGGCGCCTGGACCGTCACCGCTTCTGACGCGGCTAAGAGCATTTTGGTCAACAATAAGAAAACCAGACACAGCCTGCTGACTCCGGAGGATGTGTTTACCGTAGGCGGTGTACAGATGCGGCTGGAGCCCATCACACCCCAGCAGGAGAAAAAGCTGGCCCAGCTGCGGACAAAAGGTTCTTCTTTTACCACAAGCCTTTGGAATGTGATTCTGCTGACGGTGTTCCAGGCCCTGTGCTGCCTGGCTTATCTCATGAGCGGCCAGCGGGAAACCGCCCAGACGGTGCTGATCGGTTTTATGGGCCTGATGGTGATGGAATGGCTGCTGCTGCTTTTTTATGTGTGCATCCACAGGACATCCTTCGAGGTGGAGAGTATCGCTTTCTTTCTCAGCACGCTGGGCATGAATGCGGTGGCGGCTGTGGTGCCGGGGGAAGCCATCAAGCAGTTGTTTGCCATGGGCCTTGGTCTGGTGGTATTTCTGATTGTTGGCTGGTCATTGCGGAATCTGGAACGGGCCAAAAAAATTCGGTATATCGCCGGTATAGCCGGAATGCTGTTCCTGCTTGTCACACTGATATTTGGCACAGAATACTACGGCGCGAAAAACTGGCTGGTCATCGGCTCTTTTTCTATCCAACCATCGGAACTGAGCAAGGTTTGCTTCGTGTTTATGGGCGCATCTACTATGCAGCGCCTTATGAAAAAACGCAACCTTATTCTGTTCATCGTCTACTCGGTAGCCCTTTGCGGCTGCCTTGCGCTGATGAATGATTTCGGTACTGCACTGATCTTCTTCTGCGCCTTTTTGATGATCGCCTATATGCGATCCGGCAGTATCGGCACGGTGGCTTTGGCCATTACCGCGCTGCTGTTTGCAGGCGTTATGGCCCTGCGGATCGCGCCCCATGCCCTGCAGCGGTTTGACTCTTGGCGGCATATTTGGGAAGACCCTCTGGACGGTGGTTATCAACAGACCCGGGCGCTGATGTGTATGGCCTCCGGTGGCATGTTCGGTTTGGGCGCAGGCCGGGGCTGGATGAAAAATCTCTTTGCAGCCGACTCCGATGTGGTCATCGCCACCATCTGTGAGGAGTGGGGGCTTGTTATGGTTATGCTTTTGATTGCTGCCGTTGTGGGCCTTGCTTTGTTCGTGGTGCGTTCCGCGGCGGTGGCCCGGAGCAGCTTTTATACCATCGGCAGCTGCACCGCTGCCGGCATTATGATCGTGCAGGTTATGCTCAATGCGCTGGGCACGGTGGATGTGCTGCCTTTGACCGGCGTGACATTCCCGTTTCTGTCCAACGGCGGCTCCAGTATGCTCTGCGCCTGGGGATTGCTGGCCTTTGTTAAGGCCGCGGATACCCGGCAGAATGCCAGTTTTGCTGTGCGGCTGCAGAAGAGCGGAGGTGGATCGGATGAATAGAATCGCATCTCGCGCAACCGCGCTGATTATTTTGGCGCTATTGCTGGTGGCCGGCTTTGGCTTTTTCCTGGTGGAATATTTTACCCAGTCGGACAATTGGGTGGTCCATTCCGGCTCGCCCCATGTCTATAATGGCGAGAATATTGGCTGCGGCGTGGTGGTGGACAGGGACAATACCCTGCTTTTGGATATGCTGGAGGGTCGGACCTATTCCAATTCTGCGCCCCTGCGGCAATCGACGGTCCATTGGATCGGGGACCGGTACGGCGCCATCAGCGCCCCGGCCATATCCCATTATGCCTCGGAGCTTGCCGGCTTTGACCGGTTGAACGGTGTGTACAATTACGGGCAGACCGGCGGCGTAGCCCAACTGACCCTGTCGGCGGCTATGCAGACGGCTGCGTTGGAGGCGATGGGGGCATATAAGGGCACTGTGGCGGTGTACAACTATAAAACCGGCCAGCTCCTGTGCGCGGTGACCACACCCACCTACGACCCGGACAATGTACCCCAGTTTTCGGAAGGGGACAGCCAATATGAGGGCCTGTATCTCAACCGGTTTACCCAGTCTGCCTATATCCCCGGTTCGATTTTTAAAATCGTTACCTTAGCGGCGGCACTGGAGACAGATCCCACAATCACCCAGAAGTCTTACGCCTGCACCGGCAGCTACCGCATCGGCAATGAGGAGATCACCTGCGAGGATCCCCATTGGAATCAGTCCCTGAAGGATGCCTTCCGCAACTCCTGCAATTGCGCCTTTGCCCAGATCGCCCTGCAACTTGGTGGGGAAACCCTGCAGCAATATGTAGAAAAATTTGGGGTAACGGATCGGGTTACCTTTGACGGGATCACTACCGCCCAGGGCAATTTCCAGGCAGCCGGACAGGCAGATCTGAATGTGGCCTGGAGCAGTATCGGTCAGTATTTGGACCAGGTAAATCCCTGCGCGTTTCTGAAATTTATGGGCGCTGTGGCCAATGACGGCAGAGCCGCCGCGCCACATCTGGTGGAGGAAATCACCGTAGGCGGCAGCCGCACATATAATGCTAAGACCCGGTTTGACCAGCCGATTCTGTCTAAGGAAACAGTAGATATCCTACAGGAATATCTCAAATACAATGTAACCGATAAATACGGCGCGGAGAATTTCCACGGTCTGACGGTGGGTGCCAAGACCGGCACCGGCGAGGTGGGCGGCGACAAAAAACCCAACGCCATGCTGGCAGGATTTGTGGAAGATGAGTCGCTGCCGCTGGCCTTTATCGTGTGCGTAGAGGATGCCGGCTACGGAAGAGCCGTCTGTGTCCCCATTATCTCCAAGGTGCTGGAGGCTGCCGGGCAGGCACTGAAATAAATCTTTGTTGGGATTTGACAAAAAAGTTATGCCGGCAAAAGGGAATATAATGTATTTTTGCGGTTGACAAATGTTTGTCGGAGAGATACAATATAGCTACCCAAAAGGGAATTATAGGGAAGCGTAAGCGTTTTGCTTCTTTGTAAAAGTAAAAAGGAAGGAAGTCCTAAATCATGAAAAAGATTCTCGCGATCCTGATGGCTGCACTGATGATTGCAGCGATGTTCACCGGCTGCGGTAGCGAAAAGAGCTACACTGCCAACAATACCGAATATGTTATCGGCGTTTCCGGCCCTCTGACCGGCGCTGCTGCCATTTACGGCAAGGCTGTTCAGAATGCAGCTCAGCTGGCTGTTGATGAGATCAACGCTGCCGGCGGTCTGAACGGCATTATGTTCAAGCTGGAAATGATGGACGATCAGCACAAGGCTGATAAGGTCTCCGGCAACTACTCCGCTCTGCTGGAGAAGGGTATGCAGCTGTCTCTGGGTACTGTTACCACTGACCCCGGCAAGGAGTTCAAGAACCTGTCCGTTGAAGACAATGTGTTCTTCCTGACTCCCTCCGCCTCCGGCGATGAGATCCCCGCCAACGACAACGGCTATCAGATGTGCTTTGCTGATGGCAATCAGGGTAAGGTGGCTGCGCAGTTTGTTAATGAAAACTATGCCGGCCAGACCATCGGCCTGTTCTACAAGTCCGACGACAACTACTCCAAGGGCATTTACGACCAGTTCAAGGCTAACCTGGATAAGTCTGTGACCACCGTTGAGACCTCCTTCAACGAGGCCAACACCACCGACTTTGCTACCCAGATCGATACCCTGAAGTCCTGCACCTTCATCTTCATGCCCATCTACTACACTCCCGCATCCATCTTCATGACCCAGGCTAAGGACCTGCTGGCCAAGGAGACTGTTTACTACGGCTGCGACGGCTTCGACGGCATCGATAGCGCTGATGGCTTTGATATCAACAGCATTCCCCAGAAGGTCACCATGCTGTCTCACTTCAACTCCAAGGCTACCGAGGGCGCTGCCAAGACCTTTATCGACAAGTATGTTGCCAAGTACGGCAAGGACACCCTGAACCAGTTCGGCGCTTCCGCTTACGACTGCGTTTACGCACTGTACGGCGCTATGAAGAAGGCCATCGACGGCGGCAAGAAGATTCCTGTCACCATCACTGCCTCCGAGCTGTGCGAGATCCTGAAATCTGAGTTCCAGGGCGGCTACACCGTTACCGGCGCTGTTACCGGCGACAATATCACCTGGGATGCCAAGGGCTATGTTAACAAGTCCGCTATCCAGTATGTCATCAAGGAAGCCAGCTGATTTACATCAATAAGTTTGCACAGATGCTGCACATACCGGCATTTCCGGTATGTGCAGTTTCGTGCTGAAATATCCCTGCAATGAAAACATAGAATTGGACTGTTAGTATGGAAGTTATTTTGTCTACGTTGATAAACGGCCTGAGCCTTGGCGGTATTTACGCCATGATCGCTCTGGGCTATACGATGGTTTACGGCATTGCGAAAATGCTGAACTTTGCCCACGGTGATATCATTATGGTGGGCGGTTATGTGATCTTTGTTGTGATGGCAACGGGCAATCCGCTACTGGCGGTGGCTGTGGCTGTGATCGCCTGTGTGATCTTAGGCATCACCATCGAGCGGGTGGCCTACAGACCTCTGCGGGGCGCATCCCCTCTGGCGGTGCTGATTACTGCCATCGGTGTCAGCTACCTGCTGCAGAGCCTGGCGCAGATCATTTTCGGATCTGCTCCCAAGATGGTTACGGTGTATGAATTCGGCTCTGTGCAGTTCTTGGGTGCGACGGTGCAGGTGGCCTCTTTGGTCACTATGGCAGTTACGGTCGTGGTTATGGCTGTACTGACTCTGTTTGTGAAGTATACCCGTCTGGGCCGGGCAATGATCGCCGTGTCTGAGGACCGGGATGCTGCCCAGCTGATGGGTATCAATGTCAATGCCATCATCACCATCACCTTCGCCATTGGCTCGTCCTTGGCTGCGCTGGCCGGCCTTTTCTACCTGATGAAGGCTCCCAATGTCTCCTTTACTATGGGCGCGATGCCTGGTATTAAGGCCTTTACTGCTGCGGTTATCGGCGGCATCGGCTCCATTCCCGGCGCTATGCTTGGTGGCATTCTGCTGGGTGTGGTGGAGAGTATTTCTTATAAGATCACCGCGATTGCACCGTATACGGATGCCATTGAGTTTTCTATCCTGATCATCATTCTGCTGGTCAGACCTACCGGCTTCCTTGGCAAGAAACGGAGGGAAAAGGTATGAAACTTGGTAAGATCAAAATCAATCACTATATCAACTACCTGGTCATCGGCCTGCTGCTGATTGTACTTAGCAGTATGACTGTGGCCGGTGTCAGATTTGATAATTCCTTGCTGTTTTTGCTGGAAAAGGTTGCCATTGGCATCATTCTGGCAGTTTCGCTGTCCCTTGTGGTAGGCTTCCTGGGTGAACTGTCCCTGGGCCATGCCGGCTTTATGTGCGTGGGCGCCTACCTGGGTGGTAAGGTAGCAGCGTTGCTGGTACCTGCGCTGGGCAACGGCGTTCTGGCATTTGTGATCTCTCTGCTGGCCGGTTGCGCCGCAGCTGCGGTTTGCGGTATTATCGTGGGCATTCCTGCCCTGCGGTTGCGGGGTGACTACCTGGCAATCGTCACTTTGGCCTTTGGTGAGATCGTCAAGTCCCTGTTCCGTAATACCTCCTACGAGTCCTTTGGCGGAACCTTGGGTCTGGATACCCCCCGGTTTGATAAAAAGTACCTGTTTATTATTGCTTTCCTGCTGGTGCTGCTGACCCTTATGGTGGTGCAGAATTACATTCGCTCCAAGCACGGCCGCGCCGTGACCGCCATCCGAGATAACGAGATCGCAGCCCGGGCCACTGGCATCAATGTGACCAAGTATAAGCTGATGACATTCACTTTGTCTGCAGCCCTGGCCGGTATGGCAGGTGTGCTGTACAGCTATAGCAACTACACGGTGCAGAGCACCCAGTTCGGCTATAACTATTCCATTGAAATGCTGGTTATGGTGGTCCTGGGCGGTATGGGCAGCATCAACGGCTCCATTATTGCCGCAGCGCTGATTACATGGCTGAATACATGGCTGCCCACCAAGCTGACAGGCGACCTGGCGGTACTGCAGAATCTGCTGTACGCGCTGGTGCTGATCGTGATCGTTATCTATAATAACGCACCCAAGCTCAAGGGCTTCCGGGATAAGTACAATCTGGGCGTACTTTTGAATAAGTTCAAAAAGCACGATGCCAGCAAGATCAACGACGACAAGGCAAAATGGGATGTAGTTCCCACCAAGATCAGTATGGACGAAGTGCTCTCTGTGGACTTTACACCCCAGGACCTTGGCCCCGATAAGGAAGGAGGTCGGAAGTAATGGCAGAATATATGCTTGAAACCAAAAACCTCGGTATCTCCTTCGGTGGTCTGAAAGCGGCCCAGGATGTAAATATCCGCATCAAGAAGAACCAGCTTTACGGCCTGATTGGCCCTAATGGCGCAGGCAAGACCACCATCTTTAACCTGTTGACCTGCATTTATAAGCCTACCACCGGCACTTTCTACTTAGATGGTGAGGAAATGAAGGGCATCACCCCGGATAAGATCAACCAGAAGGGCATTGCCCGTACCTTCCAGAACATTCGCCTGTTCAACAATATGACGGTGGTGCGTAATGTTATGGTGGGTCTGCATAACCTGCCGGAGTACAAATGCACGGCTTTTGAATCCTTCTTCCGGCTGCCCCGCCACTTCAAGGTGGAACGGCAGATGCGGGAAAAGGCAAAGGAGCTGCTTCGTATCCTGGGTCTTGAGGAGGATCGGAACAACCTGGCCTGCAACCTGCCTTACGGCAAGCAGCGGAAACTGGAGATCGCCAGAGCCCTGGCAACCAATCCCAAGATCCTGCTTTTGGATGAGCCGGCAGCGGGTATGAACCCCAACGAAACCGAGGATCTGGCCCAAACCATCCGTTTCATCCGCGACCATTTTGATATGACCATCCTGCTGATCGAGCATGATATGCGGTTCGTCTCTGAACTGTGTGATGAGCTGACAGTTCTCAGCTTTGGCACGGTGCTGGCCCAGGGCGAGACCAAAGCGGTGCTGCAGGATCCCGAGGTCATAAAAGCCTACATCGGAGGATAACACTATGGCATTGTTGGAAGTAAATAATCTGGAAGTCTACTATGGTGTTATCTGCGCGCTGAAGGGTATCAGCTTTCATGTCAATGAGGGCGAGATCGTATCTCTGATCGGCGCCAACGGCGCAGGCAAGACCACCATGATGCAGAGCACGGTGGGTATCATTCCCAAACGGGGCGGCCAAGTCCTGTTTGACGGACAGGATATCACCAAGACCCCCTGCCATAAGATCGTAAAACTGGGTATGACCCAGGTGCCGGAGGGCCGTCGGATCTTCCAGGAGCTGACGGTCTACGAAAACCTGATGATGGGCGCTTATACCATGAAGGATCAGCAGGAATTCAAAACGGAACTGGATAAGATCTACGATCTGTTCCCTCGACTGGCAGAGCGCCGCAAGCAGATCGCCGGCACTCTTTCCGGCGGTGAGCAGCAGATGCTGGCCATGTCCCGGGCGCTGATGAGCAAGCCTAAGCTTCTGATGCTGGACGAGCCTTCTATGGGCCTTGCGCCCATCCTGGTGGACCAGATCTTCTCCATCATCAAGGAGCTGCACGCAGCGGGCACCACCATACTGCTTGTGGAGCAGAATGCAAGCAAGGCGCTGGAGATTTCCGACCGGGCCTATGTATTGGAAACCGGCAATATTACCCTCAGCGGTACCGGCGCAGAACTGATGAACAGTCCTGAAGTGCAAAAAGCCTACTTAGGCGGATAAATAAGATTACCCCCTGCATAGGATGTATGCAGGGGGTGTTTTTATGTGTCGACGGAATCAGCTTTGGGGGTATCTGCTGGTGGCCTTCGGTATCGGCGTGCTGGTGGGGACCTGGCTGGAGAGCGGACTTTTTTGCCATTTGTTCGGTCTTTTGGCTATCTTTTGCGGGATCGGCGTATGCGGCAGAAAATAGTTGGCATAAACTTGTCCCTGGGGGAATATGCTGTGGTATCGAAGAACTGTAAGGAGTGATTTGCGTGGAAATGCAGTTTGATAGGATTCCTGTAGCATATCTGCAGAAGTTGACCGGCCAGCTCCGTACACAGGAGCAGACCCTGGAGGTGCGGCTACCGGACGGTATGCCGGATATCGGCCGTGTCTTAGGGGCCTGGGGACAGGTCGTTGTACGGGGCAAGGAATGGAACGGTGACCATATGGCGGTATCCTGTGGGGTGATGGCCTGGGTCCTGTATACCCCGGAGGATCAGGAAGGTGTTCGCAGCGTAGAGGCCTGGCTACCTTTTTCAATGAAATGGGATCTGCCGGATACCCGTCACGATGGGAAAATCCTGGCCTCCTGCCTGTTGAAGGGCGTGGATGCCCGCAGTACCTCTGCCAGAAAGCTGATGGTCCGGGCTACCATAAACGCATTGGGCGAGGCGTGGCTGCCGGGACAGGCAGAATATGCTGTTCCTGCCGGTACACCGGAGGATGTGCAAATGCTCACCACTACCTATCCGCTTATGCTGCCCAAGGAGGCAGGGGAGAAGCCCTTTGCTCTGGAGGAGCAGGTCAATCTGCCAGCCGGCCCGAAACTGGAAAAGCTTATGCACTATTGCCTGCAGCCGGAAATTTTGGATAAAAAAGTTATGGCCGGTAAGGTGGTCTTCCGGGGAACGGCTGCGCTGCATATCCTTTACCGGGCAGAGGACGATAAGCTTTATACCTACGATTGCGATTTGCCCTTTTCCCAGTTTGCCGAGCTGGAGGGTGAATATGACCGGGATCCTGCGGTTACTGTATGGCCTTGTGTTACCGGCGTGGATCTTGCCCAGGATGAAGAGGGTGCTTTGCAGCTGAAAGCCGGCCTTTTGGGGCAGTATTTGGTGTGCGACCGGGAGATGATCCCGGTGACGGAGGATGCCTACAGTCCCCGCAGATCGGTCACACCCATCTATGAAGAACTGCAGCTGCCGGCGGTCCTGGACCAGAGGACACAGAATATTTCTGCAGATGTATCCCAGCAGGCAGATGTGCAGCAGGTAGTGGATGTAGCTTTTTACCCGGCCTACGCGCCTATGGAGTACACACCCACAGGTATGCGCGTTTCTCTGCCCGGACAGTTCCAGATGCTCTATTATGACCCTGATGGAGAATTGCGGGGGTTGACAGCGCCCTGGGAGGGTGAATGGAGCTGGGATATGGATCGGGACAGTATGGCCCATATCTGCTTAAACCCCACCGGAAAACCCCAGGCCGTTCCAGGCGCAGGTATGGTAGCGCTGCGGGGAGAAATGCTGCTGAACGCGGTGGCTGGCGCAGGGCAGGGGATGCGGATGATTACCGGACTTGAAATGGGTGAGCCGGAAAAGGCGGATCCCAACCGACCCAGCCTGATCCTGTGCAGAAAGGGCGGAAGACGCCTGTGGGATGTGGCCAAAGAAACCGGTACCACCGTGGAGCAAATTATGCTGGCAAATCGCCTGGAGGGAGAGCCGGAGGACAACACTGTGCTGCTGATCCCTGTGATCTGAATAAAAATCCGCCGCTGCGTGGGAGATGCGCAGCGGCGGTGGCGGTTGTCGCATTCGGGGAGAATGTCCGCCTGTAAACAGAGTAACGCAGAGTCTTTTTGGGATGCAAGGGAATCCTGTCGAAGACCTGCGTTATTTTTGCGGGGAAAATGGTGTTGATTTCTGGCGACAGGTGGTGTAAAATACATAAAAAACCCCACAGGAGATGGCCTATGAATAAGTTATTTGATTTAAACAGTCCCTTTATGCGGGCATTGTCCCGGATGACAGACCTTGTGATCCTCAGTTTTTTGTGGTTTGTTTGCTGCTTGCCTGTTGTCACCATCGGACCTGCCTCGGCAGCGCTGTGCTTTGTGGCAATGAAGCTGGCGAAGAAAGAGGAGATCCGGGTGATCCCTACCTTTTTCCAGTCCTTTAAGGTCAATTTTAAACAGGGTATCGTTTTAAATCTGATCTTCCTGGCCGTGGGCGCAATACTGGCGCTGGATATGATCTACTTCGGCGCTGCCGAACTGGGCACAGGCACAGGTATGACACTGATCCGGGCGGTATTTATGGCAATGGGCGTGTGGGCATTGTGCATTATGTTCTATGCCTATCCCATGCAGGCCCAGTTCTATAACCCTATCCGCCGCACCTTACGCAACGCTGCGATCTTATCTATGCAAAAGCCTGTGAACACAGTGATCGTCTTTTTGCTGAATATGGTCCCGGCTCTCTTTGTGTATGTGTCTGTACGATACTTCAAATCCCTGGTGCTGTTTGTGAGATTGGCGCCCCTTTGGGTTTTGCTTGCGCCGGGCGTGCTGGCTTACCTGTGCGGCAAGCGGTTTGTGAAGCTCTTTGACCCGTATCTCAACCCGGAAAAAGAAGAAGAAACCGAGGAAGAGGAAACAGAGGAATAATCCTAAAAGCGTGTCGAAAGACACGCTTTTTTCTTATCAGATACTTGTGTAGGGGCAGGGGGTGTGTTATAATACACAGGTACCTTACTAATGCGAGGAGGTTATGCTATGGAGTTGGAACACACCATTATGCGTCGGGTTATGCGCATTGCATCCCAGTCCCGTCGCAAACCGCCCCATACCCACGGGGCAGATGCCCACAAATGCCGGGGCTTTGGTCATATCCTGGACCTGCTTTCTCAGAATGATGGCCTGCGGCAGCAGCAGATCGCTGAGCTTTTGGACATTCGCCCCCAGTCGGCATCGGAGGCCATCGCCAATATGGAGCAGGCTGGTCTGATCCGCAGAGAGCCTGATGCACAGGATCGCCGCAGCAGTCGGATCTACATCACCCCGGAGGGGCAGCAGCGGCAGGCGGAATTGCTTGCTCGCCGCATAGAGAATGCACGACGCGTGATGGCGCCGCTGACGGAGGAAGAAAAAGAGACTTTGCTGGCGCTACTTGAAAAGGTGACCGAAGCGCTACAGAATAAGGAGGATATCTAAATGGCTATGCCCCCTATGGGCGGAAGAATGCCCCCCAATTATCAAAGACCCAAGCCCCCTGCATCCATTAAGGATTTACCCCGGTATCTCAAGGAGGTATTTGGCGGATTCTTTAAGCGGTTTTTCTATATTCTGAAGCTGGTGTGGAATACCGGCCACTGGATCCCGTTGCTGCTGGCCTTTGTAGCGTTGTTTAAGGGCGTAACACCGGTCATCGGATCCCTGATCTCCCAGCGAATCCTCAATAGCCTGCAAGCCGTGATCCAGACAGGACCCCAGCCGGAAAGTACCTTTAGGTCCTCGCCGATTCTCTATCTGCTCATCGCGCTGATCGTGTACCGCCTTTTGATCCTGGTGGTGAACAATATCAGCAGCGCCTTAAACCGAATTGCCGGTGAAAAGGTGGTAAAAGAAGTCAAAGAGCAAATTATGACCAAATCCAAGGAGATCGACCTTGCGTCCTTTGACAATGCCGCATTTTATGAGAAGATGGAAAATGCAGAACGGGAGGCAGGCCACAGACCTTTGCATATTCTTACCCAGACCCTGGGTATTATCAGCTCCGTTATCGAGCTTATCAGCTTTATGGTGGTGCTGCTTTCTGCGCCCGGTTTGTCCTGGATCACCTTTGTGGTGATTGGGGTATCCATTCCCTCTGCCATTATCAACTTTGTGTATCGCAGAAAGAACTTCCGTTATATGCGTTTCAGCTCCAAGGAACGCCGTCAGATGAACTATTTTTCCGGCGTTTTGGTGGACAAGGACCTGGTGAAGGAGGTCCGCCTGTACGATCTGGCAGATAGCTTTATCGGCCGTTACTTTACCGCTTTCAAAGCCTATTACAAGGGCCTGCGGAAGCTGATTCTCACAGAAGGCGCCTGGCAGGTGTTTTTCTCTGTGATTACCGGTGTTACCAATCTGGTTTTCTACATTATGATCGCCAAGCGGGTGTTTACCGGTGAATTCCAGATCGGTGACTATACGCTGTATACCGGCGCAATTGCCTCTGTGGCCACCAGCATCAGCACCTTGATCGCCTCTACCGGCACCATCTATGAGGGTACGCTCTTTATCGATAACCTGATTGCTTTTATGAACGAGAAGCAGACCATCATCCCATGCTGTCAGCCTGCAGAACAGGTGACCCATGGCGCAGAGCATACCATTGAATTCCAGGATGTGAGTTTCCGCTATCCCGGCACCCGGAAGGATGTTCTGCAGAATGTCAGCTTTACGATCCAGCCCGGACAGACCCTTGCGCTGGTGGGCCTCAACGGCGCCGGCAAGACCACCCTTATCAAGCTGCTGACCCGTCTGTATGACCCCACTGCCGGCCGAATTCTTCTGGACGGCAAGGATTTAAAAACCTATGATATTAAAAGTCTTTATCAGACCTTCGGCATCATCTTCCAGGATTTTGGCAAGTATGCTTTAAGTGTAAAGGAAAATATCCAGCTGGGCGATATCCATAAGGAAGGGTCTATGGAGACTGTGGCGTATGCCGCCCGGCAGAGTACCGCCGGTGACTATATCGATAAGCTGCCCCGTGGTTACGATACGCCGCTGATGCGTATCTTTGAGCAGGATGGTCTGGAACTGTCCATCGGCCAGTGGCATAAGCTGGCCATTGCCAGGGCTTTCTATGCCAACTCGGACATTATGATTCTGGACGAGCCCACCGCATCTTTGGACCCTATGGCGGAGCAGGAGATTTTTAACCAGTTTGACCAGCTCAGAAACAATAAAACCACCGTGTTTGTCTCCCACAGACTGTCCAGCGCCACTATTGCGGACCAGATATTGGTTATCGAGCATGGCCAGCTTATTGAAAAGGGCAGCCACCGGGAGTTGATGGCCCAAAAGGGTAAGTATTACGATTTGTTTACCACTCAATCCAAGCGCTATGTGACCCAGGAAGGGGAGGGGAACAACCGCGTTTTGCAGGACAACTGCAATAAATGATACAATTTGTAACCACTTTTGTGCAATATAACGGAAAAAGATGTCGGCTTATCGGGAAAAAATGTTGTTAAAATAAAAAAAAGTGAAGATAGTAACCTTGTAAAATTTTCTTTTATACTGTATAATCTACATGATAAACTGGGTTAGAGTGTGGGAGTGTCTAAAAACCACGAAAACAGGTACAAAATCAGCCGTAAGAGTCAGATGAGGTGAAGCCGTGTTCAAGCTTGTAATTGTGGAAGATGAAGACAATATCAGACACTCTCTGGAATGCTATATTCCGTGGGAAACACTTGGCTTCCGGGTGGTTGGCACTTTCAGCGATGGCTCGGACGCGCTGGCGTATCTGAAAGAGAATCCCTGCGACGCAGTTTTGACAGACATACTTATGAGCCGTATGAGTGGTCTGGAAATGATCCGCAACCTCTACGCGCTCCAGCCACAGATCAAGGTGGTCATTCTCAGCGGACACAGCGACTTTGCTTATGCCCAGCAGGCCATTGAGTACAAGGTGGCCCACTATCTTGTGAAGCCGGTTGATGAGGATGAGTTGATCGCTGTTTTCAAAAGTCTGGCAGATCAGCTTGCAGAACAGCAGGAGGAGCAAACTGCGGCAGAGTCCCAAACCCGGGAACTGAAGCAGATCCTGCAAAAGAGTTTCTTCCGTGATCTGCTATCCGGCCGCGTAGCCTCGGAAAATGAGTTCAATGTGTACTTAAAACTACTGGGGCAGGAGAACCTCCAAAATACTTGCCCTTTGTATGCCTATGAGATTCAGACGATGGGTAGCCTGCCCGGCGCCGAGTCAGAGGAGTCATCCATAGAAGATGTTTTCCGGCAACACCTTGCCCCGGATGGTGATACCTGTCGCGCATTCCTGCTGGAGGGCAGAGGCAACCACTGGCAGATTGTTTTCGTGGGATTGCCCGGTTGCGATGGCGCAGATCTGCGTAAGTACTGCAATGAAAAAATGCAGCGGCTGGTTGCAGCGCTAAACGATAGTGCGGCAGGGGAGTTCACCTTCCACCTGACTCATTCCGTGGCCCGGCTTGCAGACCTGTTGACAGAAACCACGGACAAGAAGACAGCGGCTGAAAAGCAGCAGGTAGACAGCGCCCTGTGCGAGACTGTGATTTCGGATTATAAGCTACTTGTCGTGGAGCTGGACCTGGGCAGTAAGGACACCCTTCTCCATCTTTTGGACGGAATCCTGTACAGGCTAAAGGACGCGGCATTGGAGGATGCGCAATTTGCCTTAAAAAACCTCTACTCTGTGATCGAACTGGATTACAGAAAGCGGAAGATCAATGTTTGGGATATTACAAACGGCAAGTTCAATTTTAACCATCTCTACCGAGCCAAGGATATGCATTCTCTTTCGGCAAGCCTGAAAGAAGACTTCTGCGCTTTATGCGATGGCTTGAAAATCAGAAAACCGGGTAGCGAGCACGGTGTGATCGGTCGGTTGGTGCAATATCTCAACGAACATCTGGATGAAGATGTTGCCCACAATGAGATCGCAGCTAAGTATCGGATCCACCCGGGATATCTGAGCCGTCTATTTAAACAGGAGATGGGGGAGACCTTGTCGGAGTACCTGCTGCGGATTCGGATTCAACGGGCGGCCAGCCTTTTGAAGGAAGGTCAGCATAAAATCGGCGATATAGCAGGAATGGTTGGGTACAGTGCTTCTTCGTATTTTTCCATTATGTTCAAGAAGTACACCGGTTACTCACCCAGGGAATACATGCAGAGGGTATCGTTGTGATGGACGGAAAGAAAACCGCTTGGCCCTATATCAAAAGGTACAAATTCAATATCCTCTTACTGAAGACCTTTATTTATGTATTCGTTCTGGTGACAGTTCCGCTGCTTTTGGTGCTGAGCCTGAACTACAATAAATTCAGCACCCTGGTCAACAACCGGGTGATGGATATGAACGACGGTCTGTTGCAAAAGAATGCAGCGGTAACCGATAATATTATGACAGGCTTGTTGGATACGGCCAGTAAGGCATCCCAGCTGCAGTCTGTTGTAGAGATCGTTGAGATCAAGGCAATGGACGGGGTCTACGATGAAAAGGTAGACAAGGTCGTCCAAGATGTTAAAAACTATACCTTATCAAACAATATGATCCTTTCAACAATCATCTATTCAGATGTGAACGGTATTTTGATTGATGAGAGTGGAGCCACCCGGGCGCAGTCTATGTTGAATGTTGGAAAATGGTACGATGTTCACAAGAAGATGCCGATGGTGCTTCCGTATATACTTGTAAACCACTCCAACAGTGTCTTCGTTTGCCAACCAATCTGGTCACCCAGAGGGCAACGGGTAGGCTTGCTTGTGCTGGAGGTTGCGTTTCAGCAGATCCGCAGCGTTATGGAAAGTCAGGAGACGGGCCAGCAGGGAATTTTCTTTGTGATAGACGCCAGCGGACAGATCATATATTCCAGTAACCGCACTTTTTTGAAGTTGGAAAAGCAAACCATACAGGAATATGAGTCGGATATTATCAATGTGAAGTCCGGCCAGTCCCAGTTGGTGACCCGGCACAGCAAGCGGGTGGTTTCCGTTAAGGAATCCGACCATAACAGCTGGAAATATGCCTATGTGACGGAACTTCCCGATTATCAGGAAGAAATGACTGTGAACCGCACTTTTCTGATCAGCTCTGTTACGGTGGGCATTCTTACAAGCCTTGTTGTGGCTTATGTGATTACATATTTTGCATACAGGCCAATTCGCAAGATCGTTGGCGTAATCCAGAATCCCCAGTTCCACTGGAATGAGCGGGAGGCTACCAAAAAATCCAACGAGATGCTCTTTATTACCAGTAATATTTTGGCAGACAGTGACCCTGATTCCGATATATCCGAGGAGTTGGGCGACAGAATACGGTCCTTGCGGCAGGCGCAGTTCCGGGCGCTGCAGTTCCAGATCGATCCCCATTTCCTGTACAATACGCTGGAAACCATCAAGTGGAACGCAGTTGCGGAAATGGGCCTGGGCAATAAGACCAGTAAAATGCTGACAAAGGTGGCCCGTCTGTATCGGCTGGGTCTTGAGAACGATGATGTGATCGTTCCGCTGAGAGAAGAATTGGAGTTCTTAAAACTCTATATTGAGATTGTAAGGATCCGTTTCGGCGATTCCATACAGTTTCATTGGGATATAGATGAAAGTCTGTATGACTGCAATGTGATCAAAATGTGTCTGCAGCCCATTGTGGAAAATGCTATTCAGCATGGACTGCGGCCGAAGAACTATCTTGGAAATATCACAGTCTCTGCCTGGTACAAAGAGGAATGTCTGCACATCTGCGTGGAAGATGACGGACTGAATCTGCGTCAGACAGAACTGGATAAGCTCAATGAAAAACTGAGGACCGGCTCCGGCTTTGAAGAAAGTAAAGTTGGTCTTAGGAACGTCAATGAGCGTATAAAGTTAATTTATGGAAAGAAATACGGTGTGAACATAAGCAACACGGTTTCGGCAGAAAATGCTGAGTCCGGTGCCGGTGTTCGCGTTGTACTTACTTTTCCGTGCAGAAATTTTAACAGGAGTGAGGAGACGAAATGATGCTGAAGATGAAAAAATGGGTTGCAGCAGTAATGGTAGTTGCTTTGCTGGGATCCGTTGTGGGTGCAATCCCTGTTGCGGCTGCACCTGCAGGTACCGGTTCTCTGGATGGAGACTGGACCTACGACAAGGATGCCTTTGGCCAGCAAAATACCTATTACTACTACATTGAGGGCCACAACGAAAAGGGCACCCCTTCTCCCAATCTGGAGATCAAGGTGGATATGCCTAATTTCCAGCTGGTGGAGTCGGAATATACCGATGAGCCCTCTGGTACACAAATGTACGAAAAGTACGAAGGTGTGGAGAATTCCGACAATGTCCTGTATGTGGGCGCAAAGGGTGAAAAGATCACCTACACGCTGGAAGTACCGGAGACCGGCCTTTACGGCTTGGAGATGGTCTACTATCCTCTGGCTGTGATTGGCACCCAGTATCAGTTCTCTCTGTTTATTGACGGTGAAAATCCCTTCATTGAGGCTAACAGCTGTGTCATCAACCGCGTCTGGAAGAATGAAACCATCGTTACAGACGAGTTTGGCGATGACCTGCGTCCTCAGCCTCAGCAGGCTCCCGAGTGGCGGACCCAGTTCCTGTATGATCAAAAGGGTGTCCACGGCACTTTGAAGTTCTATCTGGAAAAGGGAACCCGTGAGATTACCCTCGTCTTTGACGGTACGCCTGTTCTGTTGAAGAACCTGACTTTCAAGCAGGAGCCCGGCATTATGTCCTACCAGGACTATGTGTCTATGCACAAGCAGATGGGCGCCAAGGATATGGTTGAGCATATTGAGCTGTTCCAGGCTGAGAACTATTATCGCCAGTCCAGCGCCCAGTTGTGGCCCTGCGCAGATAAGACCAGCTCCTTGACCCAGCCCTTCTCCTTTAAGAACATTAAGCTCAATTACGGCGGCGGCAGCCAGTGGAAGCAGCCCGGTCACTGGATCACCTGGGAGATCAATGCGCCAGAGGATGGCTTCTATAATATCGGCGTCAAGTATAAGCAGGGTTATCTGGACGGCCTGTTCAGCTCCCGTAGAGTTTATATTGACGATGTTGTTCCCTTCAAGGAGCTAGACTCTGTCCGTTTCGACTACACTACCAACTGGAAGAATCAGCTGCTGGGTGATGAAAACGGCGCATACAGCATCTACCTGACAAAGGGCAGACATACCATTACGATGGAAAATGTCATCGGTGACCTGTCTGATACCATGGGCGTGCTGCAGACGGTTGTTAACGAGCTGAATGAGTTGTACCTGTCCATCGTTATGATCACCGGTAGTTCTCCTGACCCTTACCGTGACTACTATCTGGACAAGCAGCTGCCTGAATTGCCCAATGATCTGAAAAGGATCGCAGACATTCTGTATCTGGAAGTTGCCCGTCTGGAAGAGATCGTCGGCAGCAAGGGCGCAGAAAGCGCATACTTTGACGATGTTGCTTTCAATCTGTACAGCTATGCGGACAATATTCCCGATATCACCTATAAGGGCAGATTGACCCAGCTGAAGAATGATATCAACGGCTTGAGCGCCAAACTGACCACCTATCAGGAGCAGGCGCTGGATATCGACTACTTCGCAGTGGTATCTGCCGGCAATCAGATGCCCAAGACCACAATGAATGCTTGGGAATGGGTTGTGTATCAGGTCAAGAGTTTCTTTGCCTCCTTTGCTCCCGACTCCGCAGAGAAGAAGGAAGTCGAATCTATCCGCGTTTGGATCTCCACCGGTATTGACCAGTTTGAGATTCTGAAGAGTATCATCAACGATGAGTTTACCCCCAAGTACGGTATTGAGGTTGATCTGGAACTGAACGGCGGCTCTCTGATCAACGCCCTTGCCGGCGGTACAGGCCCCGATGTTATGCTGGGCCAGGGCTCTACACAAGTTGTGAACCTGGCATTGCGTGACGCGGTTGTTGACCTTTCTCAGTTCGAAGGCTTTGATGAGATTCTCAGCCAGTACATTCCCGGCTCTGAGATCCCCTTCACACTTGAGGGCAGATGCTACGGTATCCCCAGCACTAACGGTTGTACCGTTATGTTCGTCAGAACCGATATCTTTGAGAATATGGGTCTGAAGATCCCTGAGACATGGGACGACGTCTATGATGTGGCACAGGTACTGCAGCGTTACAATATGAACCTGGGCGCCGTTCCTTCCTTTGCAACCCTTCTGTATCAGAATGGCGGTTCCTACTTCAATGAAGACCTGACCGAGGTCGAGTTCGATACCGATGTGGCTGTGGATGCCCTTGTTCAGCACGCAGAATTCTATACCAAGTATGGTTTCCCTGTTACCTATGACTTTGCCAACCGCTTCAGAACCGGTGAAATGCCCATCGGCCTTGCGGACTACACCACATATAACACCTTGAAGTATACGGCACCGGAAATCAGCGGTCTGTGGGAGATGTTCCCCATGCCCGGCACCAGAATGCCGGATGGCACCATCGATTCTACCCAGATGGACCAGACCGGTGTGGGCGCGATTATGCTGAAGAGCTCTTTGGAAACTCCGGAGAAAACAGAAGCTGCATGGACACTGATCAAGTGGTGGTCTGAGGCAGAGACCCAGACCAGATATGCTACCGATCTGGAAGCAGCTTTGGGTATCGCTGCAAGACGCGCTACTGCAAATCTGGAGACGCTGAAGAACATTGGCTGGACCACCAAGGAACGAACAGTTCTGGAAGAGCAGTTTAAGAACCTGAAATTTATTCCCATCGTTCCCGGTAACTACTATGTGACCAGAGGTTTGACCAACTCCATTCGTGGCGTTGTTGACCACGGTGAGAATGCACGTGAATTGCTTTCTGAGTGGACCATCAAGATCAATGCAGAAATTCTCAGAAAGAGAAATGAGTTCTTTATGAACCTCGACAAATAATTGAAGGGATGAAAAAGATGCCTCGTACAAAGAAGCCTGATCGGCTGAAAACATCTTTAAGACGCGCATACGCAGAGCGTTCCAGCTATGTGATGATTGCTCCGTTTATGATTGCGTTCTTTGTCTTCACGGTGATACCGGTTGTTGCGGCAATTGTGCTGAGTTTTACAGACTTTAATATGCTGCAGACCCCCAACTTTGTGGGTTTTGAAAACTACAAGACACTGTTTTTGAACGACGATGTGTTCATCATCGCAGTTAAAAACACTCTGATCATTGCTTTGATCACCGGACCTCTTGGCTATATTGCCTGTTTTATCTTTGCGTGGTTCATTAACGAACTGCCCACTAAGATCCGCGCGGTTATGACGGTTATCTTCTACGCGCCGTCTATTTCCGGTGGTGTGTATACCATCTGGACCTACATCCTCAGCGGTGACCGCTACGGTGTTGTCAACGGTATTCTGATGAAACTGGGCCTTTTGGATTCGCCCATCCTGTTCCTGAACGATACCCAGTATATGTTGACCTGCTGTATTATTGTACAGCTGTGGCTGAGCTTGGGTACCAGCTTCCTGTCCTTCCTGGCAGGCTTCAAGACTGTGGATACCACACTGTATGAAGCCGGCGCTATCGACGGTATCAATAACCGATTCCAGGAGATCTGGTTTATGACTCTGCCCCAGATGAAGCCTCAGCTTCTGTTCGGTGCGGTTATGCAGATTTCCAGTTCCTTCGCCTGCGGTGCAGTTATGCAGAGCCTGTGCGGTATGCCCTCTACAGACTACGCGACCCATACGATTATCAACCACATCTCTGACTACGGTGGAGAGCGATACGAGCTGGGCTACGCCTGCGCAATCAGTACAGTTCTGCTGATGGCAATGTTGCTTGTCAACAAGGTTATCAACAAAGTTCTGGTAGAAGACTAAAAAGGAGGATTCTTATGAAATTATTTCATTTAAAAAAGCAATTGAATCGCTCCCATTTTGGTAACTTCTCCGTCTTCTTTATGCTGGTCGTTGTGGGTATCTTTATGGGCCTGCCTCTGTACTACACGGTGATCCAGTCCTTCAAGCCTATCGAAGAGCGTTTCATTTTCCCGCCCCGTTTTTATGTAACAAACCCCACCGGAAGCAACTACACCCAGTTGTTCCAGTTGGTTTCTGACCTGACAGTTCCTTTCAGCCGCTATCTGTTTAACAGTGTGTTCGTCAGTATCGCAAGTACCGGCGTCGGCGTGCTGATCGGCGCTATGGCTGCATACCCCTTCGCTAAGAAGAAATTCCCCGGCAAGAATGGTCTGTGGAAGCTGGTTATGCTGACCCTGCTGTTCTCCGGCGGCGTTACCGCTCTGCCTGCTTACATTGTCAAGGCAAAGCTGGGCCTCATTAATACTTATTGGGTCCTGATCCTACCCAGCCTTGCATCTACGCTGCATATGTTCCTTCTGCGTCAGTTTATGCTGCAGATCCCGGACTCCCTGTTGGACGCAGCGAAGATCGATGGCGCAACGGATATGCGGATATTCCTGAGTATTGTGCTGCCTAATGTTAAGCCCGCATGGATGACTGTTATGGTGCTTTCTTTCACCCATGTGTGGAACACCGGTTCTGTGGGTGTTATCTTCAAAGAGGAATTGAAACTGCTGCCCACCGCATTAAGCCAGATCAGTGGCGGCGGCGTTATTTCCCGTTCCGGTGCCGCCTCCGCAGCAGGTGTGCTTTTGATGATTCCTCCCATTCTCTCCTTCATTTTGACTCAGAGCAAAATGCTGCAGACAATGGCACATTCCGGCATTAAGGATTAAGCTCCCGCAAAGACTTTGAAGTGAGGTGTGTACATGAGAAAAACGATAGTATGTCTGTTGGCTTTTGTGCTCGTGCTGACGTCCTTTTCGGTGGCCGTAAGTGCAGCGCAGCCTGACAGAACCTATACCTATGAAGAAGATACTCCGGTGCCATCTACAAACGCATATCAGGTTATGACCATCATTGACGAGGCTTTGATGGGAACTACCCGGCTGAAAGATGCCAGAGATATTTTTGTAGACAACAGCGACAGAGTATTTATTATGGACTCCGGCAATTGCAGAGTTGTAGTTCTGGACGAAAATTATAAGTGCATTAAGGAACTCAAAGAGTTCAAGTATGGTGAAGAGATCCTGACCCTGAAAGAGGGCGCTCAGGGTGTATTCTTCCGGGAATCCAACCAGCGCCTGTATATTGCCGATACGGAAAATAACCGTGTTATCGTATGTGATCTGGACGGCAATGTCAGTAAGGTCTACGAGAAGCCTGTTGATGAGCTGCTGGATCCCAGTGTTGCATTTAAGCCCAAAAAGATCATCGTTGATAATATGGGCATTATGTATGTTACTTCCGGTAATATCAACACCGGCGCTCTGCTGATTGACAGCGGCGGAAGCTTCCTGGGCTTCTACGGTACCAATAAGCTGAAAGAGACTGCTGCCATGAAGGCTGAGCGTATGTGGCGTAACATTATGAAGCAGGCGGTTACCGCTGAAACCTTCCAGCCCGTCGAATTCAATAATATCTTCTGGTCTGAGGACAGATTCGTGTATACTGTCTCTCCGCTGGTTGAATCCGTAGTTTCTTCCGTTTCTAAGCTGAATGCTTTGGGCACAAATGTTTTCCCCCAGGCTATTGACCTGTTTACTCTGCAGAAAACAAGAAAGCTCAACAGCATGGTGCTCAATGACATCACTGTGGATAATGAAGGCGCGATTACTATTATCGACGGTAACAGCGGCCATCTGTTCCAGTATGATGAGGGTTGTAACCTGTTGGCAGTTTTCGGTGGCAGAGGTTATCAGCAGGGCCTGTTCCTGCAACCCGTTGCCCTGGAGTCTGACAGTAAGAACAGACTTCTGGTGTTGGACACCGGCAAGAACACCGTTACCGTTATGGAGCAGACCTTCTACGGTGAGATGATCCGTTCTGCAAACTACCTGTATAACCAGGGTCTGTACTACGAATCCATCGAGCCTTGGATGGAAGTGCTCAGAATGAACGCCAACTATACCCAGGCTTATGTGGGCCTCGGCAAAGCTTATGTAAGCTTGGGCGAGTACGAAAAGGCTATGGAATACTTTGAACTTGGCAAAAATCCTGATGGCTACGGTGAAGCAAAGGCGCTGCTGCGTGATGAGATCATCCGTAGGAACTTTGCACTGGTTGCAGCTGTAGTTGTCATTGCTATGTTTGCAATTCTGGGTTGGGACAGCATTTCCAAAGTGTCTTCCAAGCTGTATTGGCGTTTTAAGAAATAGGAGGGAGTGAGCGGATATGAAAAAACGTACCGGTTTTGATACAATGAGTCCCTATTTGTATCCTTTTTATATTTGCAGACATCCCAAAGACGGATTTCTTGAATTAAAGGCCAACAAAAAGGGCTCACCTACAATTGTGGTGATTACCGTTGCACTGTGGCTGTTCGTTGAGTTGTTCTACCGTGCAGCTACCGGCTTCGATATGAATCAGTTTAATGCTGATGATATGAGCTTGCTGCGTACTGCAGTGGTGACGGTTGCGATGTTCCTTATGGTTTGTATATCCAACTGGTGTATATGTACGCTGATGGAAGGCAAGGGTAAGCTGTTGGACATCTGCGTGGTCGGCGCCAATGCGCTGGTCCCGTATATCTTTGTCCGATTCCTGACCACCATTCTCAGCTGGGTATTCACCGGTGATGAGCAGGTGTTCCTGAACTATGCCGTGATCGTGGCTGAGCTTTGGGGTGTCTTGATTGCATTCAGCGGTCTGCAGGAAATCCATGAGTACACTTTCCTCAAAACCATCTATGCAATTGGATTGACCATCGTCTGCTTGATCATTATGTTCTTTATTGTATTGATGCTGCTGATCCTGTTTGAGCAATTGTATTTCTTCATTACAACAGTTGTGTTCGAGCTCAGATACGGTTGATTGACGCGGAATGGAGAATAAAATGGATATAAATGAACGTTATTGGAAATTAAAGCGTGCTTTTCATAAGAGAAAAGAAATGATTGGCCGCATCTTAAGTGTAGTTCTCTTGATTGCTCTGCTGGTCGTCGTAGCTGTTGCTGCAGTGAATATCTATAAATCCGATCAGAGATTAAAGGAACTTGCCAACGTGGAGAAGGATCCTTCTACCATCAAAGCAGTCAAGAATTACGATTACGGCGCACCCGGCTTTAACAAAGTCGCAGAAAATGATAAATTGATTCTGGAGGCCGATTTCACCAATGGTGAGATCCGCGTGACAGAGAAAGCTTCCGGTATGGAGTGGTACTCCAACCCTAAGGATAAGGACGAAGACCAGCTGGTCACAATGAAAAGCAGACTGGCCTCTCAGTTCTCTGTCAAGTTCGTCAATCTGGAGCAGGGTGTTACCGTCGAATTCGACAACCTGACCAACAGTATTAAGAAGGGCACAATGACCCATGAGCTGGTTGACAACGGCGTTAAGTTTAAGTTTGGCTTTACCAATGCCAATGTGTACATACCTGTTCAGTATACCTTAACGGAAGATGGCTTCCAGGCGGATATTGTCGTCAGTGAGATCCAGGGTGTTGGTAGCAACCCCTACCTGATAGACTCCATTTCTTTCCTGCCTTATTTCGGTGCAGGCGGCCTGGAGGACGAAGGCTATCTGTTCGTTCCCGACGGCTCCGGCGCACTGATCGACTTCAACAACAATAAGCAGGCAATGCAGACCTATAATGCGCCTGTTTACGGCATCAATCCTACCATTGGTACCGACAAGCAGGAAACTGTGAGAGAGTCTATCCGCCTGCCGATTTTCGGCGCGAAGGTCAACGATCATGCCTTCCTGGGCGTGATCACATCCGGTGATGCCAATAGTACCATTACTGCCAACACCAGTAAGAAGTTAAACTCCTACAACTTTGTCCATGCCAATGCTGTTTTGACTGATTATAACCTGAAGCAGCTGAAGGGTGACCACACGGCAGGTAAGTCCACCCACACGATCGATTACAAACCCAATCAGACAGAGGGTAAGAACTTTACTGTCCGCTACTTCTTTATGGAAGGGGAGGACGCCAATTACACCGGCATGAGTAACTGTTACCGGGATTATCTGGTGAAAAATGATCTTCTGAAGGATTCTCCTCTGGCAGATAAGAAGTATATGGTGGTGGACCTGATCGGCGCGGTCAGCATCCAGAAGTATGTTATGGGTGTGAAGCGTCCTGTCGTTACCCCGCTGACCACTTACAACGATGTATGCCAGATTGTTAAGGAACTGAAGGAGCAGGGTGTTGAGAACCTGATTATCAACTATATCGGTGCTATGGACAGCGGCCTCAACAATCAGCTCTATGATAAGGTAAAGCCGGAATCTGCACTGGGTTCCAAGAAGGACTTCCGGAATATGGTCAACTACCTGAAGGAAGAGGGCGTTCTCCTGTTCCTGGAGACCAATCCCGTTGATATCTACGAAAATGGCAACGGTTACAAAGAGAACCAGGACAGTGTCAAAACCTATTTCGATAATTACGCATTCCAGTATAAGTACTTCTTGGACACGAATATGTCTGACAGCACCAGCCGTTGGCATCTGCTTCATCCTGTATTACTTCCCGAGTTGGTTGAAAAGTTCACCTCCACTTTTGAAAAATGGAATGTGGAGAATGTGTCTATCGACCGTATTGGTAATATTCTGTACTCGGATTTCGCACAGGATACAACTAAGTATACCTCCAGACAGAGTGCTTTGGAACTGTACCGCCAGACACTGATGAACGCCGACGAAGCAACACAATATCTGATGCTCCATGGCGGTAATGTTTATAGCGCTGCCTATGCGGATGTTATTACCGATACTTCTGACAGCCATAGTGGCTTCGATATGCAAGACCAGAGCATCCCGTTCTATCAGCTGACCTTCCAGGACAATACACTTCTGTCTGCAGCCGGTATCAATACCACTGTTGACTATGAATATGCATTCCTGAAAGCGCTGGAGACTGGTTGTAGCCTGAAGTATAACTTGATTTATGGCGATGTTTCCGACCTGGTTGGTACGGATTACAACACAATGGTTTCTTATTCCTATGACTATTGGAAGACCTTGGCTGCAGAGCAGTACAATCAGATGCAAGAGGCTGTGGGCCAGCTGGCAGGTAAAGAAATCACGGGCCACGAATATTTGACCGAGGATGTTACCCTGACCCAGTATGAATCTGCGACTGTGGTGGTCAACTACGGTAGCCAGACTTATAACTACAACGGTCAAGAGATCGCAGCCAAGGATTACCTGATTCTTCCGGGAGGTGCAAAATGAACAACAAGAAAAGACGCAGATTATTAACACCGGACGATAAAACCGGCCTGTTATTCGTTTTGCCGTTTATCATTGGTTTTATTTTCCTGTTCTTCAAGCCTCTGTTGGAGTCTGTGAATTATACCTTCCACAGAATTTCTGTTGACGCCAACGGTTTGCTTTTGGAACCTATTGGTTTTGAAAACTGGCAGTATTTGGTGACGAAGGACTCTGCCTTTGTTAAGCAGATCTCAAGCATCATAACCTCTGTGACTGTGGAAGTGCTCGTGATTATGTTTATGAGTATCTTCCTTGCGGTTCTGCTGGTTAATAAGTTCCCCGGCCGTCTGCTCTTCCGAGTTTGCCTGTTCCTGCCTATGATCTTCGGCGCTGACGCAGTTCTGCACAGCTTCGGTATGATCGGCGGCTCCTCTGAAATGACTGCCAACAGTAATGAGTTTATGATCATGTCCGGCGAAACCACCGGCTTCATCAAGGAGATCATTTCCAGCTTTGGTATTTTGACTCCGCTCATTGAAAAGTTTACGGCTTATGCCGACAAGCTCTTTAAGCTTCTGTGGAATATGCCTCTGCAGATTGTTATCTTCATCATCGGTCTGCAGGCGATCCCGCCCCATCTGTATGAAGTTGCCAAGATGGAAGGCGCAACTGCTTGGGAAACCTTCTGGAAGATCACCTTCCCGCTGCTGACTCCCAGTATTCTGCTGTGCCTGATTTATTCTGTTATTGACTACTTCAACGCAACTACAAACACGATTGTGCAGATGATTGACGAAAATATGGTTAACCGTCTGGACTATGCATGTACCCAGAGCTGGGCTTACTCTCTGTTGATATTTGTGATCGTTCTGGTTATCAATGCAATTGTCTCCAGAAGAGTTATCTCTATGGACTAAGAAAGGAGGAGGGAAGTTATGCGTAAAAGATTAATACCCAAAAGCGTCCTTACTCCTGTTGTGAAGTTTGCCTACAATTTGTTTCGGTATGCGCTTCTTGCCGGTGTCAGCTATTTGGCAATTTTCCCCATTATTAAGATGCTTTCCGCTTCCTTGACGGAGTCAGAGGCCTTCTATAACAGCGGCACCAACTTTATTCCGCCTGTGGCTACCTTCCAGAACTTCATTCACAGCATGCAGTATTTTAAGTTCTTCGATTATGCGAAGGTAACGGGTTTGATTACTATAACCTGTACGATCTGCACCGTTTTTGTCAGCTCTTTGGTTGGTTACGGCATTGGCCGGTACAAATTTAAGGGCCGCAATCTGGTATATGCCTGCGTGCTGTTTACGATTATTATGCCCATCCAGACCGCGCAGCTGCCCCTGACTTACTACTACCGTTGGTTTGATCTGTTCGGTATCGGTAAGATCATCGGTCTGTTCACCGGAGAGGCTGTTACTATTAATATTCTGCATAGCCTTGCACGGTTTATCCTCCCTGCTGTTCTGGGTGTGGGTTTGAGAGCCGGTATCTTTATCTTCTTATTCCAGTCCTTCTTTTCGGGTATGCCCAAGGACCTGGAGGAAGCAGCAAAGATCGACGGCTGCAACCCCTTTAAGATCTACTGGAAGGTTATGATCCCGAATATTATTCCTGTTCTTGTGACGGTTACACTGCTTTCCATTATCTACTATTGGAACGATTCTCTGATTGTGGATATGGCTAAGCTGGACATGGGTTCAGCGCTGATGCCTCAGGTTGAGAGTCTTGTGGAAATGAACATCGGCGCCAGTCAAATGGACCTGATGCAGCGGAAGGTGGAGTACTACGCCATCTTGATCACCTCTGTCACACCGTTGATTTTGGTGTTTATGTTTGGCCAGAAATACTTTGTGGAATGTATGGACCGTTCCGGCAGTAAGGGATAATTGACTGTAAGTTGTTAATTTGTTTTGATGGTTATTGTGCAGTTTGCACAGAAATAATGCAGAAAATAAGTTAACAAATTCAAGAAAAGTTATAACTTTAAACTTGCCTGTTTTAAACACGTTTGTTATAATAAATTTGCAGAGTTATCTGTGAATAAAATAGGAAAGAGGTATATGCATGAAGAAACTTTTAGCATTATTGCTGGCACTGTGTATGGTCCTCAGTCTGGCTGCTTGTGGCAAGAAGCCTGCTGACACCGACGGTACCGGCGCAAGCCAGGACGCTGGTAACAACGAAGATACCGAATGGACCTACATTCACGTAGAGAACACCGGTAACTTCCAGAAGGAAGAACTGGTCACCGGTACCGGTATGAACGCCGTTGATACCGAGATCCTGAACAATGATGACCTGATCAACCCTGAGAAGTTCAGCGGCAAGAAGCTGCAGATCTACGGCTACGCTTCCTCAACCTATGAGGACATTGACAACATGGGCCAGGGTAGCTTTATTTGGATGGTCCGCGCAGCTATTAGCGAGTGGGCTGCTCTGAACAAAGTCGAGATCGACTTTGTTGGCGGCTACGACCAGAGCGCTATTCTGGGCGACATTAATGCCGGCGGCAAACCCGACCTGCTGCTGAGCTGCGACAAGTTCCCCCTGCCCGCACTGACCGGTATTACCAGAGCCTTCACCCAGGAAGAGTATGATCAGCTGGCAAAGACCTGCGGTAATTACTATCTGGATATGATGAACTACAAGGGCCAGTCCTACGGTGTACAGGTTCCTTGGTCTGGTGGTAACCTGTGTTACTACAATAAAACTCTGTTTGAACAGTATGGCGTGAAGTCTCCCGGAGAGTACTTCATGGAAGACAACTGGAACTGGGATACTTATGAAAAGGCGATTACCGATATCACCAAGGATACCGACGGTGACGGCACTATCGATATTTATGGCTCTGGCTGTACTTATCTGCTGATTCCCAGAGTTATGGTTCGCCGTCTGAATGATGATGGCAAGGTGGAATCTCTGATCCGTAACTCCGAACAATTTATGCGCTTCCTGTCCATCTTCTATAGGGCTTCTCAGGAAACGAAAGCTGAAGGCAAGTACTCTGCTGCCTTTAAGATTACCACTCCCCAGCCTGCTATTTCCATTAACGACGGTGAATGGTATAACTTTGAGCATCTGTACCATGAACTGCTCAACGACCAAATCGTTGAGGCTATTCCCGTTCCTAAGTACACCAATGATGACCAGCAGTACTATATGCACACCCTGGTTCATATGGCACCCTTGTCCTCCTGCGACGAGAACGAAGCAACCATTTCTCTGATGAACTACATCCTGCGTGTAGGTATGCGGTATATGTCTGACTTCAGCTTGGGTCTGTACAAGTGTAACTACGAAGGCATCCGCGGCGCCTCCAAGTTCGCCCACGACTGGAAGCAGAATTTTGAAGAAATTGTAGCCGACCGTCAGGAAAGATTTGATGCCCTGGAAGGCTGGGATCAGGAACTGTATCAGAAGTTGCAGGACGCTGTTCTGAGCGCTGATTCTGTCCACTACATCGTCAATACATTCCCCGGCGAAGATGGCTCCGGTGTTCACAATAACGAAGCCAACAAGATGCCTCCCGCTTCTTCTATGCCCATTATCGCAGCTCGCGAGGAAGCTTGGATCCAGGTTTACAACGATCTGTACGCCAAGTAATCCTGCTTTGTTAGGCGATTAGATCACATATAATTTTATTGGCCCCGATTGCCTTGTATAAGGCAATCGGGGCTCTTTTGTATGCGCCTTTGAAAAACCAAAAAAGTTCCCCAAAAAACAACTAAATTATTGACTATCCTATGGAAGTTTGTTATAGTGGACTCATATATGCCAAGCATATATAAAATTACAAAGTATGCAACAGGGGAGGGGTTTCCCCCTGGAAAGGAGCAGAAATGGAAGAGAAGATGAACAAGTATGGCATTATTCTTGACGGCAAAATGGACGAAGCCGTTTGGGAAGGCCTGCCGGAATATACCGGATTTAAGATGCTGAAAAAGGCCGGCGGACAGTTGGCTGAAAAGCAGACCATCTTTAAGATCCTGCCCTGTGAGGATCGGATCTACATTGGCATCAAGTGCCTGGAGCCGGACAGAGGGCATACCCAGATAGATAAGAACAGAGGCGGCTCTTTTGCAATTAATAACAGCGTTGAAATTTTCCTCTCTCCGACTGGTACAGCCTTCGATTTTTATCAATTTGCCATTACCATGCAAGGTGGCAAGTCTTCTATCTACTATGAAGAGGCCGGTAATATCAGACCGGATCCCTATGCGCCGGAATGGGATGTCGCAGTACATATGGGTGAAGACTACTGGTCTTTAGAGGTTGAACTGCCTTTAAGAGCCTTCTACATGACCCCTGCCACCAGATGGAACGACAAGTGGTTGGTGAATGTTACGCGCAACGGCTTTGATACGAATAAGCGCCTTATAAATACCACTTGGTCTCCGCTTAACTTTAAATTTATTGAGTCCTCCGGATTCCAGATGCTTGAGGGATTCCCCATGCGACCTGCAGAGGATTATGTGTGCATCTCTGCGGCAATGGTAGATATTACGGAACAGACAGAAGCCGGCTACTGCGGTACGATGACCATTAAGACCGTCAATGCTGTAGACGGTGAGTTCGAATTTTCCTCTGACCACGCCGAGACGATGACTGTTTCTCTGGCTGCGGGTAACAATGTGTTTACAGTACCCTGCCTGTTTGATAAAACAGGACGTACCAGAACAGCTCTGGAGTTGAAGCGCTTGTCTGATGGTGTTGTGTTCAAACGGTATTATCCTGTGCGTTTTTATTATGATCCCCTTAGAGTTCAACTCACCCAGCCGGAATATCGTGATAATTTCTATCCCGGCCAGGATTATTCCAAGGTCGTGGGTAAGGTGATTTCTAAAGAACAGGCAACAGTGAAGCTGGAGGGTCCTGGCATTGAGACCCAGACTATTACTGTTGGCGAGGATGGCTGTTTCGCCTTTGAAACACCGAACTTTGCGGTTGGTGAAGCGCTGCTGACTGTCACCATTGAAGGCCACGAAATAATCAAGAAGATTCGCCGCCTGGTCCCCACTGGTCGTACCATGTCCTGGATCTCCGGCGGTAACCTGATCGTGAACGGCGAGCCGGTTTTGCGCCGCAGCATTTGGGCGAGATACTATCGTGGCGGTGAGGCATTCAAACGCAAATACGATGCCGATGATCTGCACGAGACAAAGGCAATCCGTCAAGCACCGGAAGGATTCCAGGCCAGACAATTGCTGAAAGGGTGCGAGGCGCCTGGCGGCGAAGCAACCAAGGATGGAATGCCCTCTGCTGAGACCTTTGCAACTTTGGAGAAACGGATAGAAGAATGCAAGGATCTGGACTTTGTTTACTATTACATTGCCGATGAACCGGAATGCCGCGGTCTTTCTTCTATTTACCACAAGCACATCTATGATTTTATTAAGGAGAAGGATCCGTACCATGTCGTCTCCATTGCAACGCTGCGTGCAGACGAATTTATAGATGCAGGTGACTGGTTTGAGGCCCACCCTTATATCAGCCCTTACCTTGATGAGAATGGCAACCGTATGTACGGTCGTCAGTTTAACACCTTGGGTAAGTTTGTGGATTGTTTGAGCAAGCTGGACAGACCGGATAAGTGCATAGGCTTCGTTCCCACTTGTTACTGCGCTAACGGTGGCGTATATCCTACTTTTGATGAGTACCTTTCCCAGTCTTGGGCAGGTATGATCCGCGGCGGTAAGACAATCGCCCCCTATGCCTACCATGACTTGAATGACCGCGCGTCCTTGCTCGAAGGCACCCGTTATCTCTTTACAACCTTCGAGGCACTGCAGGAGCTTGTGCTGTTCGCCAAGCGTACCACATTGCTGAAGACCTCTGCTGTGGAAGCCGTGCGTTATGATTACGGCGGCAAGAGTATGTTCGTTTTGTTGAACTTGACTCCGGAGCCTCAGCACGCGGTTGTAGAGGGTATTTCCGGCACATGGCACGCATTCCGGCACAAAGGTATGATTTCCGGAAATGAATTTAACATGAAGCCTTTCGAAGTTGTGATCGGTACCAGTGAGATTCTGGATGCAGGTATCCCCACCTATGAGGAAACTGCTGCGCTGATCAATGAGATGGAATATGCGCGTACGCACCGCGGTAGCCTGCTCTTTGGCCGCGGCAGAGACATCACGATCACACATTCCGCTAAGAGTATCGGAATGAGTAAGATGAAGTTCTTTGACGGTGTGACCGATAACTATGCCGGTGGACTGGCAGATAATGTGGATCTGAAATTTATCGAACTGAATGTGGCAAAGGTGAATCCCACCTTCAACAAGGTTGTCCTCCACGGCTGGCATACTGAGGGCGTGAAGCTCCTGACCGGCAAGGAAGGCGAGCTGACCGAGACCGCTACTACCGAAGAAGTGAACGGTGAGTTCTGCACCACCCTGATCCTGAAGGAGTCTGTGAACACAGATGTCCTGCGCTTCGAATTCCCCGGCGAGCGTGTTGAAATCTACGAGATCGAACTGTTTTAATTGAAAACGGACGATACCTGACGGTATCGTCCGTTTTTCTGTATGGAAAATATTAGAAATCATTGGATTTTTTGCGATTTATGTGGTATAGTTACTATATCTGAAAATACCTGCCCAGCGGCGGGAGATGAAACAAAGGGAAGTGTAAATAAAATGACAAAAATCGATGTATATTCCGGCTTCTTAGGCGCCGGTAAAACCACCCTTATCAAGAAAATGATTGCCGAGAGCTATGCAGGGCAAAAGCTGGTGCTGATCGAAAATGAATTCGGCGAGATCGGCATTGACGGCGGTTTTCTGCAGGATGCAGGTATCAATATCACCGAAATGAATTCCGGCTGTATCTGTTGCAGCTTGGTGGGTGATTTTGGCAAGGCGCTGACCCAGGTGATTGCCGATTATAACCCTGACCGAATCGTGATCGAGCCCTCCGGTGTGGGCAAGCTGTCTGATGTAGTTGCTGCCGTGGAAAAGGTCACCAATGACGATGTGGTCTTGGGCTGCAAAGTGGCTGTGGTGGATGCCGGCAAGGTCAAGGTCTATATGAAGAACTTTGGCGAGTTTTACAATAATCTGATCGAAACCGCAGACACCATCATTCTGTCTCGCACAGACAGTATCCCGCAGCAGAAGCTGGATACAGCAGTGGAACTGCTGCGATCCCTGAATGCTAAGGCCACCGTTGTTACCACACCTTGGGATCAGCTTACCGGCGCCCAGCTGATGGAGGCAATGGAGGGTAAGGCAAAGGTGGCTGCAGAGTTGGCCCGGATGGAGGAAGAGCACCACCATCACCACGAACACGGCGAGCATTGCGGTTGCGGACATCACCACGGTGAGCACCATCACCACGAACACGATGAGCATCACTGCTGCGGCCACCA
>JAFVVI010000015.1 GCA_017502265.1 Oscillospiraceae bacterium
GGAGCGTCTGGCAAAGCTGTCCGGCGGCGTAGCCGTTATCAAGGTGGGCGCCCAGACCGAGGTCGCTATGAAGGAGAAGAAGCTCCGTGTTGAGGACGCTCTGAACGCCACCCGCGCAGCTGTGGAAGAAGGCATCGTGGCCGGCGGCGGTACTGCCCAGGTCAACGCCATCGCAGCCGTTGAGAAGCTGATCACCAAGCTGGCCGGCGACGAGAAGACCGGCGCCAAGATCATCGCCACCGCTCTGCAGGCTCCCATCCGCCAGATCGCCGAGAACGCCGGTGTGGACGGCAGCGTGGTCTTTGAGAAGATTAAGAACTCCAAGAAGATCGGCTACGGCTACAATGCCTACACCGAGACCTATATGGATATGATCGAAAACGGCATTGTGGATCCTACTAAGGTCACCCGCTCCAGCCTGGAGAATGCCGCATCCATCGCCGCTTGCGTGCTGACCACCGAGAGCTTGGTGGCCGACAAGCCCAATCCCGAGGCAGATGCCGCTGCAATGGCAGCTGCAGCCCAGGGCGGCGGAATGTACTAAGAAAAAAGCACCCCGATAGGGGTGCTTTTTTATTGCAAGGTGATATGATTGGGGCGGATTGCAAATTGCAATCCGCCCCAGTTTATTTAGTTCAGACGGTACTTTTCGCCGTATTCCTTGCGCATACGGCTGTAATCCGCATCGTCCTGCTTCATCTGGCGCAGGTACTGGTGGGTATCGAAGCCCTTGTGGGCCTGGGCGATCACCGCCACGGCAATATTGGAGCAGTGGTCAGAGATCCGCTCAAAATTGTTCAGCACATCGGACAACACAAAGCCGAGGGCGATGGAGCACTCTCCGGTCTGCAGACGGTCAATGTGCCGGGCTTTGATATCCGTTACCAGATGGTCCACACACTGCTCGATGGGCTCCACCATACGGGCAGTCACACCGTCGTTCTCCTCATAGGCTCGGCCGGTAAGGGTGAGAATTTCCTCAATAGCCGCCCGCAGCACAGCCAGCTCTGCCTTTGCCTTGTCAGAGAAGCGCAGGCCCTTTTCCTTCAGCTCCTGGGCCGCTTCCATCAGGTTCACCGCGTGGTCGCCCAGCCGTTCAAAATCGTTGATGGAGTGGAGGATCTTGGACACCCGCAGGGAGTCCTTCTCTGTCTGCCGCTTAACAGACAACTGCACAAGATATGTGCCCAACGCGTCCTCGTACTGGTCCAGCTCCTTTTCCCAGGCAAGTACCTGCTGGGCATTTTCCTCGTCGTAATGATCCAGCAGGGCGGCAGCGGTCATCAGAGAATCCTTTGCAATGGCAGACATTTTGACAGCCAGCGCGCTACACTCAGCAATGGCTACAGAGGGGGTGGCCATGAGACGGGCGTCCAGTAGGGGGATCTCTTCTGCCGGGGTATCGGGCAGAACTTTGTTTGCCAGCTTTTCCAGCATTCCGGAGAAAGGCAGCAGCAGCGCAACTGCAAATACATTAAATACAGTATGAATCAAGGCGATACCCACCGCGTCAATGGGCATATCCACAAAGGTAAAGCGGAAGATGGCGTTACCGCCCAGATACAAAAGCAAGCCCACTGCTGTACCGATCAGGTTAAAGGCAATATGAATAACAGCGACCTTTTTCGCGTTTTTGGTAACGCCCATACTGGAGATCAGCGCGGTGACGCAAGTGCCGATGTTCTGACCCATAATAATGGGAATGGCCGCGCCGTAGCTGATAGAGCCTGTGAGGGCCAGCGCCTGCAGAATACCCACAGAAGCGGAGGAGCTTTGGATCACCGCCGTGACCACCAGACCCACCAGAACACCCAGCAGGGGGTTTTTGAATGCGGTGAACAGGCTGATAAAGGCCGGGTTGTTGGCCAAGGGCTTCACCGCGCCGCTCATCATTTTCATGCCGTACATCAAAATGGCAAAGCCGATGAGGATACCGCCGATGTTTTTCTGACGGTCCTTTTTGCCGGCCATAATCAGCAGAATGCCCACAAAGGCAAAGATCAAAGAAAAATTCTCCGGCTTCATCAGGCTGATCCAGAAATTATCGGACTCCACACCCACCAGTGTGAGGATCCACGCAGTCATCGTGGTTCCGATGTTGGAACCCATAATCACAGAAATGCTTCTGCCGATGGACATAATGCCGGAGTTCACAAGACCCACCAGCATCACCGTCACCGCCGAGGAGGACTGGATAGCCGCGGTAATGCCAAGGCCCAATAAAAGTCCCATAAAACGGTTGGTGGTCAGTTTTTTCAGACCGCCTTCCAGTTTGCTGCCGGCCATTCGCTCCAGGCCGCCGGAGAGCATGCTCATGCCATACAGAAAGAAGGCCAAGCCGCCAAACAACGTAATGATTGAGAAAAAATCCATTTTTATCTCCTTTTTATTTTTAGACATCTATTTTGCACAAATTCAATATATCAAATTTGTGCAAAATGTAAATATGGAAATTTACACAAACTGTAGTTCCTTTATTATTTCGTTTTTCGCAAAAGTTACAAGGGGTGGTATATCCTTTTTTATATTGTTCAAAATAATTTCAAAATGTTCCTATTGACTTTTTTAGCACTCTCTGTTATACTCTGCTTAGCACTCAAAGTTGCGGAGTGCTAAGACAGAAAGAGGAGGAATTGTATGGAACTGACGGAACGGAAAAAGAAGGTACTGCGCAGTGTGGTTGACCTGTATATCCGCACCGCCGAGCCGGTTGGCTCTAAGGCGATTGCCGAGCTGCCGGATATGCATTACTCCTCCGCAACCATCCGCAACGAAATGGCGGAACTGACCACCATGGGCTATTTGGAGCAGCCCCACACCAGCGCCGGCCGGATCCCCGCCGCTGCCGGCTACCGGCTGTATGTGGATGAACTGATGGCCGATTACCGCCTGAGTATGGACGAGACCCAATCCATCAACACTGCCATCGAAGAGAAGATGCAGCGGGTGGATAAGATGCTGGAAAAGGTGGCAAAGCTGGTCTCCCAGGCCACCGACCTGCCCGCCATCTCCGCCGCTTCCCGTCACAGCGGTGTGACCGCAAAGCGGTTTGAGCTGATCTTTGCCGGCGAGGGAAGTGTGATCTTGGTGGTGATGCTCTCCCATGAGCAGGTCATCAACAAGCTGATTAAACTGCCTGTATCGCTGCAGCAAGGCGATCTGCAGGTGCTGTCCGCGGTGCTGAACGCCACCATGACCGGCCTTGCCCCGGAGGAATTCACCCCGGAGCTGCTGACCCGGGTGATGGACGCCGCCGGCAATGCCGCCGCGCTGGTGCCTGTGATCGTGGACTTTACCGCCGAGACCCTCCGCAGCCAGGGCAGCACCAATATGGCCGTTGCCGGCCAGATGCGGCTTTTGGGTCAGCCGGAGTACCGGGATGTGGATAAGGCCCAGAAGGTGATGTCCAGCCTGGATGAGGAGGCTCTGTCTAACCTGCCTGCCATGATGCAGAATCAGAATGGCACAAAGGTGCTGGTTGGTCCTGAGAATGTGGCCAGCGAGCTGAAGGACACCTCCGTGGTTATGACCAAGTTTGACATCGGTGACGGTATGCAGGGTATGATTGGCGTGGTAGGCCCCACCCGCATGGACTACGCCAAGGTCACCGCAAGGCTTTCCTACTTTGCTGAGAGCCTGTCAAAGATGTTTGCAAAGCCGGAGACACCGGCACTGCCAGAGGCAAAGGAGGAACAGTAAGTGGCCAAGAAGAAAGAAGAACAGATAGAGGAAATTGCCCCGGAGGCAGAAGAGATCACCGAAACTCCGGAAACTGTAGAGACCCCCGCGGTCAATGAATGGGAAGAAAAGTACAACGCCGAGCACGACAGTTACCTGCGCTTGGCGGCGGATTACGATAACTTCCGTAAGCGCACCGTTAAGGAAAAAGAGCAGTCCTACGGTAACGGAAAGGCTGACGCGGTGGAAAAGCTCCTGCCGGTGTACGACAATTTGGAGCGGGCGCTGAATCAGCCCACGGAAGACGAGGCCTACAAAAAGGGCGTGGAAATGACCATGACCCAGCTGGTGGGCATCCTTACCGGCTTAGGCGTGGAGATCTTCGGCAATGTGGGTGACGCATTCGATCCCAACCTGCACAACGCCGTGATGCACAATGAAGACGAATCCCTGGGCGAGAATACCATTTCCCAGGTGTTCCAGAAGGGCTTCAAGCTGGGCGACAAAATTGTAAGATTTGCAATGGTGCAAGTGGCTAACTAATTAAAAATCGCGTCATTGCGAGCCTGTGACAGCAGGCGTGGCAATCCCCCACAAAAGATGGGGATTCCCACGGGTGCTGACGCACCCTCGGAATGACCAAAATATAGTATACAATTTAACTTTCATATAGGAGGAAATTATTATGGGTAAGATTATCGGAATTGACTTAGGTACTACGAACTCTTGTGTAGCCGTTTTGGAAGGCGGCGAAGCTACAGTTATCGCCAATGCCGAGGGCGGCAGAACCACCCCCTCTGTGGTGGCATTCTCCAAGACCGGCGAGCGTATGGTTGGCCAGGTTGCAAAGCGCCAGGCCGTTACCAATGCAGACCGCACCATCGCTTCCATCAAGCGCCATATGGGCGAGGATTACCGCGTAACTGTAGACGGTAAGGGCTACTCTCCCCAGGAGATCAGCGCCATGGTGCTGCAGAAGCTGAAGGCTGACGCCGAGGCCTACCTGGGCCAGCCTGTCACCGAGGCCGTCATCACCGTTCCCGCTTACTTCTCTGACGCCCAGCGTCAGGCCACCAAGGACGCCGGCAAGATCGCCGGTCTGGATGTAAAGCGTATCATCAACGAGCCCACCGCAGCTGCGCTGGCTTACGGCCTGGACAAGGACAACGATCAGAAGATCATGGTCTACGACCTGGGCGGTGGTACCTTCGATGTTTCCATTCTGGAAATCGGCGACGGCATCGTGGAAGTTCTGGCTACCGCCGGCGACACCCGTCTGGGCGGCGACGACTTCGACGAGCGGATCATGGACTACCTGGTTGCCGAGTTCAAGAAGGCTGAGGGTATCGATCTGAAGAACGATAAGGTTGCTATGCAGCGCCTGCGTGAGGCTGCCGAGAAGGCCAAGATCGAGCTGTCCGGCATGACCACCACTGCTATCAACCTGCCCTATATCACCGCTGACGCCACCGGCCCCAAGCACTTAGATGTGTCTCTGACCCGGGCCAAGTTCAACGAAATGACCGCCGATCTGGTGGAGCGCACCCTGAAGCCCGTCCGTCAGGCAATGTCCGACGCAGGCCTGTCCGCAAACGATCTGCACAAGATCCTGTTGGTGGGCGGTTCCACCCGTATTCCTGCCGTGCAGGAGGCTGTTAAGAACCTCACCGGCAAGGAAGGCTTCAAGGGCATCAACCCCGACGAGTGTGTGGCCCTGGGCGCTGCCATTCAGGGCGGTGTGCTCACCGGCGATGTGAAGGATGTGGTCCTGCTGGATGTCACGCCTCTGTCCCTGGGTATTGAGACCATGGGCGGCGTGTTCACCCGCCTTATCGACCGCAACACCACCATCCCCACCCGCAAGAGCCAGATCTTCTCCACCGCCGCTGACAA
>JAFVVI010000016.1 GCA_017502265.1 Oscillospiraceae bacterium
GACCGCTCTGTGTGCACATATTCCTGGCCTGAAGGTTTGCTTCCCCGCAACTCCCTGGGAGGCCAAGGGCCTGATGGAATCCGCTCTGAAGGGCACCGACCCCGTTGTCTTCTTCGAGAGCCAGCGCCTGTACGACGTGGGCGAGCAGTTCCACGAGGGCGGCGTTCCCGAGGAGCGCTACGAGATCACCATCGGTGATGTGAACAAGGTCCGCGACGGTAAGGATGTCACCATTCTGACCATCGGCGCTGTTCTGTACCGGGCTATGGACGCTGTTAAGGAACTGTCCGAGAAGTACGGCATGGAGGCTGATGTGATCAACCTGCACTCCCTGGCACCTCTGGACTACACCAAGATCATCGAGTCCGTCCGTAAGACCGGCCGTGTGGTTCTGGTTTCCGATGCTTGCGCTCGCGGCAGCTTCATGAACGATGTTGCCCGTAACATCACCGAGCTGTGCTTCGACGATTTGGATGCACCTCCCGTTGTGATCGGCGCTAAGAACTGGATCACACCTCCCTTCGAGTTCGACGAGTACTTCTTCCCCCAGGCCAACTGGATCATCGACGCCATCAACGACAAGCTGGTTCCCCTGGCTGGCCATGTGTCCACCACCGGCTGCACTGAGGCTGAGACCATCCGCCGCGCTAAGGAAGGCGTATAATTTCCCATGGAGATACAACGCACCGGCAATGCCGGAGTGCTGTTAAAGCTGGATGGCGTGTCCATTCTGCTGGACGGTTTGTGTGACCGGGTGGAGGGGTATCTTCCCACGCCCCCGGCCATCGCCCAGCAACTTCTTGCAGATGCGCCCGACCTGCTGGCATTTACCCATTACCATAAGGATCATTGCAGCCGTGCGTTGCTTTCCCCATACCGTAAAGAAAATCTCCGGCCCATTCTTGGGCCGGAGTCCCTTTCTGAAGGCGCTGTGCAGGTGGGGAATGTGACGGTCAGACCGGTGGAAAGCCGCCACTTGGGGCGTATTGAGCCGGGTTTGGAGCATGTCAGCTATATCGTTACGGGAAGTAAATGTGTGTGGTTTATGGGCGATGCAGCCCCGATCCAATGGAAAAACCGCACCGACTTGCCCCGGCCGGATGTGCTGATTGCGCCATACGCCTACGGTAATACCAAGGCAGCCTGGGATTTGACCTGCAGCCTGACTTCTGAGGTCGTGCTGCTGCACCTGCCGGACAAGGACAAAGACCCTTATGGCCTATGGGAAGGCGTAGAATCCACTACCCGTGGCTGCGCTGCAGACCTCTGGATTCCCAAACTGGGAGAAACCATCACAATCGACTAAAAAAGCACCTGGCTTAGCCAGGTGCTTTTTTATAGTAATTACTGGTCAGCAGTAGATTGCTCACATTTCGGTACTGCCGGGAAAGCTCAGCCATAGCATCGATTTCCTCTTGGCTGACGGATTGATTCCGGGTGTTCATCAGAATTTCGCCGCTTTGCCAAGCCACACCGTTGCAGATCCAGCTACCGTCGGGGAACAAGGCATAGCCTTTGTAGTTGGGATCAAAGGCATCCTGTCCCAAATAGTGATAGGGAGAATCAATGCCAATCAGATTCAGCACGGTGGGGACTAAATCAGAAGTGTTCAGCACTTTGTCAATCTGCATGCCGGGCTTGTCGGCAGACCAGACAAAGCAGGGGACTTTCTCCAGCAGCAGGTCGCTGTCCACTTTGGAGTGGGCGTAAAGCTCCTCCATATTCTTGTAGCCGTAGGTGTAGTGGTCAGCCATAGCCACGATCACCGTGTTTTCCAGCTGACCCCGGTCCTCCAGTTCCTGCAAAAGCCGCTTGAACAGATCGTCTACCAATTTGGCCTTCAACCGTGCGCTGCACTCTTCCTCGCTTTTATAAAGACCCACATACTCCGGGTATTTCTTCACGGCCACACTGGTGATGATCTCATTGTAGGTGTAGCCTAAGTGGGCAGACCGGGTGATAATTGTGTTAAAGGTCGCGCCCTCTCGGAAAAACTGACTGCTTACCTCCGGAATTTCAAACAGGAGATTGTCGTCACACAGACGGTTTCTGTCCTTTTCGTACTGGCTGTAAGCCACATAGTTTTCGTAGCCCATGGCCGGCTCCAGCACCCCGCGGCTGTAAAAGGCCGGGTCATTGTAGTGAAAAACCTTGGCGCTATAGCCGCTCTTGGTCATTTGGTAGGCGATGGATTGGTCGAAACTGTTGGTCACATAATCAAAGACATAGCTGCCGGTGGTGGGAAGATAAATGCCGGTGTTCATACAGAACTCGGAGTTCAAGGTCCGGGCGCTGCCGTAACCGGGGGTGTAGAAATTGGTGAAGCAGATGCTCTCATTCATCAGCTTTTTGATGGTGGGCGTGTCCTGATAGGTGATCATCCAGTCGTCCATAGACTCCATCAGCACCAGAATCACATTCTTCCCAGCGTATCTGCCGGTCATTTCGTTGTCGGTATGCGCGCCTCGCGCAGCAAAAAAAGCATCAATGGTGTCGGTTTGCTGCGCAAGGACCGACCGATAACCGGGGGTGAGGGGATATAGCTCGTTGACCCAGATATCCCGCAGAGTCAGCTGATAAATACCGGAGATGTCATAGGCCTTTTTGGCATCGAACATCGTATGATAAATAGAATGCCAGGACGAGGATTGCCGGTACTGATCGTCATCTTCAATAAAAACCGCTCTAGGCAGAATACATAGTCCTGTCAGCAGCAGAATACTCACCCCCAAAAAGGGAATGCGACGCAGATGCCTTTTGGGCAGGCGGGGGAAGAAGATCAGGACCAAAACACCCAGCGCCAGCATACCCATGAGCCCTGCCCACCATAGAAAAGGATAGCCTGCCAGCACATCAGATAAATACCCTGCGCCTTCGCCTGCCAGGGCGATAGTGGATACCCACATCATCTTGCCGAAGACTAAATAGTACCCGGCCTGGGCCAGGGACCAAAGAAGCATCACAAAATAAAAAATGCCGAAGACGATTCTGCCGGCCAATCTGGGCAGACACAGGATAAAACCTGCCAGCATACCGGCCCATAGCGCGCCGAAGCCCAATCCTAAGGCAAAATCCGGCCGCAACAGGCTGAAGCAAAGCAGTTCAATGAGAAAAAACGGGACAAATAGCATCAAAAAATGCAAGATATACTGTATAACAGGGGGCAGGGAAGCGGCCCATTTTGTAAAGGACAATTTGTTCACGGGATTCCTCCAAAAAGTGGAATAACAGAAAATAGTTTACCACATTATGGGTAAAATTACAACCGGGTGAAAATGTTTGAAATCGGCGAAAAAAGTGCTTGACAAAATGGGTCTGCATGGCTATAATAAGCATGTTCTGTTTGAGCCGCCGGTATAGCTCAGTTGGTAGAGCAGCTGATTTGTAATCAGCAGGTCGGGGGTTCGAGTCCGTCTACCGGCTCCAATCAGAGCAGAACTAAATATGGGGGAGTTCCCGAGTGGCCAAAGGGGACAGACTGTAAATCTGCTGCGTATCGCTTCGATGGTTCGAATCCGTCCTCCCCCACCAGAAAAGAGACACACCTTTCGGTGTGTCTCTTTTCTGGTTTGGTGACGGACAGATTCGCAAGGCGACGGTTTTGTGCAGATTTTAAGTAAATACTTACATTTATCGTAAATTGTCGAAAATTGTCGAAAAACAAAAGCCTTTTCCTATTGCCTTGCGGACTGGAATTTGGTATTCTAAAGCAGACAACAGGAAAGGGGGCGGAAAGTCGTGCTGAAACTGCTGATTGCCGATGCGTCGGAGCCGTATGCCGAGGCGTTGGAAGCGGTGTTCAAAAATGAGTTTGATCTGCGGATCTGCCACGATGGCGAAAGCGCGCTGGAAACCCTCCTGTCCTTTCAGCCGGATGCCTTGGTCATCAATCTGCGCCTGCCCTATAAGGATGGCCTGACTGTCCTGCAGGAGAGCGCCCACCGTCCCCGGGTGATTTTGGCCATCACACCCTTTATGAGTCCCTATGTGGAGCAGCTTGCAGCGGATCTGGGCATCCAATATGTTATGATCATGCCCACGGTGGAAAGCTTGCGGGTAAGGCTTATGGATATGGTGTCCACGGCCATCGCGCCCAAAAAGGATTTGACGGCCCAGACCCTGCTGCACTTGCATATACTGAATTTCCACACCCATTTGGACGGCTATCACCAGCTTCGGGTGGGAATTCCGCTGTTTTTCAATAACCCCGATATCTGCTTGTCCAAGGAGCTGTATCCTGTAGTTGCGGCGCATTTTAAGCTCCCGGATGCCCGGACGGTGGAACATTCCATCCGTAAGGCGGTGGAGGATGCCTGGCGCCGTAAAGATCCGGCTGTATGGGCAGGCTATTTTCCACCGGGCGCAGACGGCAAAATCCCTTGTCCTACCAATAAAAAATTCTTTGCGGCTATTGCTGAAAAGCTCATACCATAGCTTTTTATCGCACTGTCAAAATCCCTCTGCGCCTGGTAGCAGAGGGATTTTGTTATTGATTTTTTCATAAGACGATTCCCCATTTGCCCGGAAGATCATAAAAAACAGTACAGCGCCAGGGTCAGTAGCGCCGTATTCCTGTCCTCCGGCTTGTCGCCTGCCATCAGCAGAAGCAGCAGTACCACGATCAGATCCCCTGTGTCAAAATCTTTGGGGATCAGCCGACGGAGAAAACCGCCAATGTTGCCGCCTACAGGGGGAATATGCGCCGGCGGCGGGGGACAAGGCGACTCCGGAACCGGCGGCGGGGGTGGTCTGTGGGTGTTCTGAACAGGGCGAGCAGGCTCTTCCACACGGTTTCGCCTATGGGAGCCGTCCTGCTGGGGAACATAGCGGTTATACATATTATCACCTGCCTGAATTTGCGAAAAATACTGAGGCCATACCTGCAAGCTTCGCTGCCCGCATAGCCTTTTCCAGTTTGTGGATCCGCTGGCTGCTCAAGTAGGGCCCAAGGGCCTGTAAAAGCGTCCGCTGCTGGCCGTCGATGCCTGTCTTGCCGATGAGAGAGGTCAGTTTCTGCACCGTGGCAAAGTCGATCTCCGGAAAACCTTCCTGCACAGGGGGCGGCGCGGCGGCCTGCTCACTCCCTAAATTCTGTGCAAGGGACATAATTTGCTCCATCATTTGGGGGTTGTTCAGGATTGCCCCAATCTTGGATTCCATATCCTCCATTACTTACCACCTAATTCCTTCAGTAGTTTCTGCGCCTCCGGGGAGGAAAGCATATCACTGAGCGTCCGGCTAGCCTGGGTGTAATCGCCGGTCTTGGCTTGGGTCACCGCCTGCTGGAGCCGGGCGCTGTCGCCTTGCTGCAGCATAGATAGCAACTGCTTCCCGGCGGGACTTTTGGCCAAACGCATCACTTCTTCCATAGAAAAATCCTGATTTTTTTTCTCCATTATGATTGCCTCCTGTCCAAATGCCTGTTATAATACACCTACAGATACTATATGCGCAAGACGAAACAAAGGTGAACTATGAAAATACTTGTTTTATCGGATACCCACGGCAACCGGGATTTTATGTACCGCTGTATCGACGGGTTCAAGCCGGATACGGTGGTGCATTTGGGCGACCATTACCGGGACGGGGAGTATTTGCAGGATCTCTACCCCCGTATGGTGATCCACCGGGTTGTGGGCAATTGCGATTATGACTGCCCGCCCGATGCCCGGCAGATGCTGTGTTATTCTTTGGGCGGTGTTATGACCTATATGACCCACGGGCATAATCACCATGTCAAGCAGGTGGGAACGGATTATTTGTTGGCAGATGCCCGGAAGTTGGGCGCAAAATTGGTGCTGTACGGCCATACCCACAAGATAGATTGCCGGCAGGAAGCCGACGGCCTGTGGGTTTTGAATCCCGGCAGCGCCGGGCGGGGCACTTACTCAGCAGGTGTGGTAAAGACCGACGGTCAGAATGTGACTGCCTGCTATTTGCTTACAGAAAAGGATTTGGAGGAATGGGTATGATACTAACCATTGATGTTGGCAATTCCAATATTGTCATAGGCGGCGTCCGAGGCAATGAGATCGTCTTTGAAGCCCGTCTGCGCACCGAGGCCACCAAGACCTCAGACCAGTACTGCGTGGATTTGAAGATCCTTCTGGATGTGTACAAAGTCAAGACAGAGGATATCGAAGGCTGTATTATTTCTTCTGTTGTGCCCCAGGTGCTGAACTCCTTCCAGTCTGCAATCAAAAAGCTCACCGGCAAGGTGAGCTTAGTGGTGGGTCCCGGCATCAAGACGGGCCTGGATATTCGTCTGGAGAATCCCGGCCAGACCGGCGCGGACTTGGTGGTTGCAGATGTGGCGGCCCTGCGGGAGCATAAGCCTCCGCTGATCGTCATCGATATGGGTACAGCCACCACGATGTCCGTGCTGGATGAAAACGGCGCCCATATCGGCGGCTGCATCATTCCCGGCGTGCGGATTTCTATGGACGCGCTGACGGATAAAACCGCGCTGCTTCCCGGCCTGCAGCTGGACCAGCCCAAGCGGGCCATCGGCAGAAACACCGTTGATGCTATGCGTTCCGGCATTATGATGGGCACCGCCAGTATGCTGGACGGTATGGTGGAGCGAATGGAGCAGGAGCTGGGCTGCAAGACCACGGTGATCGCCACCGGCGGTATTGCCAAATTTATCGTGCCTCTGTGCAAGACCCCCATGATCTACGATAAGGATCTTCTGATTAAGGGTCTTGCCACTCTTTACCGGGAAAATAAGAAGAAATAATCACAGCACCAATCCCAGCAGCACCATAGCTGCAATACCCATACCGCAGGCGGCGACCAGAACGGCATCCAGCAGCTTTTGCAGCAGTTCCCGGCCGGTGGCGGCGTTGGGGTAGGGGATCCGGTCTATAAGACGGCAAGTTTTACAAACGGCAGTTTTCATAGTGATGTACCTCCATGTTTTTCTCTATGGCCATAGTATAAAACAGGATAGGTACAATAAATCGGACTTTATAAACATCCCGGGCCGACAAAAAATTACCCTTGTCAATCGGGGCGCGCCGTGGTAAAATGATGATATCATTGTGAGGTGAAGCAAATGCAGAAGAAGGATGGCGGACAAAAACTGAAAGCCTTTTTTGCTAAGGTATGGTTCGTTCTGAAACTGACAGTAAAATGGGCATACCAGCTGCGTAGTCTGGTGCTTTCGATCCCGGTATTTGTCTGCGCAGCGGCGTTGGCGATCCGTAATGCCCAGCTGCTGCCGCAGTATGTCAGCGCGGTGACCGTGGGAGAGAATCAATTTCTCATTACCCGCAGTGTGGCGGTGTTGGTGCCTTTGGCGCTGACCTGTATCTGCATCGTGCTGATGCTTTGTTCCAAGAAAATGCTGTATCCCTGGCTTGTCAGCGTGCTGTCCTTGGTGCTGCCTTGGGTGATCTGGCTTGCCAGTACATTCTCTGTATAACACAGGAGGTCTTCTATGGAATTTTTTGCACAGGCCGTGGGCATTGTGGCAATGTTCTTCTTTATATTCTCCTATCAGCAGAAAAAAGCAAGAAGCATCATTACCTGGCAGATGATCGGCGCGATGCTGTTCACCATCAATTTCTTTTTGATGGGTGAATACTTAGGCGCGATTCTGAATTTTATCGGCTTTGTCCGTGCGGTACTGTTCCTGCAAAAGGAAAAGCTGCATACCGACAGCATCGGCTGGCTGATCGGCTTCACCGTGGCCTATCTGGGGGCATATGCGCTGACTTTTCTGGTTTTCGGCACAGAGCCGACGCTGCCCAATTTCCTTTTACAGTGCTGCCCCGTACTGGGTATGTTCTTCCAGCATCTTGGTTTGCGCAATGAGGACACCCGCAAGATCCGCGCTTTGTGCTTAGTGGGCTCGGTTGCCTGGCTGATCTTTAACTGTGTGGTCTTTGCCCTGGGCGCGATGCTGTGCGAGACCTTCAATATTATCTCCATTCTGGTGGCATTTGCCCGGTTTGGCAGAACACCCAAAGAAACCGAATAAGCAAACCGCCTTCTGCATTTGGCAGAAGGCGGTTTTTTAGTGCTCCCAATTTTGGATCAATTGCAAAAGCTCGTCCATTGTATTTGCAATGGCAACTGCGCCGGCCTGTTCCATAGCTGCAACTTTTCCATACCCCCAGGAAACGCCGATTGTGGCGATTCCATGGGCGGCTGCGCCCAGCACATCAAACTCCGTATCGCCTACCATCAGAATCTGCTGAGGGCTGCCGATCTTATCCAGCAAATAGGCGATCACATCGGCCTTGTGTACCCGGCCAGAGTCAAAGGTAGCGCCGCAGATCAGCTCAAAATATTGAGAAAGTTCAAATTTGTTCAGAATCTCTACGGCGGTGGTCTCCGGCTTGGATGTGGCCACGAATAGCCGGTATCCTTGCCTTTGCAAAGTGTCCAGCAGCTCCCGGATGCCGGGGTAGGGGGTGTTTTCAAACTTTCCTACCACCAGATACCGGCTGCGGAATACATCGATGGCCTCCTGGGTTTTGTCTTCCGGAACGCCGAACTGTACAAAGGTCCTGTCCAGAGGCGGCCCTACAAAGACACCCATTTCCTCCCGGCTGGGAACGGGCAGACCGAAATGCTCCAGCGCCAATGTGGCGCAGTTGATAATACCCTCGCCGGAATCGGTGAGTGTACCGTCCAGGTCGAAGAAAATCGCCTTAGATACCATTTTGCGGCCTCCTGTGTTTAATTTTGGGTCACCCACTTGTAAACAGTGGGAAGCATATCCCGGCAGCGGTCAAAGGTGTTGTAAATGTCCTGCTGAGGAATGGGGGTAGCGGCACTGCCGATCTCCACCGTTAACGAGGGGATTCCCAATTCCTCCATGGCCCAATCTTTGTAGCCGGCGCCGGAGGTGTTGTCGTAGGCCGTGGGCACATAGCCGGTCACACCCTGCACAGCTTGAGCAAGACTGTAGGACAGGCGATTTACCGGCTGCTTAGTGCCGTATTGATAGTAAAGCACACTGCCGTGAGAGTGGAGACTAATGGTAGCATGGAAAGTCCGTGACAAGGTGTAATCCCGCAGAGCCCGGGCTTCAGAGGCACTGAAGGGCGTTTCGCCCCGGTATTTTTGCGCGGACTGCTCGTCCCGCTCGTTAGAGACATCCCAGCCTGCCATAAAATTGCGATTGATATCCTCGCCACAGGCATTGGCTTTCCATTGGGTGGCATACTCGGTGGTGCTGGAATTGGTATGTCCGAAATCCAGATCCAACTCATAGACCTGAATCTGTCGCTCTTCCAGCTTGCCGCTCTGGGAAATAAACACGCCGTCGGGGTTAGACATAGGAATGATGTGGTAGCACACATCGGAAGGGAGCGCGCCCTGCTTCAAAATAGAATCCATCATAGCCATAGCAATCCACGCAGTGAAATGCTCCCGTCCGTGGATGGCGGCCTGCACCAGAATATGGTATTTTGCATCGGTATTTCCTACAATCATCACAGGAATATCCCGCATCAGTTCTGATTTGCCAATGGTGGAAAGGGAAATCAAATCGGGATACAGTGCCTGCAGCTTGCCCATATCCGCATACATCTGATCGTAGGTGTACTTGGTGGTTGGGGTGAGGACCTTAAGATGTTTGGCAAAATAATCTGATTCAGCAGGCTGAAGACAGTTGGAATAGACATATCCCACTTTCCCGTCCCAGACCACACGGGCGAATCTGCCCTCCCAATTTACAAGGCCGATTGTGGCCCCTCGGGGAATCGTAGCAAAGGCTTCTGTGCTTTCGGTGGACGGGAACAGACTGATATATTCGTTGCAAATAGGATTCCAGAAGCTGACCGGCTGGGGAAGTGGCTGTACAGGCGTTGTGGATTCCTCCGTGTCTGCGCTGTCGGTGGCGGATGTGCCATTCTCGGTTGCTTCCGTCGTGTTTTCTGTGACACTGATTTGCGCTTCCTCAGAGGAGGAAACGGTGGTGCCTGCGCGATCGACGGCTGTTTGGTTACAGCCGGTCAAAAGTAGACATACCAGCAATAAAGATACGATCTTTTTCGTCATAAAATACTCCATAATGCTATAATGCGACCATTTTATCACAAAAACCCCGGAATTACAACACAAAAAAGGAACACCACTCTGTGAATGGTGTTCCTTTTTTTGGCGGAGAGTTAGGGATTCGTTTGCATTTTTGCCGTTGGCAAAAATAAAGGATCGGCCCCATCCAGCTGGTGCCGGCAACGCTCGTCCGCGTTGCATTTGGTTGTTCGAATCCCAACAATATAAAAAAGAATACCACCCTGTGGGTGGTATTCTTTTTTGGCGGAGAGTTAGGGATTCGAACCCTAGGTTCCTTTCGGAATCACTAGTTTTCAAGACTAGCTCCTTAAACCGCTCGGACAACTCTCCCTGTCTTGCCAATGATACCATTGTAATGCCTAAAAGTCAAGGAGAACTATCTGGGGCGGCCCATATGAAACAGAATAAATCCCAGTATCATACCCAAGAGGTTTAAGATTAGATCGTCGATATCAAATCGCCCCAAAAGGGTGAACAGCTGTAGGATCTCCACAAGGAAAATGACCCCTGCGCAAAAGGCAAAGAATCGGAAGAAATTCTGTAGCCATACCCACAGTCTGGGCAGCAGCCACCCGGCAGGGATAAACAGGACCACATTCCCGGAAAGATTCAAAAAGCAATGGGCGCGCATATACCGGTCAGCAGAGTGCTCCAGTACGCGCAGGTAATTTTTTACGGTGTAAAAAGGAACAAGGTTGGTGTTCTGCCGTAAAATCACCTTGTAGGGCAGATCTAAATTCCGACTGTCTGACCGGCCGAACAGCAGCCAAAGCATCACCGCGCAGTACAAAAGAAACAGAAACCGCCAAAATGGGGTGGTGTTCACTTTGCTTTTGACCATATTTACCTCCCGCGTTTTTTGGGAGGGGCCGATTTTTTCTTAGGCGGCATTTTGGGAGGAGGCGTACGCGGCCCTGCCTTGGGCGGTACGGCTCGGATCAGGCACTTAGGTCCGGAGCCAATCAAATCCTCTCTGTGGGCCTTCAGTAACGCCTCGCGGACCAAATAGTAGTTCTTGGGGTTGCGATATTGGATCAGCGCCCGCTGCATAGCTTTTTCGTGGGGATCTGTGGGCACATAGACCTTTTCCATAGTCCGGGGATCAAGGCCGGTGTAGTACATTACGGAGGACAATGTAGAGGGGGTGGGATAGAAATCCTGTACCTGCTCCGGGTTGTAGCCCATATCCCGTATATACTCGGCCAGCTCCACCGCTTCTTTCATAGTTGAGCCTGGGTGGCTGGACATTAAGTAGGGCACCAGAAACTGATTCATTCCGTACTGCTTGTTCAGGGCATAATACTTATCCACAAAGCGATTGTATACCGCGTTTCGCGGCTTGCCCATCCGGTCCAGCACCGCATCGGAAACATGCTCCGGCGCAACCTTTAACTGGCCGGAGATGTGAAATTGCACCATCTCCTTGAAGAAGGTATCTTTCTTGTCTGCCAGCAGATAGTCAAAGCGGATGCCGCTGCGGACAAAGACCTTTTTCACGCCGGGAATTTTCCGTAATTTTCGCAGCAGCGCCACATAATCGGAATGGTCCGCCCGCATATTCTTGCAGGGGGTGGGGTACAGGCACTGCCGGCCACCGCAAGCGCCCTTGGTCAGCTGCTTTTCGCAGGCCGGGTGGCGGAAATTGGCGGTAGGGCCGCCTACATCGTGAATATAGCCCTTAAAATCCTTGTCTTTAACCATCAGCTCCGCTTCTGTCAGAATGGATTCGTGGCTGCGGGTCTGAATGATGCGGCCTTGGTGGAAGGTCAGGGCGCAGAAAGAGCAGGCACCGAAACAACCCCGGTTGCTGACCAGGCTGAATTTGACTTCCTCAATGGCCGGCACGCCGCCTGCCTTTTCATAGCTGGGATGATAGGTGCGGCAGTAGGGCAGGGCGTAAACGGCATCCATTTCCTCAGTGGTCAGCGGCTTCTGGGGCGGATTTTGCACCACATAGCCCTTGCCGTAAGGCTCGGCAAGTCTTTTGGCGGTAAAGGGGTCACAGTTGCCGTACTGCGTGCGGAAGCTTTCAGCATATTCCCGCTTGTTGGCTTTCAGCTTTTCGTAGGATGGTAAAATGATGGTGGGCAGGCTGTCGTCCAGCGCCTCCGTCTTAAACACTGTGCCGTCAATATAAGTGATGTCCTTCACATCCATACCGGAATTCAGCGCGTCGGCGATCTCCACGATGCTCTTTTCGCCCATGCCGTACATCAGAAGATCCGCCTGGGAATCCAGCAAAATGGAGCGCTTCAGACTTTCTGACCAGTAGTCATAGTGGGCCAGCCGCCGCAGGCTTGCCTCAATGCCACCGATGAGAATGGGCACATCTTTATAGGTCTGACGGATGAGATTGCAGTAGACTACGGTGGCATAATCCGGCCGCTTGCCCATGACGCCGCCGGGGGTAAAGGCGTCATTTTTTCGCTTGTGCTTGGTGACGGAATAGTGATTCACCATGGAATCCATATTGCCGCCGGATACCAGAAAGCCCAGACGGGGTCTGCCCAGAGCGTCAATAGACTTGGGATTTTTCCAATCCGGCTGGGAGATGATACCCACAGAATATCCGGCATTTTCCAGCACCCGGCTGATGATGGCGTGACCAAAGGAGGGGTGGTCCACATAGGCATCGGCGATGATGTATACAAAATCGCACTGGGCCCAGCCCCGCGCGGCCATATCCTTTTTGGAAATTGGCAGAAAATCCATAGCAGCCTCCCATAGTAATTTTCTTTAGTATAGCATCTTTTGTATCAAAAAGAAAGTGAGAAAAATAAACTTTATGCCCCCGGCTTGAGGCCGGGGGCATTGGTTTTTGTACAGCAGGTACTTGTCCAGTGGGTTTTGGTACGCTATTAAATTTCGAATTCGAAGCTTACCAGCGGGCCGTGCTGCTGAGCGCCGTACACATCCCGTTCGCCCAAAGCGCCGGAGGGCAGGGGACGGACGATGGTGGCCTTGATTGCATTGGCGTTGGGGAAGTAGACGATGCTGATGACATCCTCTTCGGGAATCTGATACAGCTCGGCGATGGCCTTGACGTTGATCACGTTCTTTTCCCGCATCTTCTCAAACATTTCCGTTTCCTTCAACAGAATATCCAGGGTCAATTCAAAAGGACCTGCATTCTTGGAACGAATGACTTTGGCGACTTCCTTCAGTGCAATTTTCACGGCTTTACCTCCTCATAAACAGGTCTGAACAGCTTGGTGGGATCATCGGTACGCAGCAGGGCGTAGACGCTGAACACATAGATCTCGCCAACCTTCATATCGGAGGGAGAGAAGGGGAATGCCAGGTTGCCTGCGGTGGCGATACGGCCGGGATAGCCGTAGTGCAGCAGGGTAGACCGGGCAATCGCGCAAGCTGCGGCGGAGTGTTCCTGGGTGTCTGCCACTACATCGATGACGATACCGATTTCGTGAGAGCTGATCTGGTTGAGAGGCTCCAGCTGACCCATAACACCGTTTTTGCCGTAGACGATAAAGTCCAGATTGTACTCGAAATCGGCAGACAGGTTGTCAGCAGTGCGCTTGCGCAGATCTTCCAGAATGGCATCGACCTGGGAGATGAAGATGGGGTCGCGGTTGGCGCAGATAGACACGGTGCGGAAACCTGCACCTTTTGCGCCCTCCAGCTTGACAGAGGGAACTGCCTCCGGAATGAACTTGGAGCCGGTGACCTTGACTCTACGGTCGCTTACAGCGGTGAATACACACTCGGAAAGGTCCAGCTGGCCGCCGGGGCCGGGCAGGATGTAGGGATTGGTCTTCTCGTACAGGGTGTGGGCGGAAACGGAGGTGGGGGTGCACTTCCGCTCAGGGTTCAGAGGCTCTATGCAGAAGTAGTCCTCACCCAGATAGCCCATAATGCAGTCAGAACCGCTGCCGGGGGTGGCGCAAATAGCGGCGCACTCCAGAATCTTACCCAGGTGCAGCGCCAATGCCTGGTCATAGCCCAGACGGACGGCGGGAGCAGCAAAGGCAGCAGGGTCATAGCAACGGCCACAGATCACAACCTGTGCGCCGTTGTCCAGAGCTTCCATAATGGGCTCAATACCCATCTGGGCAACAATGTGGGTGCTGTCCATGATGTCCTTCTCAGTGACCACGGGCGCAGGACCCAGCTTCTCGATCTTGCCGGCATTCAGCTGCTCAATGAGTGTTTCTTTCTTGAACTCGGAGGAGATGACAGCCATCTTGAAGGACAGGCCTTCTTCCTTGGCGATCTGGCGAATGATGTCCACCTCGCGGGCTACATGCACATCCGCACCGCTACCGCCGGCAGTGCCGACTACCAGGGGGATGTTCAACTCGCAGGCGGCCTTCAGCATCAGCTTCATGTCACGCTTCACAGCAGTGGCGTTGGTGAAGGGAATGCCGCTGCCCAGATAGTAGGGGCCGGGGTCGGTAGAACCGGCGTCGCAGGCGATCAGGTCAGGCTTCAGGGCTACGCCGGCCATGAAGGATTCCTCAGGGAAGCCGTAGCCCACGATTCCGGTGGGGGACAGGATTTTCAGTTCTTTTTTCATAGCACTACCCTCAATACAGTTTGGTATATTCGAAGTCGGGGCCGATGCCCAGCTTGGCCAAGGCCTTTTCACGCTGCTCATCTACCTCGTGCTCGTGGTTCTTGTACAGGTTGTTACCGTAGCAGTCGATATCCACCACGAAGGGGCCCAGCTTGTCCACGGTCATGCTCCAGGTGGCCTCAATGGTACCCAGCTCATTGAACAGTTCCACATTGGTGATGTTGATGTTTTGCACCCAGGAGTTGGGGCTGACACACTGGGGAGACACATGGACGCACTTTTTCTTCTGCATCATAGCCATGGTTTCCTCACCCATGGTGGTCTTGCCGATGATCATACGCAGACCCCACTCGTCCACCGCGCGGGCGCCCCACTTCTCAAAGCGGATGCTGGAGGTGGGCATAAAGGAGACCAGCTTGAACTTATCGTCTTCCCGCAGAACGATGGGTCCAACGTGGATCAGCAGGTTTCTTTCCTTACCTGCTTCCGGTAGGGGATGGTTTTCGTCCAGCACCCAGCGGTGCAGACGGGAACGGCAGGTGAATGCATCACCGGTGATGTAAACCACATCGCCGATCTTCAGCTGGGTTACATCCTCTTCTGTGAGGGGTGTTTTCAGATAATATGTAGCCATTTTTGTTATCTCCCTTCAAACCAGTCGGGGCTTTCCATCTCTTCCACAGTGCCGTCAGCCAGCACACGGAAGCTGCCGCGGCGGGCAACCATACAGTTGCTGCTGATGGCCACGCAGATACCCGCAATATGGGTGTGGGCATATTCCACATTGACACCCAGCACAGAAGTATCGCCGCCGATGCCCATAATACCAACACCCAGGCTGTTCAGCGCCTCGTACAGATCCTCTTCGATCTGACGGAAGGGCGCATCGGGATGGTGGGAACCGATGGTACGCAGACAGGCTGCTTCCTTGGCAAGGTTCGCTGCGATATTGGCTGTGCCGCCGATGCCGATACCCAATACATTGGGGGGGCAGATACCGCCGGAACGGGTGGCTTCCACGAAGGAGTCAATAACGAACTTCTCAATGCCCTTAATGCCGTCGGCAAAGGCAACTACCCGGTGACGGGTACCGCCGAAGCATTCGCTGCCGCCGCCCTTGGCAACATAGGTGACCTCCAGGTCAGCGCCGGGGACAAACTGGTATGTGAAGTTGGGCACATTGCTGCCGATGTTGTCTCCGGGGTCGGCGCCGGTCAGGGGGTGCTTCATGGTGGCGCGCAGGAAGCCTTCCTTGGTGGCGCGACGCACTGCGTTGCGGGTTGCCTCTTCCAGAGCCATCATGCCGCCTTCCAGCTGACATTCGTTGCCGATCTTGAAATAGAAGATGGGCCAACCGGTGTCAGGGCAGGCAGGGTTTTTCAGCTTTGCGGAAAGGTTGATGCTTTCCAGAGTCTTTTCCAGACCCTCTTTGGCTGCCGGACGGCTTTCTTTTCCAATGGCCTTCTCAAAGGCTGCCCGCACATCGGGAGCGATGGTGGTAGCGCCTTTGCAAATAGCCTGGAAAATTGCGTTTTCATAGATTTCTTTTTTTATCAAGGTAAATCCCTCCTTTTCTGCTTTCATTGTACAAAAATACCTGCGAAAAGTGATTGCATTGGATTTATTTTTTATTGCAATTTGTCCGAGGTAGTGCAATATTTTGTTTTTTGTGTTATGATAAGCGAAAGGAGTTGATCTTATGCCGGAACGGGTAACACTGGAGAATTTTCAGGCGGCCCAGCGACATTATCATATTTACCGTATTCACAGTACCGCTGTGGCCCATTTGACCCATTATCACGATTATTATCAGGTTTGCTATGTGGTCAGCGGAGAGATCCTGCACAAGCAGGGAAAGGATGTGGTTGCCCTGCAGGCCGGTGACGCGTTCATTGTGCCGCCGGGATTTGTTCACAGCGTGCATTTCAATAACGCCTATACCGAAATGTACTCCCTTTCTTTTGCCCAGACTCTGTTCACGCCGGGCTTTACCCAAACCAATGCCTATCAGTTTTTAACGAGTTTACAGACGGGCGTTGCGGCTATGGAAGGGGAGACGGTCCGTCTGCGGCTGACTTTGGATAAAGGTCATCGGCAAAGCATGGAGGATCTTATGAAATGCCTGATCCGGCAGCAGGAATCTGAGTGTCCGCAGGGATTGTCCGCAGCGCCCAGCCTTGTGTCGTCGATTCTGTACCTTCTGTCCCAAAGCTATTATAGTCAGCCGCAAAATGCCCATGCCTATCGAGCCCTGGCGGATTACAGCGGCCCGATGCTCCAATGTATCGGCTATGTGGACAAGCATTATAAGGAAAACCTTTCCCCTATGGAGCTGGCAAAGCAGTACGGCTTGTCCCGCTCTGTGTTCTTTTCGGTGTTCCCGCAGTTTGCCGGAATGCCCTTTCGCAAATATGTTGCCAGCAAGCGGATTGCAGAAGCCCAGATGCTGATCCGCACATACCCGGAACGGCCCATTTCGCAAATTGCAAATGCGGTAGGATACATAGATGATTCCACATTTTACCGCAATTTTCTACAAATCACCGGCGTGACGCCCTCTAAGTACAGATCCGGCTGCCGATAAGAAGTTAATGGCCTTAAAACCGGATATCCCATCAATAAAAAGACAGACACACCGATGTGTGTCTGTCTTTTTGCAGGGGGCGGGTATTTTGTGTGGTGTCAGAATAAAATTTTTCTGTACAATTGTGTAATTCTATGGTATCATAACGGCAGTTTATGCCGATCTTCCGCATATTGTGGAAACGGCAAAGCGGATAATTAATATCATCAAAAAAAAGACTATGTGAGTATATGTGGTTTTTTGGAAGAAATGAGGTATAGAATGCGGAAATTATTAGCTTTTTTACTGGTTATCACAACAATGATTCCGATACTTGGAGGTGCACAAATGCGTGTTAGCGCGGCCAATAATGCCAGCACCATGAATACGGCGAATGTCACACCGTTTACTTTGGTAAACTGGGCTTCTCCCGACAAGGCAATGGACAATGTTTTTGGCATACCGCAGTTTGCTGTAGATGGCAAAAGCTTAGCTGCGAATAAAAGTAATTGGAAGATGGTTTGGCGTGCCAGCGGCGATATACAAAAAGAGGCGCAGGCGCTGAAGACCCGTTTGGATGCAGTTCCTGAGGGCTCCCGGTATTTTTATGTTGCTACCAAGTCGACCTTCGTGGTTATGACGGAAGATGTGATCTATCACGATGAAGGCGTAGCGAAGCTGAAAGCCTGGGTCACAGAGTTTTTGTCCTACTATAAGTCCATTGGCGGCAAACTCGATGGTATTATATTGGATACGGAGTATCGTATGGACTCCATTTCCAACATCGCCAAGGGACAGTTTAACGAAGAGGTGGCCTCTTCCAAATATAACATACCGGATAAGTATGACTATGCAAGCGGCGCTGAAATGCTGATGCGGATCCAAAGAAATGCCAAGTATCCCAAGCTGCGGCAAATGCTGGAGAAGGAAGGCTTTGTTTTTTATACGGGAACCGATAAGTCAGAGCTGAGCTATATGCTTGATTCCAAAGCGGAGGCGTATTCTCTCGACCGTTCTATCTGGAGCAAGGTGATGGCGCTTATGAAGCGGGATTACCTGCACGAAGCGATCTTTGATCCGCTTATCTCGTTCTATGAGGATGCCGTTCTCAGCGATTACGATTTTACAAACACCCAAAGCTGGCTGAAGACCACCGGTACCAATGGCTATAGTAAAAATGTTACCGGCAATAAAATTGAGATCGGCAACGCGTCTAACCTCTATACATATGCCCAGCGGCCCAGCAAAAGCTTTTATCAGGGGGATGGCTCCAAATATCCTCCCGGCTATAACAAAGCGATCTATGAAGATACTTCCTTCAACTCGTTCCGGCTGGATATTCGCGCTTTTAAGGATGTGCAGGCAGCTACGGACGAAGACGGCTACCTCAATGCATGGATCACCTTCTATGACTATAATTACGGGACCAACACATCGGGCTATGCAAACAATACTGTCTCCGGAACGGCATATCACACGGAAACCCTCTACCATCTCGGTTTGATGGATCCCAAGCCATTCTTAGGTTATGTGTATAAGGACGAGATTAAGAAAGATGAGGCCCAGCGTAGAGTGCTGGCAGCGGGTAAGAAACTGACCACAGAAAATATAGAGGCGGAAAAAGCCAAGCTGACTTCCGATATCATCGCTGAGATGTACCAGGAAAGAATGCAGAATATTTCGGATATTATGGCAGAACTGACCCGGGTGGCGGGCGCTTCTGACAGAAAACCCATTCCCTATGCCGGTTCCTGGAACAGCGACTTTGTGATCTCCGGCATGTACGCCGGCGGACGGAATATCTGGCGTATTACCCCCGATATTACCCAACTCGAATCCCTTGAACAGTTCAGAGTGGCCGGTCAAACCCCCACCTTCCGACTCAACGGCCAGACGGTGACCTTCCCCCAGGGCAAGATCCTGAGTGAAGCGGAGATCGCGCCTTACGGCTCCTGTGGTTACTGGGTAGAGACTCCTGCGGATGTAAAGCCTGTGGTGGTCAACGATGTTAACCGGCACATGAAGTATCCGGCCTACCAGGAGATTTTCTCGGCTGAGCTGAATACAAACTACTGGACAAAGAGCGGTAGCATCACTGTGCAAGATGGCGTTGCCACCATGTCCGGCGGCACCACGCTGAGCAATAAGTCTATCCCCAGCCGGATCACTGCTGGCGACAACTATGCCAAGCAGCAAGCGTGGGAGGTAAGTTTTGCGGTTAATTCCAAGGATGTCAAGGCAATCCTGCTGAGCGGAAACTCCAGTGATGACCTCCGTATAGAAAATGGTAAACTGGAGTATAGGAACAACGGAAAATTTACCACCCTGGCAAGTATTTCTGCCAATTCCACTTATACTTTGCGCAAGGTAGTGGACATGGCAAATAAAAAGTGTAATTACTATTTGTATGATGCGAATGGAAAAGAGGTTGCAAAGGTAACAGGTGTAGGCATGGGAGACACTACCGCGCCTATTTCCAACATTAGCTTCCAGGTGACTTCTTCCAACTCTACACATAAGCTGATACTGGATAACTACAAGCTTTACCCCATCGGCATTACCGCGGATTTCGAGTGCTATGATGCGGAAACCGGCTATCAGCTGACAAGCACCACCAATGACGGAGCAACTGCCTACCGCCTGTCTTGGATGAACGCCTCTGCTCAGATTAAGAAGGCAACGATTGTTGCGGAGTTCTATAACGGCGGAACTTTAGTGTCCAAGAAGACGGTTCGTAAGGTTATTATGGCTCCGGGCGCTGATGGCGTAGAAATCGAAATTGTACCTTTGAGCGCTGGTAAGTCTGTGAAGCTCAGCTTGTCTGTGGCTGACGCAACTGCTGCTGATCTGGAAGAGCAGAATAGCGCAAGCCAAGGTGGCACCACTACTGGCAAGCCCACCAACGGTACCACCGGAAATGTCCCTGGAAATACAGGCGGCAATACGGTCGGTGATATGGATGATATGGATTTCATCGGCGATATGGACGATATGGATTTCATCGGCGATATGGACGACTTCGGCGACATGGACGATTTCGGCGATATGGATGAAATTGGCGATATGGACGAAACCGGCGATATGGACGAAACCGGCGATATGGACGAAACCGGCGATGTGGGCCAAACCGGTGATGTGGGCGAAACCGGTGACATAGACGACACGGGCAATACCCCCGATGGAACCACCGGCAGTACATCCGATGGCACTATGGACAATGTCGATAATGACGGCAACACGCCGGATCCGTCGAACCCCGACCAGAAGAAAGGGTTGTCGGGCGGTGTGATTGCATTGATCGTGGTGTGTGGGCTGGTCGCTGCAGCGGCAATTGCTGTGGGCGTTTTGTTCCTTGTCAAGAAGGAAAATACCATTCCCTGGATCACAGAAATGATCAAGCGGATATTAAAAAAGCAATAAAGAAAGAGGACATCCATACGGATGTCCTCTTTCTTCACTTTTTACACAACAAAAAAGAGACAGCCTTACGACTGTCTCTTCTGGTGCGCGAGGCGGGACTTGAAGGCCTTGTAGACCACCTGTTCCTTCGAACATCGCCTTGGAAAAACGGGTAATTAAGGCCACTGCCGCCGACGTTCTGCCGACCTGCTATCCAAAAACTACAATCGCAAGCTTTACGAACACAAGGACGGGTCAGACGGCGAAAACCAAGGCTCCAACCTTGTCTGCTGCCTCTTTCACAGAGGAGGGGAAAACGTGGGTGTAGATGTTCATTGTTGTAGTGAAGTCTTTGTGGCCTAAAACCTGTTGGGCGGTTTTAACATCCACACCCTGCAGGAACATAATGGATGCACAGAGGTGTCTAAGATCGTGGAATCGACACTTAGGTAGGCCAGCAGCGTTCTGTAATTTGGTGAACATCTGACTTAGGTACTCAGGGTAGATAGGTTTACCATCAGGATGAACGATGATAAAGTCGGTAACTGTGTAGTTTTTGCCCATTCGTAGTCTGTTGGCTAAACATTTGGACTTGTGTTGGTGTAGCTTCTGCAGTAGAGGGGCAGGAACATTGACTGTTCTAATGCCGCTCTCTGTCTTTGGCTCCTTGATGATGGATTTGCCACCAACGACTACCCGGTTCCGGGTAACGTGAATTTGCTTGTTTTCCCAATCAATGTCATCCCATTGCAAGCCAAGTAGTTCTCCTCGTCTTAGGCCAAGACATAGCTCCATGTCAATAACAAGCTCCATTTCAGTGCCTTTGGCAGCGGCAATCAGTTGCTTAATCTGTGCTTGATTATAAATTACAGGTGCTTTCTTTTGGCCCTTGGGCATCATAATGCGATTACAGGGAGAGCGTGGGATGATACCTGCTAAAACTGCCTTGTCCATACAGCCCTTCAACACGTGGTAAGTGTGTTTAATAGTCTTAACAGACATAGGCTTGCCGGAGCTGGGAGAAACCTTTAACCGATTGACCCAATCCTGGACGATTAATGTACTGAGTTCTTGAACTTGTATATTTCCAATAAGCGGCTTAATATAACGACGAATCATACCTTGATAGCCAGATAGAGTAGTGGGAGACACGTTAGGCTCTATGTAAACATCCATCCACGTATCAATCCATTCGCTGACAGTGATCTTGCTGTTGGTAACGTGGTAGCCCTTTTCTAACTCGCGGATATACTCAGCCATAGCACGCTCGGCTTCTCTTTTAGTGCCCTCTATGGTTTTGTAGCGACGAATTCTCTTGCCGGAGATGGGGTCCTTAGGTAGTTCGATGGTGATCTGCCAAGAACGGCCCTTGGCGTCTCTTTTTCTAATGCTTCCAGATGTAATCATAGTGTTAGTCCTCCTTAATTAACATGGGGGTATCGGGATTCAGAAACGCTCTCAGCGTTGTTTCCGATACATAATAACGGTTGTTGATTTGTAGATGATTCATATTTTTAATCAGCAGCAGAGCCTTTGAGTAAGGCAGGCCTGTGATCTCAGCGACCTGCTGAGGGGATAGCATTTTCATAGGTGTTAACCTCCTTGTAAATAATCACGATAAGGATATATAAGTAAGGGGCCTAAAGATTCGGCCCCATAAGAATAAAGCATACGGCCCGTAGGGGAATGATCTCCCTACAGGAAGGTTTCTTGAAACCTACTATGCTGTCTTGCTAAAGGATTCGATGTATTCATCCCACGTGTCCTCGGTTAGTGTTTCATCGTCCATAGCGTTGTAAAGTGCACGAGTTAAGTTTTGTTCTCGTATAGGAATCATACTGGTCAACTCGGCATCTGAGAGAATGGTGGTAATGCCATCGATAAAGTGGTAGAACATATCATAATTGTCAAGTGCTGAGCTGATATAGTACTGGAGAGCACTTTCTATTACACCACTTTCTTTTAATGCTGTACGCATCTCGATGTTCTCCTTGAGAGCATCGCGCAGTGCAACGAAGTTCGCATAAGGGATAGCTTCGCAATAGAGTTCGTGACATAGATAATCGTCGATATATGCAGCGAAAAGGAGCATAGCAGAGCAGCGGTCTTTTGCTAGCAGGTCGCCCAGTGCCATATTGGAATCATTTTTATTAGTAGTCATTATATTGTCCTCCATATTGTTGTAGTTAGATTTTGTGGTCTGACTGTGATAACAGATTTTGCTTGTAAGGGCCTTCTGCCCATAGTTAGGACAGAAGGTTCGTGGTGATTATTTAATTGTAGCAAGCTTGATGTCGTGCAAGTGGGTGTACCAGTTCTCGTGGTCAAGGAAACCCCGGTTCCACGAGTCTATCATTGCACAGAATAAATTTCGGTTTCGTATCGGTATGTATGATAGCAGCTCGGGATCGTTAAAAACTTTAAGTAAGCCGTCTATATACGGGAAAAACCAATCAACATCACAGAGAGCTGCACTCACAAAACGACGTGCTGCAGACTGGAGTGCACCACTATTTTTTACAGCCAAACGGAAGGTTTCGTCAGTTTGGATGCCATTACAAAGTGCTTGAAAAGTGGAGTTAGGTATGCCAGAACAGTAGAACTCAAAGCTGAATGGATCGTTTATATAGGCGAAAAAGAGAGCCATTTTTACTTTGGGTTGGACCATTGCAAGTTCAATGATTGCGGTCGCACAATCGAGGATAGTTTTATTCATAGATAGTCTCCTTTGTCTTTAATTTTTGATAATTGCCTGTGCTAACAGGGGCGAGATAATCTCCTAATTGCATTAGGATTGCTAAGTACGCATCTTCGGTAATTTGAACCCTTGATGTTTCTTCTTGGATAATACCTTCAATTTTAGCTCGTGTTTTTCGACCAAGATCAGAAAGTTTCCCATAGCCATTAAGGATCGCATCGACGATAAACCGGTCTGTGTTAGTGATGCGACGATCAGTTGTAATAGACGGATTCTTGTCGATATAATACACGGAAGGAAAGCCGATCTGTTCAAAGGGAGTGCTGGGGTCAAGAGTCAATTCAAGCCTTGTCAAAGGATTTGACAACTTGGCCTCGGCCTGCTTATTGTACAGCTTGACGCGTCCTACTGTGGAAGACTTGCTTCCCAAGTATTGCGTGAACTCGATGCCATGTCTACGCTCAATGTAGAGCCGGTGATCTTTGACGAGGAAACACTTGCTTCGCTCAATGGGGATATCAATCGCCAAGTCAAAACGGGAAATCTTACACAAGTTATTTCTAGAATTTCTCACTAAAAATCCAAGAAGAAGCCTAAGGTTAGGATCATCACCGACTTTGTTCGGGTTGAAATCTAAACGATAGCGATCCATTAGAGTACCATTACCGATAAGACCCTGTCCTAACCAAAATGAGCGATTATCATCTATTTGAAACAACGTTTGGTGGCGGAATGTACCAGGCTTATGACTCTCCCACGTTACGGTGGAAAGTTTGTTGCTGTTAGATATTTCAACTATGATGCTATTAAGCAGGTCACGCATCTCTGACTTGGTGATACTTACATCGAGAATGATACTGTCGATGCTTAATGTTAGATCATTATATTGAATAGCTCGGTGGTAATAAATCACGATATTTTTCTATTGATCCTAAAGCGCACAAAAGGACCCCTTCTAGATATGGATACACAATACCAGATAGTCACTTACGCGCTTTTAGGGTGGTTCCTCCTTTCTCCTACCGCTGCCAAATCAAAGTTGCGCATCTTCAAGATGGAGAGGTAGGATGGTCAATATTCCATTATCAAAGTCCAAACTAAGCTTAGCTCCAGCAAAGGGAAATGATTGAATCTAAGCAGTGGTATCTCCTTTTGCTGAGCACATTTTATGCCATAAAAAAGCACTTGTCCAGCGAGTTATTCCGTGATATAATGTGAAATATTCCAATCAAAGACAGGCTGATGTCTCTGCCTTTGGAATAACGATTTTAAACTTTTTGGAGAATTTATAACTATGGCTAATGATTGTGTTAAAACATACTTATTTGCTTCAACCAATGTTGATGATCTGACTACCAAACAGTTGCTTGTTAAGCTTTTTACAGAGCAACCGCTTGAACACTATGAAACCCAAGAGGAGATTGCAGTGGCAGTTTATGCGAACTATGGTGTGAAGCGCAGTCAAAGTGCTGTTGCTAAAGGGTTAGGCAAGATCATCAATAAACCGTTTTTATTTAAAGGTGTGTGTTATATAGTCTCCAAGACTGAAGGTTATTATCGAATCCAAAAGAAGGATGAACATAATGAAGAACTTAGAGAGCAGATGGTTCGAGGCAATTTGTTTAAGCGTGAATATGCCTATTATGAGCATGATATGAAAGCTCCACAAACCTTTGTGTTTTGGATAGCCGATTCGGCAAAGGCGCATGCAGAAGCAAAGGAATCCTTTGAAAAGATACTTGCAGGCGAATATGTTGATATATTTTACATTGACGACAAGCTTGTGATTATGCTGGACCATAAATCCCAGAGAAGAAAAGTGATATGTGATATGCTAAAAAATTTCTTTGTGTTGTCGTACAACGCTTATAAACATATATAAAAGCATACTGTTAGTAACTACGATTTTACTTTGGGAATATAGGTAATGTTGGAATTAAGATGTACTCCGTATTTGTAAGTGAAGTAAATATATATTCTAAATAGGAAGGCACATAGAGCGGTTGCTCTATGTGCTAATTCTTTTTTAAGGAGGTGTAAACTTTTGTTTTACTGTATAGGTACAGTTAAGGAATGTGCAGACCTGCAAGGGAAGATACCACAGAGGGTATATGATGAAGTCTTGCGAGGAATTGTTGTTTTAGATGCCGAATACGGGCCTACAAGGGACTACTTTTCAACTGGCGGTTATTCGTTGATTGCTAACACAAGGAAAGACCTTTTTTGTGCAAGGCAGTTTTTTGACTATACCAAAAGTCATTGTGAGTGGTCGACCCGGTTGGGAGATAGTGGGTACTGTAGTGCACTTTACTTACGCTCCAACGAGTACAGCATTATGCTTTACATTCCCGTTTCATTAGCCAGTGACGACATCTTAGAAAATTTAGAAAATTAGGAGGATTGATTATGAAGACAATAGTGACGGAGTTACGCACAGAGGCGGTATACTCTAAGGATGGAGAAAGGAGATTTTTGCTACGCAAAAGTTGGGATAGCAACTTACCTAAAATAGCTGTCATTTTACTTTGTGCAGGATCAGCGGGAACGGTTGAACTCGATATGACAACACAATTGGTTTTAAATAATGCTTCACGGCTTGGATTTGGAAGTGTAGTAATTCTGAATTTGTTTGCAACAACAAATGATCATACGCTCAAAAAATCTACCGGTGTAGATAGAGAGAATTTGGAGGTCATCATCCAAGAGTGCGCTGAAGCAGAAAAAATTGTATTTGCTCCCGGTACCGGGAAAACAAAGAATAAACTGTTTGCAGAGGTACAGGAGCAAACATTGCGAGCGTTGTTACCCTATGGGGATAAGCTGTACTGCCTTGTTGATGAAAAAGGCGGCAGTAGAGGACTTCATCCCTTATCCCCTCGCGTACGATGCTGGACGCTTGCACAATGCTTAATTTCTGACTTTATAGATATTCCTAATGAAGAGACAATGGCAAAGAAAAAGGGGAAGAGTAAGCCTTCTAACAAGCAGACAGAGGAATAAAAAAAGAACCCAGCCCCGGTATCTTGGGGCTGGGAGTCATACCAAGGATCACAGGAAAAGTATCTGTGATCCTTTCCGTTAATCTTGCAATGGTAGGGGAAATAACAAAAAAAGAATGCCCAATACGGACATTCTTTTTTATATTCCCACGAATTAAAGCAGATTGTTATGACAGAGAAATAGCGTCGATGATTACAGAGCCTGTTTTGCCGTTTAATACAACATAATGAGCACCATCTTCTAATTGAAGCTGCAGAATGATATTCTCATCAACCAATTGAACACCATTAACACGGCTTACATTGCTACTTAAATTGGTTTTCCAGATCATTTTTCCGTTTAGATCGTTTTTTATAACTGCATCAGATTTGCTTTCGCCAATTGTTAAAACACCATCAGCAAGCTTTCTTATCTCAGTTTTTGCGCCAATATATGCTGAACTAAATGTATCCTCACCATTTTGGATATTGATTATGTACAACTCATTATTGGCAACGAGGTATATGTTATTTTTAGTGTAGTCATATATTGCACTTGTGGTTTCTTCAAATTCCCGTTTCCAAAGCTTGTTTAAATTGCAGTCATAATACTCTAAGGTAAGAGTTTCTAATTTGAGATCATAGGTAAATAGGAAGAAATGTTTAAAATCTGCAGAAAATTCAATGTTTCTAATGATATTTGAGTCTGTGCCGAGAAGCCAGCTATCAGAGCCGGTTTTTGCATCCTCAATTTCACCATCCTTGGTATAAAAACGGTATTTTGTGAATTTGGCATTGGATTGATTCTCCAACTCTACAAGGTAGAAAGGCTTTTCATCAGTTACGCGCCACTCTTGATTAGCGTCAAAGTCAGCACCAGCAAGAGGGTTTCTAACTTCAATATCATCTCCAAATATTGCTTTGGCAATTGTTTTAACATAGCTTAAATCAAAACGAACAACACCATTGGCTATGTCTGAACTGATATGTGCTTTTTTGACATCAAGCACAGGTACAGTATAGGAGACGCCGTCAACCTCAATGGTTTCGATGCCGGTATATCTTCCGTATGCACTTAAATAGTCTCCTTCCATAAACCAGGCACTATCAGGTTTTCCGTTGATAACAACGAAACTGGTCTTGTTTTTTTCAAGGTATGCTTGGTATTCAGTAGGTGTATGTGCGCCTCGGTAGCAATATGCATCTTCTGTCTGTACAGTCCATAAAACCAAGGTGTATTTATCACTGGTAGCAGAAATAACTTTTTTTACAATGCCGCCAATATTCAATTGTGCGTTTTGATAGACATTGGGATACCTGCGTAGAAATTCATAACTTGGAACTGTTAAGTAATCATCATCAAAGTATTCAATGATCATTTTCTGCTCGTCGGTTAGTTTGGCTTCTGCGGTATCAATTTTAATGTTTCTTAAACCAACGTCAGTGTCGTTTTTAGGGGTGCTATTAGCAAAAGCTTCTTTTTCTTCAGAAGAAGCTGTTTCGATAGGGATATTATCTGCATTGATATCTGGTTTGGATAGATTTGATGTGGGTTTGGTCGAATCATTATTTTTTTTACCACATCCACAAGTAAAAAGAAGAATAAAAGCAAGTAGCAGTACAAGTGTTTTCTTTGTAATTATATTCATAATATAATCCTCTCATTCTCTGTGTTGGAAATTATGCTATTCATGTGGTGGCTTTGATAATGGGTGCTCTTGGCATAAGGAAATAATTGCAATATTACGTTGCACCGCGTTGGCGGCAAAAATCACATATATAGCCCTCGCCGACTGTGCTTTTACGTCTGTGCATACGACATATCCATTTTCCGCAATATTTGCAGGCTTCTACATTCTCAATGAAAAATTTTCTTTTGCAAACGGCACAAAGAACATTTCCATCTTCATCGACACTTTCTGAGTTTGTGCCCTTCCTGTTTCCGGATGTCTTTAAGCTACCTGTGGAATTATATCTACTTCTAAAACTCATAAAAACCTCCTGAATATTATTGATCGTTTACTTTTTTGCTTTCTTCACAAAGAGATCTGTACTGTGACATCAGGTCCTCGTATCGCATTATATACTGTTGCTCTTTTTCAACATTGCCTGCTTTCCGTGCGGCTTGTGCCATATCATAACAATGAGATGCGGCGGACCGTTTTTCCATGGCTATCTTAAGGCAATATTCACTTTCTGATAACGGTTTTGTTGAGGAACCCCAAATTTTTTTAATACCGTTAAAACTTGCATCTTGCGCTGTCCCAAAGAAATCTGATACTGGTTCTGCGCCTGCAACGTCGTAACCTTTCCTTAAAATTGCGCTAGCAGTTCCTGTTACAATCAATGCAGCGGTACCTGCGATCTTAACCGGCGCTAACAAAACCTTCTTTAGCTTCACTCTTATTCACCCCTATGTACCTGATTTTTCCTATCCCAGTCGTTTCGATTTGCGCTAATCTTCTAAGCTATCCTTTATAATTCTCCGGATGGTTTTCTCGGAGTAATTATACTTAACAGCAAGGGTGCGGATGTTGGTTCCGTCATATTCCTTGACGATGATCTGCTGGATCCTTGTGGGGTTAAAGAAACGCACGGGGAAGTTAATCTGTTGCCCCTTAAACATCTGGTAAATTTCCATAGCTGTGTCCATACCCAGCTTCTCGCTGATTTCTTTATAAACTGCATTTAGCAGCTCGGATTCCTGTTCAGCCATCCGCATCACCTCATTGGAAAATTCTACCAAATCCGCATTCTCAAGTCTAATCCCAAAGTCCTTGCGTTTGTCCATCTGTGTGGTCATTACATCATAAACCTCCAAAATAAAAATGCCTGATGGCTGTTACACCATCAGGTTAGAGTTATGATATATATGTAGAAAGCTTGTTTATGCGAAAGCTTTTTGTGTTTTGTTTGGGATAATAGTAGAATTATGTTTGACAATGTGTTAAAATACCGTAGTAATATATACGCGAAGCTGTTGGGGTGAGATCTATGACATGGACTAATTTGGCTACGAATCTAATGTTCGCATGGCTGTTACTTTTGATTAATGGAAGAATAGGGAAATGGAAAGAACGTCCTTCAAACGTGTTTAGCTATTCTGCGTTTGGTTTTCGCGACATTACCGAGGATAATTTTTCGGATAATTTCTTCCAGGTGTTAATACATCCGGCTATATATTTGGCAATTATCAGTTCAATACTACAAGTGCTTTCTGTTAAATCTATTGTGTATAAGCTTTGCCTGGTTGTCCCCTTTTATTGGGGGCTAAGGTTCGTTGTTGCTGCTTTTCGTGATACAGCTTGTTTTTTAAATTGGCGTTTTCAATTTGTCTTGTTTCTTGTGTCACTTTTGTTGAGTGAAGGGACATTGTTCTTTATTATACGGCCACTTATAGATCAGAAAAAGTCAATTTTTATCGATTTAGAACAGTTTAGAGATTCTTTTTGGTTTGCTGTATTTTGTGTTATTGCTAAGTTTATATGGGATTATTCCAAACATATGATGCTTGGGAAACAAGTATTTCCTTCTTCAAAAAAAGCTACGGTAATTATACGAAGGTATGAGAAATACTATCGAAAATACAACGAAGTCATTCAATCAACAATTGATAGAGAATGCGAGTTTAAGTCACATAAAGAGAAAAATCATTTTAGTTGTTTGGTCTACGCTGTTATGATATATGAAGCACATAATCGTCCTTTTGTAATACGCGTAATGGAATATATCGTTAAGTTTTTCTGTCCTAACAGGTTAATGTCTCTTGGTATTATGCAGTTTCAAAGCGAAAGAAGTATTTCCAACAGTACATCTGTTCTGCTTGCGGTTAGGAAACTATACAAAGCATTTAGTACAGCAAGAAGAACTATTGCAATAGAAGAAGCAATTTATGACTATAACCCAAATTCCGACTATGTTGACGAGGTTAGGGCAATCTACTCAGATTTAGTAGATCACATGGGGTTAACTGAATATGGCCGCCAAATAGTTAAAGTAAAAAAACACAGTTATGTATATAAATAAGGTTTCGGCAGTCCATTGCCGACCTGCCGCCGACATCGCCGACTGAAATAGGGAGCAATACTTACAAATAGAAAGAAAAATGAAAAACAGATAGAAAAATACCCCTTGGTTTCCAAACTCGTTGGAAATCAAGGGGTTTTACCCGTTCTGGCGACGATCGACTGACAAAAAAAGAGACAGCCTTGCAGCTGTCTCTTATGGTGCGCGAGGCGGGACTTGAACCCGCACGTCCGCAGTGAACACTAGAACCTGAATCTAGCGAGTCTACCAATTCCACCACTCGCGCATATTTACTTTGCGTTCGCTCTGAACGCTTGAACATAGTAACACATAGAAACCGGTTTGTCAACTGATTTTCGCAATTTCTGCAAATTATTTTTCTTTGGTGCACAAAAATCGAAAACGGTGTACCGCAGAGGAGCATTCGCAGGTGTTGGGATGCGTGTCTGTACGGTTTCGTTGCTTGCAAAATCAGCTGAAAGTGCTTTCTTGCCAAGCAGGCAGGGGTGTGCTACAATAAGAAAAAATAGCAATGGAGGAAGAGAAAATGGGAAAGGTACGGCTCAATTCCGACCCGGAAGTGGTGCAGGCGGTGCAATCCGGATTAAAGACAAAGGGTGGCTATTGCCCCTGCCGGATCGGCAAGGCGGAGGAATATAAATGCATCTGCCAGGAGTTCAAGGCCCAGATTGCAGACCCGGATTTTGAAGGCTACTGCCATTGTATGCTCTATTATAAGGAAAAGTAAATCCGGCAAGCTCTGTGATAAATATCACGGAATTTACAGGTCCGATTGGGTATACTAAAGAAAAAAGGAGAATGGCAATGGAGCAGTATGATGTGATTATCATCGGCGGCGGCCCTGCCGGGTATACCGCGGCACTCTATACCGCAAGAGCGGGTCTTACCACGCTGGTGCTTGAAAAAATGTTCCCGGGCGGCCAGATGACCGAAACGACTCAGATCGACAATTATCCCGGCATGCCCGAGGGGATCGACGGCATTACCTTAGGTATGCAGATGCAAGCCGGCGCAGCCCGGTTTGGCGCAGTGACCCGTAATGAGGAAGTTGTGTCTGTGGAACTGAATGGAACAGAAAAAACGGTCAAGACCACAGAAAAAGAGTACCGCGCAAAAGTGGTTATCGTAGCCACCGGCGCAAGCCACCGCCCCTTGGGCGTGGACAAGGAAAAGGAACTGACCGGCAAGGGCGTTGCCTACTGCGCGGCCTGCGACGGTATGTTTTATAAGGGCAAGACTGTGGCGGTGGTAGGCGGCGGCAATTCCGCAGTGGCGGACGCACTGCTGTTGTCCCGGATTGCAAAGAAGGTCTACCTGATCCATCGCCGGGATACCTTCCGGGCAACCAAGATCTACCAGCAGCCTCTGGAACAGGCGGAAAATATTGAGATTCTGCGAAACAATGTGGTCAGGCAGCTGCTTTTCGGTGACAAGCTCACCGGCGCAGAACTGGAAAATGTCAAGACGGGGGAGAAGACCCTGCTGGAGCTGGACGGCCTCTTTATCAGCGTGGGAAGATCCCCGGCTACGGATCTGTTTGCCGGTCAGCTGGAATTGGACGAGGCCGGTTATATCGTGGCCGACGAATCCACCCGCACCAATATCCCCGGGGTGTTTGCCGTGGGCGATGTGCGCACCAAAGCGGTGCGCCAGATCATCACCGCTGCCGGTGACGGCGCTGCCGCCGCTTGGTACGCGGAAGAATACCTGATGAAAACAGGTGTTGACAAAGAATGATCCATTATGTAAAATATGGGTGAAATAGGTCACCGGAGGCAGAGCGCCGTAGCGCTCAATTGCCGGATTAGGTGTCGAGTGCGCTCGGTTATTACGATGGTAATAACCGGGCGTTTTGCATTCAGGAGGTTTTGAAATGAAACATGCATACATCACCCTTGTTCCCTTAACACCGGAGGACCGGGAGCAGTTCATACGGGACAACCAGTGGGCGTTCAAATACGGCGCACTGATGGAATTCGGTGCGCGGGATGACCATATAGACGACGATGGGGAGATTATCTCCCGAAAAACCATCGAACACGCTATTGACGAGCCAGATAACGCGGCATACCGCATCGTTTTTGAGGACAGAAAAGTGGGCGGGTTGGTGGTGAAGATCAACAAAGAAACCCACCACAATGAACTGGAATTGCTTTTTGTTTCTCCGGAGGAGCACGGTAAAGGTATCGGTTACGGTGCGTGGCAGGCGGTGGAAGCGTTGTACCCGGAGACGAAGGTGTGGGAAACCAGTACACCCTATTTTGAGAAACGTAATATCCATTTCTATGTAAATAAATGCGGGTTTCAAATCGACCAATTTTGGTGCGAATTTTTTCAGCCTGAGCATGCTCTGCCGGACGAGGATTCCTGTGACACTGATGAAGGTCCGGATGAGATGTTCCGTTTTGTGAAGATTATGCAATAGTGAAAACACGCCATCGATCCGATGGCGTGATTCTTATTTCCCGTTTGCCGGATTGTCCAGCACATGACCCTGTTCGTCAAACCGGGAGCCGTGGCAGGGGCAGTCCCAGGAATGCTCCGCAGGATTCCATTTCAGGGCGCAGCCCAAATGGGGACAGCGTCTGCCGGTAATGGACAATAGATTGGTGATGGATTCAAAGCCGTTGACCAATAGCTGCGGCCTGCGAATACTCCGGGAGGGGCTAAAAACATCGGCAAATTCATTGCCTTTTTCCTGCACCAGATCGCATAGCATTTGGGCGGCTACCATGGCGCCGGTCATGCCCCATTTGTTAAAGCCCGTGGCGGTGAACAGCTTGCCGGTCCGGGCGGAATACTGGCCGATATAGGGAATATCGTCCAGACTCATACAGTCCTGAGCCGCCCAATAGCAGATTTCCTGGGCCCTGGGATAATGCTTAGCTGCGAACTGCCGCACTTCCTCCCAGTTTCCGCCCTGCTTGCCGGTGCGGTGTCCGCCGCCGCCCAAAAGGAGAAAATCTCCCCAATTGCGGAAGGAAAATCCTGTCTGACTGTCGTCCACATACATGCCGTCTAAGCTCTGGGCATTCTGATAGGCAACCACATAGGACCGATGCTGATACAGCTTGAGAAAATAGCTGCCATGCTTGTTGATGAAGGGGAAATGGGTAGCCACGATCACCGCTTTGGCGTGGATCTGCCCCTGCTCGGTCACGGCGGTATTACCCCGCATTTCCTCCACAAAGGTGTGTTCATACACCGGCAGGCCTTTGGCAATTTCTGCAAGAAATTTCAGCGGATGGAATTGGGCCTGCCGGGGGAATTTTACTGCGCCGTCAGTGACGATAGGCAGGGGGAGGGTGTCGCAGAATTCTGCGTGGGCGCCCATAGCTGCCAGCGCGCCCATTTCCTTGTCCAGGAGCGCCCGGTCGCCCCGGGTGTAGACAAAATTGTCTTTTACCTCAAAATCGCAGTGGATTTTTTGACACAGCTGCCGGTATTGTTCCAACGCCTGCCGGTTTGCCTGCAGGTATTTTTGCGCCCCTTCCACACCTGCGCGCCTTACCAATTTGTGATAAATCAGCCCATGCTGGACAGTGATCTTGGCTGTAGTATGGGCGGTAGTTCCCAGACAGATGCGACCCTTTTCCACTACGCAGCAATCCACACCGGCCTCCTTGAGGAAGTGGGCGGTTAAAAGTCCCGTGATGCCGCCGCCAATGATCAACACATCGGTGTTTTTGTCGCCCCGGAGGGGGTCAAACGCCGGTAAACTGGCGGTTTTTTGCCAAATCGATTCCATAGGCTATTGATCCTGCAGGTCAGCGAAGGTAGTGTCGTTATTCAGATTATCCAGCGCCAAATCGTTGTCATAGGGGGTGCCATGATAAACCTTCAAATTCGGCCCTTCTGTGCCGGCGATAATGGGATTGGCCGGGGTCTTGGTGTGCTTGGCTTTGCCTTGGATTTCCGGTACCGGCGGGTAAGTGTTTTTTGGGGGTTTCGGCGCAATTTGTATGCGCTTCATACCTTTTTTAGCCATACGAATCACCTCAGTGTCAGTATGGCTGATTCCCGATATATTATTCGGTAATGAAAACAGGGAGACTTGCGCCTCCCTGTTTTTTTAAGGTCTGAGTCCTAAGCCGCCCTCCAGCGTGAGGGTCTCGCCGGTCATATACTTTAAGTCCGGGGAGGCCAGTGCCACACAGGCTCTGCCGATCTCCGTTTCTACATCGCCAAAATGTCCCATGGGAGGCGTGTGCACGTTAGCCTTGAAGGCCTCCGGGTAGGCGTTTGCCCATTTTTCCAGCTGGGCGGTCCAGGCCAAGGGACATACCACATTCACATTGATGCCGTCCTCGCCCCATTCGTTGGCTGCCACCCGGGACATTCCCCGGATGCCTTCCTTAGCAGCGGCATAAGCGCTTTGGCCGAAGTTGCCGGACAGGCCGGCGCCGGAGGCAAAATTGATCACGCTGCCCTTGGTTTTGGCAAGATAAGGATAGCAGGCCTTCATATAGTAGAAGGTGGCATACAGCCCGGAATATACCGCCAGATCAAACTGCTCTGTGGTGTGATCGACTAATGTCACGCCAGAGGCGGACGCCTGGGCGTTGTTAATGAGCACATGGATATCCCCAAAGGCATCCACCGCTTGCTGCACTACCGTTTGCACCACTGCTTCGTTGTCTCCGCCAGCGGATACATCTGCCTGCACAGGCAGCACCTGCACGCCGTAGAGCCGCTCCAGCTCTTCCTTGGCGTCCAAAAGCTTTTGTATATTCCGACCGGTGAGTACCAGATTGGCGCCCTCCTTGGCGAAGGCGGTGGCGATGCCGTAGCCAATAGAGCCGCAGCGTCCGTCACTTAAAACTGCCCGGCCGCCGCCGGTGATGATAACGGTCTTTCCATTGAAATTACCCATAAAATTCCCTCCTTCAAGAGATAATTTGCCCGTTCGGATCGATGGTTATGATGCTTAAGGGAATCTTTTTTCCGCTGCTTTCGATGGCGTTTTTTACCGCAAAGGGCAGCCCGCCGCAGCAGGGAACGATCATACGCACCACCGTAACGGAACGAATGGCATTATTTGTAAAAATTTGGGTGAGCTTTTGAGAATAATCCACGCTGTCCAGCTTGGGGCAGCCGATGAGGGTCACCCGACCCGCGATAAAATCCCGGTGAAAATCGCCGTAGCAATAGGCGGTGCAGTCTGCAGCGATGAGTAGGTCCGCGCCTGCAAAATAGGGAGCATTGATAGGCGCCAATTTCAGCTGAATGGGGAAGTTGGCCAGCCGGCCCGGTACAGAAGGCGTATCGCTTGCGGCTTTTTTTGCTTTGAGTACGGCTGCGTGATCGTAAGCGGCAGCCTCCCGCTCCTCAAAGGAGATGGCGTCCCGGGGACAGGCGGGCAGGCAGTCGCCAAGACCATCGCAGTAATCTTCCCGCAGAAGAGCTGCTTTTCCGTCTACAATGCCGATCGCGCCCTCGTGGCAGGCTTTGGCGCACAGACCGCAGCCGTCGCACTTATCTGTGTCAATGGTAATGATCTTTCGGATCATGCGATCCCCTCCTTTTGCTGCTGGGCAATTTTCATCATGGCTTCATACATCTCGTCGCCCACGCATTTTCTGGCGTACTGGCACCATTGCACACAGCTTAAGGTATCGTTATAAGCCACGAAACCGCAATGCTCACAGGGCATCTGGGTGTCAATGGAGAACAGCTCAATTTCGTGCCCACAGTTGGGGCAAATTTTTTCAATTATGGTTGGCGTACGGGGTTTTCCTTGGCATCCATCTAACATATGAATCCCTCCTTTTGCCATTATTATAAAGGTAAAAAGCACCTGCTGATGTGATAATTGCAACATCAGCAGGCGCTTTTTATTGTTCTAAGATGCGGAAACAGTTTTTATCGTAGTCGATCAGACCGTCGTCCCGCATTTTGACCAGCTCCCGGGTCAGAGCGCTGCGGTCCACGCACAGATAATCCGCCAGTTCTGTCCTGCCCAGGGGAATTTCAAAATATCGGGAATTCTGGGCCTGGGCCTGCACAGACAGATATGCCAATAGCTTTTCCCGGATGGTCCGCTTGGAAATGACCTCGATCTTGCGGATCAGATCCCGGTTTTTATCCGCAATAATATGCACCATATTTTCAACCAACTGGTGATGGCAAGCGCAGGTGTTGGTGCAGCTGTGCATCACCCGGTCCAGGGGGATCAGTACGATTTTTGCATCTTCAGATACGATAAAGGTCACAGCGGAAATTTTGTTCCTGCCCCAAGCAAAGGTCTCGCCGAACATCTCGTCCTTGCCCATACGGGACAATAGTACCTTGTTTCCCCAGACATCTTCTTTGATCATATCCACACTGCCGGAGAGCACAATGCCCACATGGCGGATATTTTCCTCCTCAAAGGCGATGATCTCACCCTTGCGGAAATCCTTGATCTGATAGCCGATGCAGCCAAGCATACCCTTACGGTCTTCCGGCTGGATGCCTTCAAAAAGGGGAGAGTTAACCTGCATAAGAATATCTGTCACTTACCTCACCTCCGCATACACATATTCTATAACAAACCGGCTCCGGTTGCAACCGGAAAAATGCTGTCCACATAAGAAATTCCCGGAATTGCCAGGCAATTCCGGGAATCTTACTTTTACAGGTTGTAGTACTTATCAAATTCGGCGGGGTGGGGGATCTTGGACATATCGCTGCATTCAGCCCGCTTGGTCTTGATGAAATTGGCAATCAGCTCTTCGGGGAATACGCCGCCCTCGGTCAGATAGGCGTGATCGGCTTCCAATGCATCCAGCGCATCCTCCAGACGGGTGGGGAGGTGGTGCAGCTTGGCCTTTTCCTCGTCGGAGAGGTGGTAGAGGTTAAAGTCGTAGGGGCCCCAGCCTTCTGCGTGGGGATCGATCTTGTTCTTGATGCCGTCCAGACCGGCCATCAGGATCGCCGCATAGCAGAAATAGGGGTTGCAGGTAGCATCGGGGTTGCGCAGCTCGAAACGGCGCTTGTCCGGGCTCTTGGCGTATGCGGGGATACGGATGACGGCGCTTCGGTTGGAAGTAGCGTAACCGACAGTTACGGGAGCCTCAAAGCCGGGCACCAGACGCTTGAAGGAGTTGGTGCTGGGGTTGGTGATAGCGCACAGGGAGCTGATGTGCTTCAGCAGGCCACCCATAAAGTAGTGGGCAGTTTCGCTCAGATGGGCATAGCCGTTATCATCGGCAAACACAGGCTGGCCGTCCTTGAACAGGATCATATGCACATGCATACCGCTGCCGGCCTCACCGTAGATGGGCTTGGGCATAAAGGTGGCGCTCTTGCCGTACTTCAGGGCGGTGTTGTGAATGATATACTTGATCATCATGGTGGCGTCAGCCATATGGACCACTTCACCCAGCTGGGGCTCGATCTCAAACTGACCGCTGGCGGCTACCTCGGGGTGGTGGTAGTTGATCTCGATGCCGGCCTCCTTCATCAGCAGGCACATCTCGCTGCGGCACTCGTAGGAGGTGTCAAAGGGCTTGGCGATGTGGTAATTCTTCTGCTTGGGAACGATGACACCCTTGCCGTCGGTGGCGGAGTTCCAGTAGGACTGGCTGGCATCCACAGAGGCGCCGATGTAGTTGCCCTGCACATCCCAGGTCACATCGTCGAACAGGTAAAACTCAAACTCCGGCAGAATCTTCATTTCGTCAGCAATGCCGCAGTCCTTCATATACTGCACGGCGGCCTTGATGATGTTCCGGGGATACTGGGCCAGAGGCCGGTTCTGGGGGTAGTCGATGATCATGGCGTTACCGGTCATGGTCAGGGTAGGGATGGCGCAGAAGGGATCGACCATAGCGGTGTCGGGGTCGGGAATAAAGACCATATCGCTCTTTTCCACCACGGCGTAGCCATAGTTGGAGGCGTCAAAACCGATACCGCTCTTCATAGTATCTTCGGAAAAGTTCTCTGCGGGGATCGTCACGTGGCGGTACTGACCGTTGATGTCCACCATCTTGAAGTCCACCATTTTGATGTCCTTTTCTTTGATGATGGCAAGAACGTCCTGAATGCTTTTAGCCATTTGGAATTCTCCTTTTTTATATGATTTTATGGGTATAGTATACCAATGCAATTAGGCATAAGTCAAGAGATTTCCATTGGTTTACAAAATCATTTTCAAGTTGGGCCAAATTAAAATATCAAGTCGACTCATTTGCCTATGCCCACATCCTCTTTTCCGCAACATAAAAATCAGTCAAAGCGAAATGCTTTGACTGATTTTTATGTTATTGCATTGTTACCGTATCTTTCGCTTTGCTTTTGCTGCGGGACAGGCCGACAAAATAGTAGAACAGGCTAATGTAGATCAAGAACAACGCCACAACCAATGTGGGGTACAGCACCCGATTTCCACCCACTAAATTGTACAGAATGTCATAGGGCGTGCCGTCGCCTGCCATTAAGAACATGTAGTTATAGGGAATCAGCACATTGGCGATGTACGCGGCAACGCAAAAGGCCAGCAGGATGCAGTAGGTGATATGCATGTTTTCCCGCTTCATACCGGCCGCTTTGGCGAACATAAGGTAAAGGGAAGCAAAGCCAGAAATGCAGTGGGTCACACCGGATACCACATTGTCAAAAGACAAAACCGGATAGGCGTTGTAGTTCTGACCGGCGCCGATGGTGCCGAATACTGCGCCGAGAATGCCGAAAATGCATACGAAATCCAGTGCGGCTTCCTTAGTCTGTCCTTTGGAAAAGGCCGCCAGAGGAATGGCAATCAGCTGAATACTGCACAGAAACAGAGGTAGATTGTAGAGGATCGGCTCTGCACTTTCTGCACGGAAACACAGCAAAATGATCTTAAACAGCTCCAAACCGTCAATCAAAAGGGCGGCGGCAACCATAACCTTGTTCTTCTGTTCCGGCGTGGCGCAGCGATTTCTTTTGCCCAGCCATATGGCAAGTACTGTCATTGTGGTGAGCAACAGGCCTACGAAAAGCAAATGCTGCCAAGATAAAAATCCTTCAGCAGGGCGGGCATAGCCACCAAAACCAAAAAACTCTTTCATAAAAAACCTCAAAATTTTGTAGAATATTGTAGTTTTTTAACCTATTATAGCACATCGGCAGGGAAAGTAAACCCCTTCAGCAAAAGAATGTACTTATTGCAAGCTGTAGCTACGCGTGCTATAATAAAAGCAATCTATAAAAAAATACGGCATAAGGAGATACTTATGAATACATTGGAAGCCATCGCAAAAAGAAAGTCTACAAGAAGCTATAAGCCGGAGCAAATTCCAGAGGATGCGCTGCAGACTATCCTGAAAGCCGGTTGCGCCGCCCCCATCGCCATGGCAAGATACGATTCCCTGCACATCACCGTGGTGCAGAAGCAGGAACTGCTGGACCGGATCAATGCCGTTACGGCGGATATGATCGCCCAAATGCTGGGCGAGCGGAAAAATGTGGATTTTGGCGCAAAGACACTGATTTTGGTTTCTTCCACGCCGGTTCACCGCCCCGGAACAGAGTATACCAATGCGGGCATCGTGGTGGAAAATATGGTGCTGGCGGCCACAGATCTGGGCATTGACAGTGTTATTCTTGGAGGCGCGCCCGGTGCGGTGGCCCGGGATGCGGAACTGATGAAGGCTCTGGAGATCCCCGAAGGATTTACCCCCTTGCTCGGCGCGTTCTTCGGCTACGGAGCAGATCAAGCCCCGGCAAAAGAACACACCATTGCAATCAATCGGGTGTAATATAATAAAAAGGCACAGGATTGCAAGCAATCCTGTGCCTTTTGTTCGGTATCAACAGAGCAATTAATTTAGGGTCAGGCCGTCGTGGAATGCCTGGCCGACTTTTTCGCCCAGGACCAGATAGCTGTGGTGGACCGGGTCAAAGGTGATGGGCTGGAGCTTGGCAACATCAACCTTGCCGTCCGCATCCAAGTAGGCCTCGTCCACGCAGACATTGATGACCTTGCCGATCAAACGGCAGCATTCAGGGTCATAGGAGATCACCTCACACTCCAATGCCATAGGCAGCTCGTCAATCAGCGGTGCGTCCACAAATTCGGACTTGGTGGCGTGGAAACCGGCCTTTGCAAACTTGTTGGGCTCTTTGTTGCCAGAAACGATGCCCACATAATCGCAGGCGGCTACATACTGCGCCGTGCCCATAGATACGGTGAATGCCTTGCGGGCCTGAATGTTCTTGGCGGTCTTGTGGCCAGCCTCTACACAGATGGTCAGCTGTGCATCTTCCGTCACACCGCCCCAGGCTGCATTCATGGCGTTGGGCGTACCGTCTTCATTGTAAGTGCCGATAATAAACACCGGCATGGGATAGCACATTTCTTTTGCACCAAAGTTTTTACGCATGATTCATCCTCCTGCAGAAATTCTATGTACATTATACCGCACAAAGTGTTACCGTTGCAAGTGGCATTTTGGCGTGTTATAATATCCCAAAGAGTTGGAAAAGGAGATTAAAGATGGTTAGAGAAGTGGTACATGATCCGATCCTGCTGGCAGGAAAGTCGGAGCCAGCAACGATAGAAGACCTGCAAATTGCCCAGGATCTGCTGGATACATTGGCTGCGAACAAAGAAGCCTGCGTGGGTATGGCGGCCAATATGATCGGGGCGCGCAAACGCATTATTGTGTTTGACAACGAGGGAACCTATATGACCATGTTCAACCCGGAAATCGTCAAAATGTCAGGTCCTTACGATACGCAGGAAGGTTGTCTTTCTTTGCTGGGCGGACCTCGTCCCTGTAAACGCTATCAGACCATCAAAGTCCAATGGCAGAACGAGAAATTCCAAACCCGTATCAAGACCTTTACCGGCTGGACTGCCCAAATCATCCAGCATGAGATCGACCATTGCAACGGCATACTGATATGAAAAACAAAGGCCAAGCAGCAACTGCTGCTTGGTTCTTTGCCATTTACTCTCTGGTCAGCACTTTCTTCTGCCAGGACTTCTTGCCGCACTCGGGGCAGCGCATATATCTGGTTCTGCCCGTATGCATGGCTAAATAGACTGCTTTGTATGTGGGGATATATCGGTGTTTGCATTCCTGGCATTCATAATAGCCTGCCACCTGCTCAATCTGCAAGGCGTAGAAGCAGCCGGCCAGAAACAGAATAAAACCAAGCACCATAAGAGAAACCTTCAGCCAGACCCCCATTTCCAAAAAGGCGGCAATGAAGATGAGTGCAAACAGAACAATTGTGGCGGTAATGCCGATAAACACTTCCAAAGACAAGAGCCTTTTGTCTGCTTGTTCTTTCTGCTTTACCATTTCAAGCAAATTGTTTTCTAAGTTTTTGTTGTAATTATCCATAGTGCTTACCTCCCCGGATAATAGATCGTTTACGGTGATACCTAACATACCGCACAGCTCCAGCATAATGGAAGAGTCGGGCAGAGATTTGCCTGTCTCCCATTTGGAGATGGCTCTGTCGGTGATGCCTAATTTCTCTGCCAACTGCATTTGTGTCAGGTTTGCTTTCTTTCTGCAATTAGCAATGAACTTTCCAATTTTTACTTGATCCATAGGCATCCTCCTTTCGCCCTCAGTATAGCTGCGCCGGGGTAAAGAGTCTACAAACCGGTGGTTGAGTGGGGAGAAATCAACCCTTTGTAGAGTGAAACGCAGTTTTGCTTATTATACACCAATTGCCATACCTGTTGCAAGGGCAGTTTCTGCGTGATATAATAGCGCAAAGAGGTGAAAGTAATGATAATCCTGATTGCCGGCACAACCCACACCGGAAAAACGGCATACGCCCAGAAGCTACTGGAAAAGTGCCACTATCCCTATCTGTCTATCGACCATTTAAAAATGGGGCTGATCCGCAGTGGCCAGACAGATCTAACCCCTATGGATGACGAAAAACTGACGGATTATTTGTGGCCAATCGTCCGTGAGATGGTGAAGACTGCCATCGAGAACAAACAAAACCTTATCGTGGAGGGTTGCTACATTCCTTTCGACTGGCAAAAGGATTTTGATAAGGAATACTTGGAGGACATCCGGTATGTATGCCTTGTGATGTCCCGGAACTATATTGAAAATCATTTTGATGATATTGTAAAATATGCCAATGTGATCGAGAGCCGATTAGATGATTCAAGCCTGAACAAGGATGAATTGATTGCCGAAAACCGGCATAACCTTGCCCAATGCGCCCTATATAACTGTAACTATATCCTTATAGAGGATTCCTACGATAAGCTGGAGCTGATTTGAATGGACAATTACGATCTTCAGGTGGATATTGCCAAGGAAATCTTTTTGACCTACGACCAGGAAAAGATGCTTCGGAAATTCTGCTTAAATGCCGACGAGCAGTATATCCACCTGACCTATTTGAATACCCCCTGCCGTATCAACAGAAAAACCGGCGGGATAGAGGAATATATGGGTTTCTGGCAGGTCTGTCGGGATTATAGCACGGTAATGACCATATACGATTTGCTGTGCTATCACAAGGGTGAAACGATGCCTGCATTGTCCGATCAGTGGTGTACTGTGGGGACTTTTGTGGTTACCGGTGTAACTCAAACGGATACCTTTACCGGGAAATATGCCAGGTGTTTTGACGGGCGTTTGGAGGATGTGAAAGCAGCCTGCAAAAAAATAGGCGGCATTTTGCAGCCGTCTATGGCAGGGGCGGACCTGACCTGTAAATTTCAGGTGACGCCCTTTTTTCCTGTACTGCTGCAATTCTGGGAAGGTGACGAGGAGTTTCCCCCAAAGCTGCTGCTTTTATGGGACCGGAATTCCGACAAATTCCTGCATTTTGAAACCACCTTCTACTTGCAGGGAGATTTGCTGAATCGCCTGAAAAAGGAGATCAATCATGAAAATAGTTGCTGAAGCCTTACTAAAATTCGCCTGTGGCTTGCTGCTGGTAGGTCTGCTGATCTTTCTGCCGGCCGGTACTTTTGGCTATACATACGGCTGGTATTTCATTGTCTTGCTGTTTGCACCGATGCTGGCTGTTGGCTTTTTGATGCTTTTCAAAGCGCCGGATTTTCTCATAAAGCGACTGGATGCCAAGGAAAAGCAGGGGGCTCAGAAAGGCGTTGTTGCCTTCTCGGGCCTCATGTTTATCGCCGGTTTCGTGGTGGCGGGTCTGGACTTTCGTTTCGGTTGGTCCACAATGCCCACTTGGGTGGTTATCACTGCATCGGTACTGTTTTTGGTTGCCTATGCCCTGTATGCCGAGGTGATGCGCGAGAATGCTTATTTAAGCCGTACCATCAAAGTAGAAGAGGGACAGACTGTGGTGGACACCGGAATGTATGGCGTTATCCGGCATCCTATGTACGCAGTGACGATTCTGCTGTTTTTGATGATACCGCTGGTGCTTGGCTCTTGGTATGCGCTGATCGCCTTTGCCTTCTATCCGGCATTGATCGTTGTGCGGCTCAAAGACGAGGAAGCCCTGCTGACCCGAGAACTGCCCGGTTACACTGCGTACAAGCAGAAAGTTAAGCATAGAATCATTCCCTTCGTTTGGTGAGGTGAAATTTGTGAGCATTACACAGACTTTTTACGATGAAATGGCTTCGCAATATGATAAGCTTTTTTTGGATTGGCAGGCAACAACCCATGAACAAGCTGCTATTTTAGATAACATATTCAGCAAGAACGGCTTTGACCGCACAGCGAAAATTCTCGACTGTGCCTGTGGAATTGGAACCCAGGCGATTGGATTGGCCGGTATAGGATACTCTGTCACAGGCTCGGATATCAGCGACGGAGAATTGGCTGAAGCGAGGAAACGCGCCCAGCAGAACAATGTAAATATCCGTTTTGAACACGCGGACTTTTGCGATTTGGAAAAAACATTTTCAGAAACCTTTGATATTCTCATTTGTATGGACAATGCGTTGCCGCATATGCTTTCAGGTAGCGCTTTGACATCTGCGATTAAGAGTATTATAAATCGGATTGCACAGGGTGGTATGTTTGTGGCGAGTATCCGGGATTATGATGGGTTACTTGCCGGTAAGCCGCCGTATTCTCCGCCTTATATCCACAAAACGGATAAGGGTCAAAGAGTGTCCTTCCAAACTTGGGATTGGGAAGGGGATACTTACAAGCTTGTCCAGTATATCATTGACGATGAAGAAACATTACAAATCAGCAAATTTTCTTGTGCGTACAGAGCAACCCGCAGAGAGGAAATCACAAATCTGTTGCTTGCGGGCGGATGCAGGGAAGTGCATTGGCTGTTCCCGGAGGAAACCGGATTCTATCAGCCAATCGTTGTAGCCAAAAAGTAGGGGGATAATGATATGCTGATTAACGGTTGTCAGGAAGGTAAGGGAACACCCCGGCTGACGGAGGTGAAATGCCCCAAATGCGGGGAGTTTGTAGAGGTGTTTGTGCTGATGGGAGGTCCCATTGGCAAAACCGGCACCCTGGTAAGCTCCGAGACCTGCGCCTGCGGTCATATTTTGCCTGCAGGCAGTTACGAAACAGATTATGAACAATAAAGAATGTGCGTTGCAGAGGACAGCAACGCACATTTTGTTTAGCCTTTGAGCAGTTTGTTCAATTTATCCGCCTTGGCTCTTTCAACTAAGTAGATGATGAGCCAGACCAGGGCATAGCCTGCAAGGAAAATGCCGGTGAATACTAAAATGGGGATAATGGAATTCTGCAGCCATCCGTTGATCAGATAGGTGAGGATATAGGCGATATACAACGCACCGCCGTGGAGCAGAATCATAGTGGGCAGGGGCAGCTGCTCCATCTGATAGATGGCGGTCATACCTGCCGCGATAAAGGCAAGTAGCGTGATGGTCAAGATCCCCATACAGACCTCTCTGGGGGAGAACGCTTCCACAGCGCCGGTAGCGCCCAGAATGCCGTAGATGATCGCTAAGACGATGGGTCCTCCACTGGCGCAGATCAGACCACGGAGGAAAAATTCTTTCCAAAATTTCTTCATTTGCTTTCCAACCTCCTTTTGATTTGGGCGAAGCATCGCCGGGAGACATACTCTCGGTAGCCGCATTTGAAAACTGCATCCACACTGCCTGCGTATGTGACGGTGAACCGCTCCAAAGCGCCTTCGTTTGCAAGGGTACTCTTGTTGATACGAATGAATGACGAGGGGAGCTGCTGCTCTAACGCATACAGCCGTTGCTTCAGACGGTAGCGCTGATTTTTGGAATCGATGGCATAGGTCTTGCCGTCTAATACGGTAACGCACGCAATTTCAGAAACGGACAGCATCTTGATGTCATCCTCGGTGTAGCCGGGGATGCGGTCTGTGCCTGCGTATTTCTGAATCAGTGATTCAATCTCGTCAATCAGAGCGGTGCGCTGGCGCGCAGTAATCACCACTTCTTCCTCTTTTTCTTTGTTGATGATTAGTTTGAATTTCATCCCATCACCTCCTGTGCCTACAGTATAGCATACCCGAAATCAAAAATGTTGCAAATTGCCCCTATCGGTCATTTCAGTGTCGTAAGCGGTAAAAAATAAGCCGACAGTGGTTAAACTGCCGGTTTACATTGATGTGTCATTGCGCCCCAGTGCACACACTGGCGTGGCAAGCTGTTGGTTATACCCGCGTATTGGGCGAAACGGAGGGGAGATTCCCCAGATTGTTGTTTTCGCTGCCGTCGGGGATGGATTTCAGATACTCCGTATCTCCGCGGTGGGCGATACCCACACCGGCGATCTGTCCCTGCTTTGCCATATTTACAGCTTGCTGCTTTTCTACAAAGGTATTGTCGGAAAGCTGATAGCCGGTGATCCTGCCGCCTTCTTTGATCAGGCCGACGATCCGTTTTGCATTGGCATTCGCCTGGGGGATCTGATCCAGTGTCTGCTTTACAAGTTCTTGTCCGTCCATAAAATCACTCCTTTGACCTTAGCTTTTGCAACGGGGCAGAGAATATCAGAAGAGAAATTTGGAAATGGCAATAAATAACGGCATTCATAGCAATTTTTGATTGCTTTTTTATGCAGAATGGTTTATAATGTCACAGGTATCCGGATGTGGCTCAGTTTGGTAGAGCGCTTGCTTTGGGAGCAAGATGCCGCAGGTTCGAATCCTGTCATCCGGACCACACAAAGAGAACCGACCCTTGTGGTCGGTTCTCTTTGTGTTTTCGTATAAGAGGATTGTGTATACGGCATCTTGCGAGCAAAGCAAGGCACTTGCTTTGGGGGAGCGATGGGAGCGCCGCCGGTGGCGGATGAAGCGACCTGAGCGAGTGGCCGCGGTCGGCAGTTGAGGAAGCCGTGCCGCCGGCGACGAAAATGCCGGGCACCGCAACAGGGATGCCGCAGGTTCGAATCCTGTCATCCGGACCATTCAGCCGGAGCTTGCATTTTCGCAAGCTTCGGCTGTTTTTAATGATATGAAACATTCTCCAATTGGTGGTGTTTGCTTGACTATTGGCGTTGAAATGCTATAATCATAACAGAAATAGTGGGAGGGTAAGATATGAGAGGAATACCGTCTTTAATAACCGATATTCGCAATAAAGTGTTCACCGAGGTAGCCAGAATGGCCTATTCCGGCAGAGGATACGAGGGTGTGGATGAACTGCCTTACATTATTGTTCCCGGCGATCAACCTTTGCACCGGGAATCGGTGTTTCTGGAGCGGGCGATCGCCAGCGAGCGTGTCCGCCTGGCAATGGGTTTGAATATCCGTCCCATCCAGACCCGGCATCTGATGACCGAGGGTATGGACGAGGCTGCGGTGGCAGAGCAGTATTATAAGCCGCCGCTGATCAATATTATTCCCTATGCCTGCCATGCTTGTCCCACCCACCAGTACAAGGTGAGCAACTACTGTCAAAACTGCCTTGCTGCCTCCTGCCAAAAGGTATGCCCCAAAGATGCCATCTCTTTCCGCAACAACCGGTCTTATATCGATTTGGACAAGTGCATTCGCTGCGGAAAATGCGCCAAGGCCTGCCCCTATAATGCTATCGTCCATTTGGAGCGCCCCTGTCAGGTTGCCTGCGGTATGGATGCCATCCATTCTGACGAGCAGGGCCGCGCGGTAATCGATCAGGAAAAGTGCGTAGCCTGTGGTCAGTGCCTTGTGAGCTGCCCCTTTGGCGCAATCGTGGACAAGGGACAGATATTCCAGGTAATTCAGTCGATTCTGCAGGGGAATAAGGTCATTGCTGTGGTAGCGCCGGCCTTTATCGGCCAGTTCGGCAAACATTCCACCCCCGGCAAGTTTATTGCAGCTATGAAGCAGCTGGGCTTTGCCCGGATCGTGGAGGTGGCGGTAGGCGCGGATATCTGTACCGTTGAGGAAGCCAAGGACTTTATGGAAAAAGTTCCTGCTGAGCAGAATTATATGGCGACATCCTGTTGCCCGGCCTGGCATTCTATGATCTATAAGCTGTTCCCTGATCAGTCGGAAAATATCTCTATGACCTTGACGCCTATGGTGTTCACTGCCCGGCTGATGAAGCAGAAATATCCCGATTGCAAGGTGGTTTTCGTAGGCCCCTGCGCTGCCAAAAAGCTGGAGGCTATCCGGGCAGATATCCGTTCCGATGTGGATTTTGTGCTGACCTTTGAAGAACTGCAGGGTATGTTCGAAGCCAAGGAGATCAACTTTGAAACTATTGAGCCCATGTACGATCTGAATGAGGGCACGGCTGCTGGCCGGGGTTTTGCGGTGGCCGGCGGTGTTGCCAACGCGGTGGCCAATATGATAAAGGAAATGGACCCGGAGCGGGATGTGAAAACCGCCAGCGCAGAGGGTCTGCGGGATTGCCGCAAGCTGATGGCTATGGCTAAGGCTGGCAAGTACGACGGCTACCTGCTGGAGGGTATGGCTTGTCCCGGCGGATGTGTAGCTGGCGCAGGAACGCTGCTGCCGGTGGATTTGGCGGCCAAGGTAGTCAGCCGTTACCAAAGCGAAACAGACCGTGTTAGTCCCACAGACAGCGCCTACCGTGACGCAGGTCAAAATTTGGAATAAACAGTAAAATCCCCGTGGCCGAGGCCACGGGGATTTTTTATTGAAAAAGGAAATTACATATCGAAGGGTTCCATGCCCAGAACGGGGTGACCCACAGTGCCCAGGTACTCCAGCAGCTGCTCGGGATCTTCCTGACAGATGGTCTCGTCAGCGATCATGTCGGTGAAGTTCTCAACACCGTACATTTCCAGAACAGTAGCATCCAGACGCTCGCGCATCTGATCCTTCAGCATCTTGGGCATCCAGACGATACGGCCGGGACCGCCTTCAGCTGCGATGAACTTCTTGGAGGAGATGAAGTGCTTGCCGTGGCCCATGAAGCCAGGAGTCTGCACACCGCCGCCGGTCATAGAAGCCATTTCGGAGAAGCTCATACCCAGAGGAGTGACACCGGCGTGCTCACGGCAGGTGATAACCAC
>JAFVVI010000017.1 GCA_017502265.1 Oscillospiraceae bacterium
GCAGACCTTGAAAAGCTTCCGGGTCTGGGGCTCCACGCCCTTCGCGCCGTCGATGACCATAACGGCAGAATCCGCAGCCATCAGCGTCCGATAGGTATCCTCAGAAAAATCCTGGTGGCCGGGGGTATCCAGAATGTTAATGCAGAAGCCGTCATACTGAAACTGCATCACGGAAGAGGTAACAGAAATACCTCTCTGCTTTTCGATCTCCATCCAGTCGGAGGTGGCGGCCCGGGAATTTTTCTTGCCCTTGACCACGCCTGCCTGGGCGATAGCGCCGCCGTATAGCAGGAATTTTTCCGTTAAGGTGGTTTTACCGGCGTCGGGGTGGGAAATAATCGCAAAGGTCCGGCGGCGGCTGATTTCTTCCATTAAAGTTGACATAATTTTCCTCCCAAAAGGGTACTATCCAAATAAATCAATTTAGTTTACCACAAATTCCCACATATTACAAGAGGAACAGGAAAATGTTTGGCAAAGCGTCTGATTTATGCTATACTTAGAAAAAAGGGGGGTGTCCTATGCGGTTTGCCAAAATCTATGTGGAAATATCCAACCTGTGCAATTTAAGCTGCGCCTTCTGCCCCGGCACCCGGCGTACGCCTGGGCGTATGACGGCCGGGGAATTTGCCACCCTTGCCCCTAAGCTGCGTCCCTTTACGGATTATTTGTACTTTCACTTAATGGGCGAGCCGCTGTGCCATCCCCAACTGGGCGAATTTCTGGACATTGCCCACCGCCAGGGTTTCCGGGTGATTCTCACCACCAACGGCACACTTCTGGCCCGGCAGCAGGCATTGCTGCTGTCCTCCCCCGCCCTGCACAAAGTCAACATCTCCCTCCACGCCTTCGAGGCAAACGATTTAGCCGTCCCCTTTGCGCAATATTTAGCCGACTGCATCGCTTTCGGGCAAGCTGCAAAGGGAGAAAAATTAGTGGTCTACCGCCTTTGGAATCAGGGCGGCGCAGATGCGAAAAATAACGAAATTTTAGAAACACTGCGCGCAGCATTTCCCCAGCCGTGGGCGGTAGAAAAGCGAGGCACGCGACTGGCCGAGCGCACCTATCTGGAATACGGCGATAAATTCGATTGGCCGGACCTTACAGCCCCGGAGGGCAGCCCCCAAGTGTTCTGCTATGGTCTGCGGGATCAACTGGGCGTCCTTTATGACGGCACCGTCGTTCCCTGCTGCTTAGACCACGAGGGAGATCTGGCACTGGGCAATCTGTTCCAACAGGAAATGGAAGAAATTCTGGATTCCCCCAGAGTCAAAGCCATCTATGACGGCTTTTCCCGAAAGGAAGCCACCGAATCTCTCTGCCGCCGCTGCGGCTATGCCCGAAGATTTCAATAAAAAGGCGTGTCATTACGACACGCCTTTTTTGCATTATTCTTCCGTTTCCTCTTCCCGGGGAGGATTTTTTGCGTTTTGGTACTCCAGATAGACCTCGGTCTGCTTCCACTTGGCCGTTCCCCGATACCACAGGATGCCAAAGGCCACCGCAGCTCCAGCGCACAGACCCATCAGCACCCGCAGCAGGGTCACCACATATAGCGCCCGGGGCTTTACAACAGTATCCTCGCCGATGCCGTTCATAGCGGCGGAATTTACCAACCCATACAGGTTATAGTGGCAGGCCTGCCGCATGGCAGATACCACCACCGGGTCGTTTTCATAGGCCGCCAGTTCCTTTTGGACATCACACTTCTGTCCATCAAAAACGGTGATCCCGGCCAAAAGTCCATCGGCAGCGGGCGCGTCTGCAGCAATTATCATACCCTTAACGCCCCACTCCTGCCGCAACACTTCCGTCATACCCTTTGCCCCGCCGGACATAGCCACGCCGGTTGCAGGCAGCAGCTGCGCAACATCTTGGAATGCCCGCAGATACTGCTCCCGGGCGGCCTGCTCGGTATACCAAGACCCGGTATTACCTTGCAAAAGCACATTGACGCCGTTGGCGGCAATGCCCTTTGCCTGCTGGGCGCGAAGCATACCGGCAAGGTAACTGTCCTCAAAGCTGCTACCAAAGCACCGCAGCGCGGTTTCACCCTTAGCCACAGCGTCTTCTCCTGCCCACCAGCCGATGGCGTACATCAATTCCGGACTGAATGCCGCCGACAGGAATGCTTCACCCACCGGCATATGCAAATCTCCAACACAAGCGCCGGGCGCTTGTACCGATGCAACCGGCGCGGTCCAGCGGTAGCCATCGCCAATGAGCTTGGCCATTTCATCAAAGGTCAGCTGATCCAAAAGAGTCTGCCACAGAGGATCGTCAAAAGCAAGACCCTTCATATTATACAGCTTTAATCCGTTTTTCGCTCGCAATGTAGGCATCGGCACGGTAGCATAGTCGCCGGGGACATATTGGGCATCGGTCTGTTCCGACGCTGCAGGTGCTTGGGAAAGCGTCCCCTCCCAATCCTTACGGGATACACCGCCCACACCGCCGTCAAAGCGGTTCGCAGCAGCGCCCCGGTAGCTTTGATCGTCAAAGCTACTCTCGGTCCACTTGTAGGTCAAGGCTGCATCGCCGTTGGCGTCCATGCGACCCTCGGTGGATTCCACCGTGTAACCCTTAGCCGCCAGAATATTATTCACCGCGCCGTGGGAATCCCCGGCAACGGTCAGATAATAGTCACCGGCATCCAGAATATAGGTCCCAGCGCCCTTAGCATCGTAGCTGGCCAGCTCCTGTCGCGCCACCTGCACAGTCAGCGCGATGGATTCACCGGCGCTGAGCAAGCCCGTCTTACCAAATCCCACCAGCTTCACCGCCGGCTTTTCCACTCCGTTCTCCCGATCATAATCGGTGTAGGGAGCTTGGGCATAGATTTGTACAACTTCCCTGCCAACGACGCTTCCGGCGTTGGTAACGGTAACCGTTACAGCAAAATTATCGGTCTGGACATCGTAGGCCACCTGCAAATCAGAATAAGCAAAAGTGGTATAGCTGAGGCCAAAGCCAAAGGGATAGGCCACCTGCTCCCGGTAAACAAAATTACCGGCTTTTTCCGCGCCCATCACATAATCTTCATAGCGGGTCTCATAATACTTATAGCCGGTGTAAACACTGCCTGTAGGCGCAGGATACTCGCCATAGGCGCCGGTGTTAGGTAACGCGCCCGAGGGCGCAGCCCCCACAAGAATCGCAGTAATTCCCTCTATATCTCCGCCGCCGGTCCACAGGACCGCATCCGCATCGCAATCCTTCCATACATCCGGCTGCACGGGCTTATCTGTATCCCAAAGCAAGACGATTTTTTCAATTTCGCCGGCGGCCTTCTTTTGAGAAAGTTCCTGCAAAAGTGCCTGTTCTGCCCAATCAATCAGCGCGATCACCGTACCCTTGCCGACTGCAAATCCCTCTTGAATCAAGGCCGATCTCAGTTTTTCCGCCCTCTCTGTGCCAGGCGCATTTGCTGCCAGACAATCAACAGTCTGCTGCAAAGGCAGAGCGCCGTTTTCATTCTTCAGCAGCACCACAGCTTCATGCTGCAGCTGTTTGTAGGCCTGCTCCTCCATTTCCAGCGGCGGCTTTTGCTCCGTGACGAACACGGCGTTTTCATCGGGTTTCTTCAGTTTCCACAGTGCGCCCCCAAACCGGGTGGCCGCCACATTGTCTGCGGCCTGCACTGCAAAGCTCACCGGCCCCAAAGCCAGCAGCAGCGCCAAAAAAATAACGGTTGCCGTCTTCCAACCGCACACATATCTGCATTTTACTTTAAACGCCGCTTTCTGCAAGCACTTCAACTCCAAATCCCGTTCCGTCATAACGCGACCTCTTTCTCGTTCTTTCTGTGAAAATTGTACTATACACCGCAGCTAAAATCAAGGGTAAAGTCCTCCCCGGCCGCCGACATTTTTGCCTTTCCATCCAAAAAAATTCTTTTTTGTGTATATTTGAAAAAACAGTTGCAAAAATAGAACTACCGTGCTATAATACCCCGTGTGTCCTTCGGCGACACTGGATATTGGGATGTCGCCAAGCGGTAAGGCACCAGACTTTGACTCTGGCATTCGTAGGTTCAAATCCTGCCATCCCAGCCAATAGCTGAGAGGCAAATGGTATTTGATCCTCTCAGTTTATGACCCGCTAGCTCAGTTGGCAGAGCAACTGCCTTTTAAGCAGTGGGTCCGGAGTTCGAATCTCCGGCGGGTCACCAAAAAGCAGATACCCAAATGGGTATCTGCTTTTTTGCTGCAGGAGATTCGAAAAGTCAAATGCAGCGCAGATGAGCGCTGCCGCCGACGGCTTGACGGAGGCGACCCTTTATTCCCGGCAAGGCTGGGAATGCAAACGAATCTCAAGACGGGTCATCCCAAAACGCAAGAATCAATTGACAAAATCCCCGGGGGATATTACAATATTTCTAACTTTACATTGAGGTGATTTTCATGGAACAGAAACTGCATACCGAAACTCTGTGTATCCAGGGCGGCTACAGCCCCGAAAGCGGCCAGCCCCGGCAGATCCCCATCATTCAGAGCACCACTTTTAAATACGCCACCTCCGAGGATATGGGCAAACTCTTTGACCTGGAGGCCTCCGGCTACTTCTACTCCCGGCTGCAGAATCCCACCTGCGATATGGTGGCTGCCCGGATCGCTGCTCTGGAGGGCGGCACAGCAGCTATGCTCACCGGCTCCGGCCAGGCTGCCAACTTCTACGCAATGTTCAATATCGCCTCCTGCGGCGACCACATTGTCTCCTCCTCCGCTATCTACGGCGGTACCTTCAACCTGATCTCTGTCACCATAAAGCGTATGGGTATCGAGGCCACCTTTGTCAGCCCCGACGCCACCTATGAGGAGATCTGCGCCGCCATCCGGCCCAACACCAAGCTGGTATTCGGCGAGACCATTGCCAATCCCGCGCTGAATGTGCTGGACATCGAGGTCTTTGCCAAGGCCGCACATGACAACGGCCTGCCTTTGATGATCGACAACACTTTCGCCACCCCCGTCAACTGCCGTCCCTTCGAGTGGGGCGCTGACATTGTCACCCACTCCACCACCAAGTATATGGACGGTCACGGCGTAGCCGTGGGCGGCTGTATCGTGGACAGCGGCAAGTTCGACTGGACCAAGTACCCCGATAAGTTCCCCGGCCTGTGCACCCCCGATGACAGCTATCACGGTGTCACCTACACCGAGCGCTTCGGTCTGGAGGGCGCATTCATCACCAAGTGCACCGCCCAGCTGATGCGGGATCTGGGCTCTGTCCAATCCCCCCAGAGCGCTTTCTATCTGAATCTGGGTCTGGAGAGCCTGCCCTTCCGTATGCGGCAGCACTGCGCCAATGCCCAGGCCATTGCCGAGTTCCTCAGCAAGCACGAAAAAGTTGCTTGGGTAAAGTACGGCGGATTGAAGGGCGATAAATACTACGAGCGCACCCAGAAGTATATGCCCAACGGCTCCTGCGGTGTCATTTCCTTCGGCTTAAAGGGCGGCCGCAAGGCAGCGGAGACCTTTATGAAACATCTGAAGTTGGGCTCTATCGAGACCCATGTGGCAGACTCCCGTACCTGCTGCCTGCACCCGGCCTCCGCCACCCACCGGCAGATGACCGACGAGCAGCTGGAAGCCGCCGGCGTGGGCGCAGATCTGATCCGCCTGAGCTGCGGCCTGGAAAACTGCGAAGATCTCATTGCCGACTTAAAGCAGGCCATCGAAGCTGTATAAACCGCAAAACCGCAGACCCAACGGTCTGCGGTTTTTATTGCATATTCAATTCCTGCATCTTCTGCCGGATAGCGGCATAGGCCCTCTGTGGGTCTGTGATCTCCAGCACAGCCGCCTCAAAGGGGCAGATTCCATCGCCCTTGCGGTTGATGATATTGAGCACAAACTTGCCGTAGGATACATCAATTCCATGTTCCCGTAAAACCGCTATGGCCGGTTGGCTGACCACCTGGGCATACAGAGCCTTCACCCCCAGCAGCGCATACAGATAGGCCGTGGCCCGGCCAACCACCTTGTCTGCCGCGGAAAAACCGGTAAAAGCCGTCCCGCTTTCCAGAAACTGCGCCAGCGGCTTGACGCCCCGTTGGTTAGAGGTAAAAACCACATCTCCGTCGGTGAGCACACAGGTATAGCCACCGGATTCCAGAAGGGATATTGCTTTGTTCAAAGCTGTGTTTTCCATAGTTGCTCCTCTCAGGCGCGTAACTCTCCATACACAATAGCATATCCCGCCGACCTTTGCAACCAGAATCCTTGCGAATCCGGAATTTTCCACCCACCGATCGCAATGGGTAAATATAAAATCCCCTGCCTTCCGGGGAAGGCAGGGGACCTTTTATGGATTATTCAACAACCGCGCGCAGGCAATTAAGCCTTGGGCAGCAGGTTCTCGTTGACATTCCAGCAAACATAGTAGGTACCGATCTGGCCGGCAACCACGAACTCGTTTGCGAAGTCCTTCTTCAGAGCAGTGATCTCATTGGTGGGAACATCGTCGATCAGCAGCCAGGCACCGGTCTTGAAGTTGGTCAGCATGTTGTTTGCATCGTCGGACAGGCAGCACTTGATCTCCTTCATGGTGACCTTGTCGGCATCATGATAGTTCTCGCTCTTGGTCAGAGTGATGACAGAGTCATGCTCCCAAGCGGAGATGGTGTAAGCGCCGTTGCAGATGTAGGTCTCAGGCTTGGTAGCCCAGCCCTCCTGCTCCACGACATCCTTGCGGACGGGGAAGTAGGTGGGGAATGCCAGCAGCTCGTTCCAGTAAGCAACAGCATTGTTCAGAGTGACCTCCAGGGTCTTTGCGTCAACAGCCTTAACAGCCAGGTTAACAGCGGTGGTGTCAGTCTCAGCCTCGGTGCCGTAGCCCTTGATAACGTCGAACATGTAGCCATAGTCAGCGCCCAGAGCGTTAGAAGCAGCGCGCTTCCAAGCGAACTCGAAGTCAGCAGCGGTCAGAGCCTTGCCGTCGGACCACTTCAGGCCGTCCTTCAGGGTGTAGGTGTAGGTAACGGTGCCGTCGTCGTTAACCTTACCCTCGGGCAGCTCGGTAGCGCAGTCAGCAACAACGCTCAGAGTGCCGTCTTCGTTCTGCTGCCACTTAGCCAGACCTGCGAACAGGTGGACCAGCATGGTAGCGCCGTCAACTGCGGAGTTCAGAGCGGGATCCAGAGTGTCGGGCTCGGAAGCCAGGCAGACAGACAGGGAGTCGCCCTTGCCGTCAACAGTGGTGCCCTGGAAGTACTTGTAGCCCAAGGGGATGGAGTAGAAACCCTTCACCTTCTGGCTGATCATGTACAGGTCAGTGTAGTAGTAAACGGGGGTCAGGCAGCCGGTAGCCATCAGCATATCCTCTGCCAGGTGCATCATAGCGTAACGCTTCTCCATGTCGGAGCACTTCTTGATCTCGGAGATCAGAACGTCGTAGGTCTCAGCCCAAGTGCCCTTCTCAACCTTGATGTCCAGGCCGAAGGAGGTCAGGTCCAGGCTGTAGATCTTCAGGTCCTTGTGTGCGCCCTTGCCGTACTGAACGTCGTTGTTGCCGGAGTTGGAGATCCACATATCCAGGAAGCAGATGGGATCGGTGTAGTCAGCAACCCAACCGTTACGGGCGACAGAGTACTGGCCGTCCTTACGGGTGTTCAGGAAGGTGTTCCACTCCTGGTTTTCCATGGTCATGGTGATGCCCACGGTTGCCAGAGCGCTCTGGATGTACTCACCGATAGCCTTGTGGCCCTCGTTGGTGTTGTACAGGTACTTCAGAGTGGGAGCATTGGTGAACTTGGTGCCGTCGAAGTCGTAGTACTTCTTCAGGATCTCAACAGCCTTGTCGAAGTTGGCCTGGAAATCAGCCTTATCGACGCTGAAGTAACCCTTGCCGCCGTTGGAGTTCAGCGCAAAGTTGCCGCCCTTGTTGTCGGCCATGCCGTCAGCAACGAAGGTGTTAGCGGGCTTCTCGCCGGCCTGGGAGACGGACTCAACAATGTAGTTACGGTCCAGGAGCAGACCCAGAGCGTAACGGATCTCAGCATTAGCAGCCTCGATCTCTTCGGGAGTAGTGGGTTTGACAGAAGCGGTGGATGCGCCGGTGTTGCCGCCCTGAGGAGCGGGCTTCTTGCCGCAAGCGGCCAGGCTCAGAACCATCACGACTGCCAGAAGCAGTGCAAACAGTTTTTTCATGTTGTTACTTTCCCTTCTTAATTTTGATTTGGAAACATTTTCCATATATATTCATACCCGTTTCGGTACGGCAAACCAAAACAGGAACGAACCGAGATAGCTCCGGAGGCTTCTCCGGAGAGAGCGCCGACAGGCTCAGTTAATCTCCTCCGCTCTGTGGCAGGCCACAAAGTGACCGGGAGACAGCTCCTTCAGTTCCGGCATAGCCTCTGCGCAGGCGTCGCATGCATAGGGGCAACGGGTGCGGAAGGGGCAGCCGGAGGGCGCATTCAGGGGACTGGGGATATCGCCGTGGAGCACCACCCGCTGGTTGGCTCTTGCCACCTTGGGATCGGGCACGGGAACGGCAGACATCAAACTCTTGGAGTAGGGGTGCAAAGGATGATCGTAGATCTCCTTGGCATCTGCCAGCTCCACCAGCTTACCCAGATACATCACCGCGATCCGGTCGGAAATATGCCGGACCACCAGCAGGTCATGGGCAATGAACAGGTAAGTCAGATCCATTTTGCTCTGCAGCTCATCAAACATATTGATGACCTGGGCCTGAATGGAAACGTCCAAAGCGGAAACGGGCTCGTCACAGACCACAAATTCCGGATTGGTCACCAAAGAACGGGCAATGCCGATACGCTGGCGCTGACCGCCGGAAAATTCGTGGGCATAACGGCTGGCATGCTCGGAGTTCAGACCCACCCTTTCCATCATGGCAAGGATCTTCTCCGTGCGCTCCTGCTTGTCGGCGTACATTTTATGAATGTCCAGAGGCTCGCCGATAATATCGGAGACCGTCATTCTGGGATTCAAAGAGGAATAGGGATCCTGGAAGACCATAGCGGTCTTCTTCCGGAATTCCGCGATATCCTGCTTGGTCACGATCTGCTTACCCTGAAACCAAACCTCACCGGCGGTGGGCTTATACAGGTGCAGCAAGGTGCGGCCAACGGTGGTCTTGCCGCAGCCGGACTCACCTACAAGGCCCAGAGTTTCGCCCTTGCGAATGGCAAAGGAAACATCATCCACGGCCTTCAGCGGCTTGGAGGAGAACATACCGGTGCTGATGTTGAAGTACTCCTTCAGATGCTTGACCTCAACCAGATTCTCTACATGGCTCATGCTTCCTCACCGCCTTCCATTTCTTTCTTTACATTGACCCAGCAGCCTGCGGCGTGATCTTCATTGATCTCCATACGGGGGCAGCGCTCCCGCATACAGATTTTCATAGCCGCATCACACCGGGGCGCAAAGGGGCAACCGGCAGGCATATTCAAAAGGTCGATGGGTGTACCTGTGATGGGCTCCAGCTTCTCGTCGTCGTTATTGACGGTGGGAATGGAACGCATCAAACCCTTGGTATACTCGTGGCAGGGGTTGTAGAAAATCTCGTCAGCAGTACCCTGCTCACAGATGGAGCCGGCGTACATAACGATGACTTCGTCGCACATCTGAGCTACAACGCCCAAATCGTGGGTGATCATAATAATCGCCATTCCCAGTTCCTTCTGCAGGCTCTGCATCAGCTCCAGAATCTGGGCCTGAATGGTCACATCCAAGGCGGTGGTAGGCTCATCAGCAATGAGGATATCCGGCTCGCAGGCCAGTGCCATTGCGATCATAACTCTCTGGCGCATACCGCCGGAGAACTCAAAGGGATACTGCTTCATCCGCTTCTCCGGCTCGTTCACATTTACAAGACGGAGCATCTCCACGGCCCGATCCCAGGCCTGCTTTTTGTTGCGGGGGGTATGGAGCATAATGGCCTCAGTCAGCTGATGGCCGATGGTATAGGTGGGGTTCAGGGAGGTCATGGGGTCCTGGAAGATAATGGATATCTTATTACCACGGACGGTCTTCATAACCTTCTCGCCGGCGCCCACCAGCTCCTGGCCATCCACCTTGATGGAGCCGGAGACGATCTTGCCGTTCTTTTCCAAAATCTGCATGATGGAATAAGCGGTAACGGATTTGCCGGAACCGGACTCACCTACGATGCCCAGGACCTTGCCCCGTTCCAGGTTAAAGGATACGCCGTTAACCGCATTAACAGTACCCGCAGGGGTGGTAAAGGCAGTGTGCAGATCGCGCACTTCAAGTAATGCCATAACTTAACGTTCCTTTCCTTAATTCTTCAGCTTGGGATCGAATGCATCCCGCAGACCGTCACCGAACAGGTTCAGCGACAGCACGATCAGGCTGATAACAACCGCAGGGATCACCAGCCGGGAGGGGTAAGAGTTGATGCCGTTGAGGGCGTCGGAAGCAAGACTGCCCAGAGAAGGCATGGGGGCGTTAACGCCCAGGCCCAGGAAGGACAGATAGCTCTCGGTAAAAATAGCAGAGGGGATCTGCAGCGCAGTGGAGATGATCACCACACTGATACAGTTGGGGATCAAATGCTTGGTGATGATCCAGCCGGGCTTTGCGCCGGCAGATTTGGCGGCCAGCACATACTCCTGCTCCCGCAAAGATAGGATCTGTCCACGGATCAGACGGGACATGGAGACCCAGTACAAAAGGGCAAACACAAAGAACAGGCTGATCATATTGGCGCCCAAGTTGGCAAGGATCGTGCCATCAATCACATCACCCAGCGCCACCTTCATAACAGAGGCCAGCAGAATGACCATCAGCGTATCAGGCAGAGAATAGATAATATCCACGATCCGCATAATGACAATATCCACCTTACCGCCGATATAACCGGCAACAGAGCCCACGGTCATACCGATAATCAGCACGATGATACTGGCGAAGAAACCAACCGCCAGAGAGATCCGCGCGCCATAGACCACACGGATAAAGTAGTCACGGCCCTGAGAATCGGTACCGAAAATGTGAGGGAAGACGGAATAGCCCTCATCGATCCACCGCTGTTCAGTGGTACCGTATGTAAAGGGCGCCAGATTGTTGAAAGAGGGGTCTACGGGACGACCGGGGGTGACACCCAACATCTGGTCATAGGAATAGGGCCAGAACATAGGCAGGAAGATGGATGTCAGGGTGATGATCACCACCACAAAAAAGCTGATGGTAGCGATCTTATTCTTCAAAAGGCGCTTTAGGCCGTCCTTAAAAAAGGTGCTGGACGGGCGCATCTGCACCATATATTCTTTTTCCGCATCGGTAGCCGGGATAAAATCATCCACGTCCACATGCATAGACAGTCCGGGGAATTTTTTCAGTTGCATGGATGATCCTCCTTACTCCAGTGTGATTCTGGGATCCACGACCTTATACATAATGTCGCTGACCAGATTCATAACCACGATCAATGTGGCAAGCACGATGGTCGTGCCCATGATCAAGGGATAGTCGCGGTCGGTAATGGAGCCAACAAAGGCTCTGCCGATACCGTTAACAGCAAAGATCTGCTCCACCACCAGCGAGCCGGTTACGATGTAGGCCAGCATGGGTCCCAGGTATGTAATGACAGGGATCAGGGAGTTCTTCAGCGCGTGGCCAAAGATGATCTTCACACCGGACACGCCCTTGGCCCGGGCGGTACGGATATAGTCCTGGCCCAAAACATCCAGCATAGAGGAGCGGGTCAGACGGGTAATATAGGCGGTGGGGTACAGTGCCAGTGTAATCACCGGCAGAATCAATCCGCCTTCCATAGCGCCATTGGCAGGCACCCACTGTAATCTCAGTGCAAACAGAAGCAGCAACAATGTACCCATAATAAAAGAGGGCATAGAAACGAAGGCTGTTGTCACCACCATAATGATCTTATCCACAACCTTATTCCGGCGCAGCGCTGCTACGGCGCCCAGCACCACACCGATGGCAGTAGCGCAGGCTGCAGCAATCAGACCCAGCCTCACGGATACCTTCATGCCATCGGAAATGATCTCCATAACGGTGCGGCCGCGGTTTTTCAGAGAAGGACCGAAATCCAACCGGGTCACAATATCCTTTAGATAGGTGGTGTACTGTTCAAACACCGGCTTATCCAGGCCATACTTGGCGTTCAATGCCGCCTCTGCCTCCGCAGAAAGGGCCTTTTCACCCAAAAACGGACCGCCGGGCACGGCGCGGGTGACAAAGAAAGTCACCGTGATGACGATCCAAACCGTCAGCACCGCCAAGGCAATTCGTTTTAAAATGTATAACAAAGTCTTGGAATTCATACTGTCTTTCCTTTCTTCAGTAAGAACCCCCTCGGGCCGGGGGCCATTGGCCAAATGCAGGCAATGAGGGTATCATAATGATTTACTGTAATAATTGTGTATTATACCATAAGGATTATATGATTTCAACACAACAATCCGTAAAAAAATAAGGCATATTTTGTGCAATTTTGTGCTTTTTGCCCACGGACAAATGTCCATAAGGGCGAAATCAAAGGAATTTTTAACCCTTTATCACAATAAATCGCTGAATTTTCGTCAATTTGTAAAAATTTATGCAAATTCACAACTGTTACAATATAAACGCCCCACAACCTTCCGGCTGTGGGGCACTGCGTACTTATCAAACCAACGCGTAGCGCTCTTTCAAAATCCTCTCGCAGGCTTCCAGATCCTCAGGGGTGTTGATGCCCCGCAGGTCATCGCCGTCCTGAGTGAAATAGGTCTGCACCTTCATACCCTTTCTGACCATCAGCTCCGGCACTTCCGTTACATAGTACTCTCCCTGCACATTGGCGCAGCCCACCTGGGGCAACACCTGGAACAAGCTGCGGCTGTTAAATACCATCACGCCGGAGAACAACTCCTTAATTTGGGCCTGTTCGGGGGTGCAATCCTTGCCCTCCACAATGGCAGCAAAGTCTCCATTGGCGTCCCGCACCACCCGGGCCCACATGGTCAGGGCGGGGTTTTCCGCGGTCATCACGGTGCAGTCCGCGCCGCTTTCTTCGTGCTGACGGCACATCTGTTCCAACTCGCTGCGGCGGAACAGCGGCATATCACCAAAAGTAATCAGTACACTGCCGTCGAAATCTTTAAAATCCTCGGCGCAGGTCATCACCGCATGGCCGGTGCCCAGCTGCTGGGTCTGTTCGTTATAGCAGTACCGGTCGCCGAAATGCTCTATGATCTGTTCCTTGCCGTAACCCACTATGATGTACACATCCCGGGGCGCAATAAAGCCGATATTTTCCAGTACAACCTCCAGCATAGGCCGGCCGGCTACCCGGAACATAGCCTTAGGACAATCGCCGCTGATTTTCTGCAGACGCTTACCCTTGCCGGCAGCAGGCACGATGGCTCTGATGGCTTTCACCGCACACACTCCTTTCTGAAACGCAGCGCACATTGGGTCTCTGCATTCAGTATTTTAGTCGATCTGACCGTTCAGATTCAGGTCCATGTAAATATCCCGCAGAATCTGCTTGATTTCAGGCAGCTTCTGCTCCATGTCCTCTACCAACTTCAGCTGGGTGCGGGCGCGGTCCAGATTCTGTCCGGGATAATATATATTGTAATAGGTATCGCCGTTGATATGGTCCATCAGGAAACGGATACCGTCCTCCACGGTAATGATCAGGGAGGCATAGGGCAGCAACGCCAGTTCCTCGGGTGTCAGCACACCACCGCAGGCTTCCAGATAGCCCCGGGCATACCGCTCGTACAATTCCAAGTTGCAGGACACCTTGGAAAGGTCTTTCTCATCATCCTTGGCAGTATTGGTTCCGATACGCATACTGTCGCCGTAGTCATACAGGGGCGAAGAGGGCATCACCGTATCCAGGTCGATAATGGCCACCGGCAAATGGGTGGTATTATCGAAAAGGATATTGTTCAGGTTGCAATCGTTATGACAGATGCGGGTGGGAATCAGACCGCTTTCCAGCGCATCGCTGATCATACCGTACCGGTCAGCCCGCGCGCGGACAAATTCGATTTCCGGCTGCACCTGCTTGACCCGGCCCTTGACATCTTTAACAATGGCATCTTCCAGGTCTAAATAACGGCTCTTGGTGTTGTGGAAATTAGGAATGACATTCTTAATATGCGCTATATCCACATCGCACATTTCTTTCATAAACATACCGAAAGCACGACCTGCTTGGTAGAATGTTTCGGGCCGTTCCGGAATATCCAGAGAATACACATTGTCAAAGTAGGTGAGCATACGCCAGCAGCCGGAATCGTCCCACAGATAAGAACGGCCATCCTTGGTGGGACGGAACTGCTGTACAGAGCCCCGTTTCCCCCGCCCCGGCAACAGCAGTCTACCGAACAGGTGGTTGGTAGTGATCTTAAAATTGTCCATCAGTGCGTCCACATCCGGGAACACATTGGTGTTGATCCGCTGCAAAGTGTATTTATGTACATGTCCGGCATCGGACAGCGTCTCTACCTTGTAGGTACGGTTAATGTAGCCTTTGTTGATCTGCGTAATGGATGTGATATCGCCGCGGATGGCAAACCTGTCCGCAATACTCTGCAACTCATTGATGGGTTCCGTTGCCCGGGTTTCCGGCTCCAGCACCAGATGCAGGATCGCGCCGGGTGTGTTGGAATGGAAGTCCACATGGGCAAACAGTTCCAATACCCGCTGGGTCCATCGGGAGATCCGCGTATTTTTTTCCGCAAAGCGATACATCTGGTAATAACCAAGTCGCACACCCATACTCAAAAGCACATACACAGCCGCAAAGGAAAGCAGTAATGTAAAGGGCGCGGAGGCTTTATGAAAGACCTTGCTCAGCAGCATGCCCACCGCAATATACAGACCGGTCGCAAAGACATCGGCAATCATCTGCCGGGTAAAGGCATACACAGAACCGTAGCGGAAGATCTGATTATAGCATCGCAGCACCAACCGCAAGACAAAATACAGCACCGCGCCGGCAAACAGATACACACAGGCTGTAGAAAGCGGCAATTTTTCCACTATGGAAGGCTGCACCGCAAAGGCTCCGAACCAGCACAGGAAATAAATAACCGCATCGTAGAACACCATCATCCAACGAATGCTTTTTCGTTCAATAACTTCTGTTCCGCTAACGATTTTCCTTTGTATGTTAGACTTCGTATCCAGGTGTTCCATCTTCATCCTCCAAACGCCCTTACATACAAGGTACAGAGCGGTATCTTTATCACAATTGCAGTTTTAATCTCTGCAAAGCAGGTGGCAGGTGTAGACCTTTTCTCGGCATCATCCTGTCTGGCAATGGGGTTCAGCGGCTTGGTTGCCAGGTCTTCCTCGATCTGCTTATCCTCAATAGGGCTTTGTGGAGCAGCACCGGTGACAGCACGATTGGCTCTACCAGCGACAGTGTGGCATCAAAAAACCTTTTGAATTTCTTTGTAATTGTGGCAATCCCTTACTATGGGCCTATTCCCCAAGATAAATATTTATAAAATTATACTATATCTTCCCTAAAAAATCAAGCAAACAAATATAACTATTATATATTATCTAATTTTTTCTATAATTTTCTAACTGGACAAAATAACCAAAACACCTCGCCCAAATTCCCCAAAACGCAAAAAGCATATTCCACCTGCACCCCAGTAAAACACAGGTGGAATATGCGCAAAAATATACGATTGGTCAGGTTATTCTCCCCGGATAAAATCCAGTACCTGCCTCATATTTTTCTTTCCGAAAGATACCTTCCCGTCACCCACCACAAGACACGGCACGCTCATCACTTTGTATTGATTTTTCAGATTCTCAAAATGATGAATGTCATATACATGGGCGGTAATATTGGGATTCGCCGCAGCAATTCGCTGGGCCGCCACCACCAAATCCGGGCACATGGTGCAGGACAGTGTGACCAAAATTTTGATATCCGTGGGTATTGTGATAGCCGCAATTTCCTGCTGAATATCCGCATCTATGGTTTGTCCCGGCCCGGCGGCATTGTACAGACCCAGCACGAAAGAGGTAAACTCATGGCCGCTGGGTACGCCGTGAAAGGCAAGGCCTGTTGGCGCGCCATCTGCCAGACAAACTTCCACGCAGGGCGCAAAAGTTTCCAGCGCCTGCCTGTCACACACCTGAAGCTCCAGCTTATCGGAAAGCGCGGTAAGGGCGGTTATAAAGCTTTCCAGTTCCCCCGAAATTGGACGGTTGTCCAAATAGAGCTTCAGCAGCAACGGTTTTTTCATTCGGCTGAATACGGTGTCCAGCTGCTGCCGCATTTCTTCGGTAAAAAGCCCATCCGTTCCTGCGGTTTCATGGGTTTCGATCGCGACCGTCGTTTCGCTTTGCTTCGGCGAAGGCGCATCGGCACGCAGACCGGTCTTTCGATGGATCGCTGCCACATACTTTTCCAGTTCTGTTGCCGCCAATGCGCCGTCGCTGGTTGCTGTTACCACCTGCCGCAAGGGCTTAATGCACACATCGCCCGCCGCGCAAACCCCCGGTACATTGGTCCTTTGGGATGCGTCGGTAATGATATACCCTTGTTCATTCAGTTCAACCACACCCTTGACCGCTTCCGTAGCCGGGGCATATCCTGCAAAGACAAATACGCCAAAGGATTCCTCACTCTTATATTCCGTCACCTCTCCGGTGGCAGTATTTTTATAACGGGCGTAGGTCAGGCCGTTGTCGCCGGATACTTCCTCCATCACCGTGTTGGTCAGCACGGTGATCTTCTCGTGATTCTTTGCCTGGTCTGCCACAGATGCAGCGCAGGAGAAATCGTCTTTGCGGACAAGGATGGTCACATGGCGGGCAAATTTCGTCAAAAATACACTTTCCTCTGCCGCCGCATACCCGCCGCCCACTACGAAAATTTCTTTCCCTGTAAAGAATTCCCCGTCGCATGTGGCGCAATAGGCAACGCCCCGGCCTTTGTGTTCTTCCTCCCCTTGGAAGCCAACGGTTCTTGGGTGCGCGCCGGTGGCCAGCAGAACACCAAAGCAGCGGTAGTCCCCATTGCCGGTATGCACTGTTTTGATATCCCCGTCAAGGTCAAAGCCGGTGGCTTCTGACAACCGAAACTCCGCGCCGAAGTGTTCGGCCTGCTGCTGTATGGTATCGGTCAGGGCCTTGCCGCTTGTCCTGGCAATGCCGGGGTAGTTGACTACCTCATGGGTTATGGCGATCTGTCCGCCAAACTGCTCCTTCTCCAAAACCAGCACCCGGTATTTCGCCCGGGCAAGGTAGAGGGCGGCGGTCAGCCCCGCAGGGCCGCCGCCGACAATCACCACATCGTACAGATTCTCCATTAAAGCTGACCCACCAGATCCAGACTGGGCTTCAGCGTCTCAGCGCCAGGCTTCCAGTTGGCAGGACAAACCTGATCGCCATGGGCGTGGACAAACTGGCAGGCCTGCACTTTCCGCAGCAATTCTTCTGCATTCCGGCCAACATTACCGGCAGTCACCTCATAGCCTACGATCTTGCCCTCGGGGTTGACAATGAAAGTGCCCCGCTCGGCAAGGCCGTCAGCAGGAATCAGCACCTCAAAGTCCTTGGAGATGCTGTGGGTGGGGTCAGCCAGCATGGGATAATTGATTTTCTTGATTCGCTCGGATGCGTCGTGCCAGGCCTTGTGGACGAAATGGGTATCGGTAGACACGGAATAAACCTCGCAGCCGATTGCTCTAAACTGCTCGTATTTATCCGCCAGATCCTCCAGCTCCGTGGGACACACAAAGGTAAAGTCCGCCGGATAGAAGAAAAAGACACTCCACTTTCCCAGAATATCTTCCTTGCTTACAAACTTAAAATCGTTTTCGTGATAGGCATAGGTGCGGAAATCGGAAATTTCCTTGTTGATCATAGACATACTTACTTCCTCCATAAATCGTGTTGATTGCAAAACGCGTATACTGCCCGGACTTCATCCCCGTCGCAAATAGAAAATTTAGCCTTGGGCTTGTCATCCGGGTCCAGGTGAGCATACTGGATACCGTGCTCGGTCTCCAAACACACCCATTCGATATAGTGCTCCCGGGTCATAGGATGCTCCAGCTGGCCAACGGTTACATGGACGGTATTGCCCTGCACCTCATATACAGGGATATGCTTTTCGCCGGACGCTTCTGTGGTGCCGGGTATCAGCTCCTGCATTTTCTCACCGCAACAGTAGACCGGAACGCCTTTATCCCGAATCACGGCTACGATATTGCCGCAGTGCTGACAAATCAAAAATTTCTGTTTCACTTCATTCCCCTCCCTGTAAAAAGTGTGTCCCAAAAAGAATCAATAATGCATAAAAGTCTGGATATACTACAGGCAAAAGGAAGTGAAAAGATGGAACACAGTGTTTCTTATAAAAAAGGTTTTATTCCATATGCGTTAGCTGCGCTATTAATCGGTCTTGTGGGCGGATTTTCCACAGTCTTAGGGCCTGCATTTGTACAGGATATCGGCATTGCTTATAACAACACCACCTGGACCGCTTTAGCCCAGGCCATGTCCACCGCCGCCTGCGCGCCCATTCTTGGCAAGGTTGGCGATGTCATCGGACGCAGAAAAACTTTGCTGCTTGGTGTTGCGGTATTCACTTTAGGAAATGTTCTATCCGCCCTTGCAAACTCCCTTGTTTTTATGCTGGTTGCCCGTTTTGTTGTAGGCATCGGCGCAGCGGCAATGGCGCCTGTGATTTTGGCATATATTGCAACAGCGTTTCCCCAGGACAAAATGGCCAAGGGATTTTCCCTGTATATGCTTCTTTCCAGCGCATCGGTGATCATCGGACCGACCATTGGCGGACTGATCGTTTCCTCTTATGGTTGGCGCACGCTGCTGTGGGTTTGCACTGCCATTTGCGCCGGCATCTTTGCCGCCTGCGCCCTGACTTCCCGCAACCAGGTATCCACAAAGAAAGCGCTGCAAAACTTTGATATATCCGGTGCTGTTCTGATTCTCATCTTCTTTAGCCTGCTGCTTTGTATCCCCTCTTTTGGCCAGAATTTCGGCTGGACCTCTGCGCCATTCTTGGTCGTGCTGTTTGTAGCAATCCTTAGTCTGGTTGGCCTGGTCCTTGCCGAACGGAAAGCTATGCAGCCTATCTTATCGGGCAGCTTTATAAAGCGAAACGCCTTTATTCTGAGTGTCCTGGCTCTGTTTCTGACCCAGGGGCTGATGCAGGCCAACATGACCAACACCATCGTCTTTGTCAATTATTCTCAGCCGGATAATGCCGTCATCTCCGGCTATGCAATCTCTGTGATGTATGTGGGTATGTCTCTGGGCGCCGTGATTCTCGGTCCTTTGGCTGACAAATTCGAACCCAAAAGAATTTTAATCGGCTCGTTTCTGCTCACCGGTATCGGATGCGGGATTCTGCTGCTGTTCACGGAGGTCACTTCTGTCTTTTTGCTGATGGCATCCCTTGGAATTTTAGGATTTGGATTGGGCGGAAACGGCACAATTTTTATGAAAGTTGTCCTTTCCGGGCTGACACCCCAAGAAGCCGGCGCAGGCACGGGAACTTACGGATTGTTCCGGGATCTGGCAGCGCCCTTTGGTGTAGCTGTGTTTGTCCCGCTATTCACCAATCAGATCACAAGCAGAATTGCTGCAGGCACGGCAGAGCCCGCAGCTGCAGTGGCCTCCATTCATTCATTGGCAGCGGCAGAGATTTTGTGCGTAGCATTGGGCATCGCTGCGGTTGCCTTCCTGCCAAAACGAAAAGCTATAAAGGAGACCTAAAATGCGATTAAAAAACAAAGTCATTCTGGTGACCGCCTCCACCCGGGGAATCGGTCTTGCCATTGTAAAAAAATGCGCAGAAGAAGGCGCCCGGGTCTATATGGCCGCCCGGGATATGGACCGGGCACAGGAAATCGCGAACACTTTGGATGGCGTAAACTGTGTGTACAACGACGCCACCAAGCCGGAAACCTTTTCTTCTATGGTTGAAGATGTGGTCCGGGACGCCGGGCGTATCGATGCGCTGGTCAACAATTTCGGCACATCCAATCCCGGAAAAGACCTGGACTTTGCCAATACAGATCCGCAAGTCTTTTTGGATACAGTAAATCTGAACCTGAGAAGCGTCTTTATGGCAAGTCAGGCGGCAGCTAAGCATATGGCAACCCAGGACGGCGGCAGCATCATCAACATTTCCTCTGTGGGCGGCCTTGTGCCGGATATTTCCCAGGTTGCTTATGGCACAAGCAAGGCTGCCATTAATTACCTGACAAAGCTCATCGCAGTGCAGGAAGCCAAGCACCGCATCCGCTGCAACGCCGTTCTTCCCGGTATGACGGCCACCGAAGCGGTGGAAAAGCATCTGTCTGACGATTTCCGGAATCTGTTCCTACGGCATATCCCATTGGGCCGTATGGGACAACCGGAGGAAATTGCAGAAGGGGTATGCTATTTTGCCAGCGATGCCTCTGCCTACACCACAGGTCAAATTCTCACCGTTTCCGGCGGCTTCGGACTGGCAACCCCGGTCTACGGTGATCTTGCAAACAAAGACAATCGGCGGTAGTTTTTCGCAAAACAGCACCATCCAGGCAGGATGGTGCTGTTTCTATTGCCGCCTTTACAGATCGCACCGCAGCCGATCTTCTTTCCGGCGTTTTCTGTCTTGACAGTTTATATCGCAAACACTAAAATACAGTTGTAAAGTTATATTTTTAGGAGAATTTTATGCGCAATAAGGTTTTTATCGCTGCGATAGCAGTGGCTCTGTCCATAATAGCCGTATTGATTTTGGTCCACACCAAAGGTCCTGATACGACGGAAAATCAAAATCCCAGCGCATCAACCCCAGAGCAATCTGCAAGCCAGAGTGCGTCCACGGTTGTAACCGAGGAAACGCAGGCGGAAGACCCTACCATTTACCCGGATGAAACCGTCGAATTCCAGATGCCCGACATCTCCACCAGCTATTTGCAGACAGACATCTACACAACCATCGATAACAACATATTTATGGACGCCCTTCTCTATACGGGCTACAACATCACCAAGCACCGGGCAGACGGTATGATGTGGGACTATGTTCCCTCAGCGGACAAGCGGGGCTTGGGATACCTCTCCAATATCAGCTACGGCGGCGGCTGTTCCGGCTACGAAACCGACGAAAACGACAAACCCAATATTGCGCGGTTTGAACAGGGTAATTTGGTTTGCGCATCCTTTGTGACCTATGTTTACTTTAACTATCTGCCCAATGTAGCGGGCATCGACACCTCCGCCCTCACCCGCCCCACCAGCTCGGTCAATGCCAATTCATTCTACACCGCGGCTAAGGATTGGGTAGAAAAAGGCTACAGCGAATATATCCCCTTTGAATACGAGGTTTTGGGCGCACTGGGCAGCAGCTTTATAAAATTTACGCCGTCAAGGGAGATTCCCATTGGCTCATTGATCATTTTCTGCAACCCCAAAACATCTATGACCGCCGGCAGCCATGTGACCATATACGCAGGTTCTGCAAACGGTTACGACTGGCTCTACCATGTAGGCAACCAGAACGGACCTGAGTTCTGCGCAGTTCAGCGTATGAATTTTGGCCCCAACGCCCGTTGGCCCATCGCCGTAATCACCCCGCCCAGTAACATTCGCTTCACCCCTGTGTTGGAAATCGAGCTTGTGGACAAGGCCGGAAAACCCATCTGTGGCAGCGAGTTTATATTGAAGCACCCCACATCCGGCAAGGAGATATCCCTCGGCACAACGGATGACGCAGGAAAACTGGTCAGAACAGACCTGTCCTACGGCGATTTTAAGCTCGTACAAATCGTACCCAACGGCTATTCCTGCAAGTCTGCAACCAATTCCATAAAAATCTCAGGTGTCAATAACAGCTACAACAAAGTACGCATCGTAAATACCAAAGTAAAATCATAACAGCTGCCACCGGTTTGTGGCTTATGCTGAACTATTTGCAAATTGGGGTATGTCAGATGGGAAACACGCAGAACCGTCCCCTGCGCTCCACAAAGGCCTACCTTTCATTTGCATAAAGCAAAAAATAAACAAGCCTGCTTAAAAAATATGCTTATCTTGTTGTTTTAGTCCTGCACATTGTTGTAATATAGCTATATCCATACGCTATCATTCCTTTGGGACACTACTTTTTATTTGGAGGGATTTTCTATGAACCAAAACAGGAAAAAGCGCTTTGTCATCGTGGGACTGATCGTCCTGATCGTGGCAATCGCGATTTTTGCAATTGTTTTTACTTCCGTCTTTGCAGATGGAAGAAATGAGAAAAAAGACCGTTCCGCAGAGCAAAATGCAAATAATGCGTATGCTTCCTATGTGGCCCAAAAGCCTGCGCATACCGGCGGTATGTTCCTTTACGAAACCAAAGGTCGCGCCGTCACCATAGCCGATAGCAAGGTTACCGGCATTTACCAAAGCGTCGACGAGGCAAAATCTGCTATGTTCGGCGATAAAGCCGGCGATTACAGTGCCAAAGAAGTATCCCAGGGGCTGTTTTTGTTGACGCAGACCGATGACCCCTATATCCACGCAGTGCCCGAATCACAGGGCGTAAAAAATGCCATTGCGCGTGCCTATCAGCTGGCCGACCTGCAGTGGACACCGGAAGGTGGCGTTGTGCCCGGTGTGGTTTCCAAAAACGGCGAGTTCACCGTGATCTCCCACGAGGACGGCGTTACTTATCAGGGCGTCCCCTATTCCGGCACCACCGCAACGGACACCTATTTGGGTATGAATGTGAGCCTGGTATCCTTTATGTCTGCCCTGAAAAACCCCAATTCTGTACTGTACACAGAAAACCTCTTCAGCACCAACCCCAAGGCCGCTTCCTATTTTGGCACCGTTTGCTCCAAATTCGTCCAGCACGCGCTGGATATCCCCGGCTCCTACAACAGCCTGAATGTACCGAAAATCACCAATGTAAAAACCATCGCAGCCGCCGGTAAATATACCGTTGACCAGATTAAGCTGGGCGACATTGTGGTGGATCCCGATGTGCATACCACCATTTGTACCGGCATTTTGTACGACACCGACGGCAATGTGGCTTTCGTTGAAATTTCCGAGGCAGTGCTGCCCAGAGCCCGGCGCAAGCTTTGGAGTACAGAAGAATTTTACGATCATTTTGCCAACTACAGACTCTGCCGTTACACCCTGATCGACGGTGTGCCTGCTGCACCGGAGATGCCCACCGGCAACGAAACCTATGCACTGATGACCCGCTTTGGCGACAAATATAACTTCACTGTCAGTGAGGAAAAGGGCATTGTGGATATCCTGGAGGACGGTTACAGCAAAGCCGTGATCCTGCGGGACAGTGTAAAAATCAACGAAATCCCCCTGGATGACGCAACAAAAACCTTTGAATTTGACCGCAGTGTTCCCGGCAAGCTGGAAATGTACCTGGAGAAGGCTGACGGTACCCGCAGCGGTTCTATCTTTGCCTATGTGGTAAAGTCCTCCATTACCGTTACGGACTACAGCAAAATATTCTCCGGCATGCTGGATGTGACCTTTGAAGGTAGCCACGGCACCCCGGTGTATGTGGAAGTAGGCACCGCACAAAATATCTTCTGCAGCATTGAAGACACCACAGACGGCAAGGCCACCATCATATTCCCCGCAGCCGGCCTGACCCTCCAAAAGACCAAGCTCCGCGTGGCCTATCAGAATGAATACGGCATTTATCTATCTCCCTGGACGGGAATCACAATGGATTAAAGCAAAGAGCCCTGCTATCTTAAAGACAGCAGGGCTTTTCTTATGGTCGGTCAGCAGGATTCGATTCTTATCTTTGTGACGGGCATCTGCAAAAAAACGCTCTGCGTATCTCCCCGTTTGCGGTGCCCTCCCTGTTTCTGCCACAGGCGGCGGTCGCCTCGCTCCCCCAACGCGCTACGCTCGTCGGTCTCGCAACCCGGATGGCAGCTGCGAAGCATGCTGTCACAACCAAAGAAAACACCACCCGATTGGGTGGTGTTTTCTTTGGTTGCGGAGGCAGGACTCGAACCTACGACCTCCGGGTTATGAGCCCGACGAGCTACCAACTGCTCTACTCCGCGA
>JAFVVI010000018.1 GCA_017502265.1 Oscillospiraceae bacterium
CGAGAATATCTACCCCAAGGAGATCGAGGAATTTATCTATACCCACCCGGCGGTGAAGGATGTGCAGGTCATCGGCGTGCCGGATAAGAAGTACGGCGAGGAGATTATGGCCTGTATTATTCTGAAGACCCCCGGCTCTGTGACTGTGGAGGAAATGTCCGACTATATCAAGGCCAGCATGGCCCGGCACAAAGTGCCTAAGTATATCGAGTTCGTGGACAGCTTCCCTATGAATGCGGCAGGCAAGATCCTCAAGTATAAAATGCGTGAGGATGCGGCGGCCCGTTTGGGTCTGACCGGCGACGGCTCTGATACTGCAGGGAATCCCAAGGGTTAATGAAAAAGGGCGTGTTTGGACACGCCCTTTTTTCTTGCATAATAGAAATCAGTTTTGTATAATAAAATAAAGTAATAAACAGGAGTGATTCTATGGAACTTTCTGCAATTTTAGCCAAGTGCGACCACACCCTGCTGGCCCAGACCGCCACTTGGGAGGAGATCAAGGGAATCTGTGACGACGGTATGCGCTTTCACACCGCCTCTGTATGCATTCCCGCATCCTTTGTGAAGCAGGCCAAGGCCTATGTGGGGGAGCGGCTTCCCATTTGCACTGTCATTGGCTTCCCCAACGGTTACGCCACCACTGCCGCCAAATGCTTTATGGCCTCCGATGCGGTGGCAAACGGCGCGGACGAGGTGGATATGGTCATCAATATCGGCTGGGCCAAAGAGGGAAAGTGGGCGGAGATCACCGAAGAAATTGCCGCCATCAAGGCCGCCTGCAAGGGAAAGCTCCTGAAGGTGATTATTGAAACCTGCCTGCTGACCGAGGCGGAAAAGATCGCCCTGTGCAAGTGCGTCACCGATGCAAAAGCAGACTACATTAAGACCTCCACCGGCTTTTCAACCGCCGGCGCAACCTTTGCCGATGTGGAGCTGTTTGCCAAGCATATTGGCCCGGATGTGAAGATCAAGGCCGCCGGCGGCATTTCCTCTTTGGAGGATGCGGAAAAATTCATCGCCTTGGGGGCATCCCGTCTGGGCACCTCCCGCATCGTCAAGATCGCCAAAAATCAACAATCTACAGGTGGTTATTGACAAAGGGCAATCATACTTTCTCTCCGGCGAGAAAGTATGCAAAGAGCCGCCGGGAAACGTTTCGTAGGTTTCCCGGACCTTTCCCACGACCAAAGGGGAAAGCGAGAGAAGATTTAACGCAAACAACTACCCACGCCGCTTCCCCCCCTTTGGAAACCCCTTGTTAGCTGAACAAAAATCTGCTTTCTATTGAGTAGAAACTACTAACGCGGCGGGGGATTCTTAAGGGGGCGCGGTTGGCTCGTAGCGCCCCTTAAGCCGGTTCTTTGGGTACTTTCTTATCGGCATAAGAAAGTACCGCCGCCGGCAGGCAACGATTTATATTTAGGGAGCATTTTATGAAACGAATCTTTTTGATTGTGCTGGATTCTTTGGGCATCGGCCAGATGCCGGACAGCGGACGCTTTGGTGATGTGGGGGTCGATACCCTGGCCGCCTGCGCCGCCACAGGAAACCTGCATATTCCCAATCTGATAAAGGCCGGTCTTGGCAATATCGACGGCGTTACCTGCCTGCCCAAGACCGACACCCCCACCGCCGCGGTGGCCCGCCTTGCCGAGGCATCCCAAGGTAAGGATACCACCATTGGCCATTGGGAGATTGCCGGCATCATTTCAGAAAATCCTCTGCCCACCTACCCGGACGGATTCCCGGAGGAAGTTTTATCCCCATTCCGGGAGGCTACGGGCCGGGGCGTGCTGGCCAATGCCCCCTGGTCCGGCACGGCGGTGATCCAGCAGTACGGCCCGGAGCATATGCGCACCGGGGATCTGATCGTCTATACCTCTGCCGATTCCGTGTTCCAGATCGCCGCCCATGAGGATGTTGTCCCTCCGGAACAGCTGTATGCATACTGCCGTATTGCCCGGGGTATTTTGCAGGGCAGGCACGGCGTGGGCCGGGTGATTGCCCGCCCGTTCATTGGTGAGCCGGGGAATTTTACCCGCACCGCCAACCGCCACGATTTTTCCTTAGAACCGCCAAAAGAAACCCTTTTGGATGCGGTGCAGAAGGCCGGCCTTGCCACCATCGGTGTGGGCAAGATCCACGATATTTTTGCCGGCCGGGGTCTTGGCGAATTTGTGTATAATAAGAGTAACGCCGACGGTATGGCCCACACGACCCGCTATGCAAAGACGGATTTTTCCGGCCTGTGCTTTGTGAATCTGGTGGACTTTGATATGCTCTACGGCCACCGCAGGGATGTTGTCGGCTACACCCAGGCCCTGAACGAGTTCGACCGCTGGCTGGGGGACTTTCTGCCTACCTTAGGGCCGGAGGATGCCGTGATCCTCACCGCCGACCACGGCTGTGACCCATCCTATGCCGCCACCACCGACCACACCCGGGAGTATGTCCCCATGCTGGCCCTGGGTAGGACTGTTCGCCCGGTGAATTTAGGTACCCGGGACAGCTTTGCGGACATTGCCGCCACGGTGGCAGACCTGTTAGGCGTACCCTTTGATACTCCCGGCAGGAGCTTTGCGCCTGCATTACGATAAAATGTTGCATTTTTGCGTTAATAGTGGTAAAATTTAGGACAATGAACCTTTTACAAGGAGAGAAATGATGAAAAACCCGCTGCTTTCCATTGTGATACCCGCCTTTAACGAGGAGGAGAATATCTGCAACACTGCCCGTGTGGTGCAGGAGAATATGAAGAAAGCCCAGATCCCCTACGAGCTGATCTTCGTCAGCGACGGCTCTAAGGATGCGACCTTTGCCCGGGTGGCGGAGCTGGCGCTGGAGGATCCCCGGATCCGGGGTCTGGAATTCTCCCGGAATTTCGGCAAGGAGGCGGCGATTTTTGCCGGCCTTGCAGCCGCCAAGGGCGGTTGCGCCGTGGTGATGGACTGCGATCTGCAGCACCCCCCCAAGACCATTACGGAGATGTACCGTCTGTGGGAAGAGGGGTATGAGATCGTCGAGGGCGTGAAAAATACCCGGGGCAGCGAATCGGCTATCCGCCGGGGTTTTGCCCACGGATTTTATAAGATCATCTCCGCCCTCACCGGCTTCGATATGGAAAACGCCAGCGACTTTAAGCTGCTGGACCGCCGGGTGGTGGATATCCTGCTGGATCTGCCTGAGCGCAGGACCTTCTTCCGGGCTATGTCCTTCTGGGTAGGTTTTCAAACCTGCCAGGTCCGTTACGATGTGGCCGAACGGGCCTACGGCACGACCAAATGGTCTTTCTTCAGCCTGTTCCGCTATGGCATTTCCAACATCGTGTCCTTCAGCACCAAGCCGTTGGCGGCGGTGAGCTATATGGGCGTGATCTCCATGTTCGCAGGCCTGATCTTAGGGGTGCAGACCCTGATCCGCTGGGCCGCTGGCAAAGCCATGGAGGGCTTTACTACAGTGATCTTGCTGCTTCTGCTCATCGGCGGCGGTATCCTCATCGGCCTTGGCGTAATCGGCAGCTATATCTCCGCTATTTATCAAGAGGTCAAGGGCCGCCCCCGGTATATCATCCGGCAGGATACGGAAAAGCTGCAGGAGTATGACCAATGACCCGGAAGCTGCGTGAACTGTTTGGGAAGCATAAGGAGCTGATCCTGTATGTCTTCTTCGGTGGCTGCGCCACCGTGGTGAGCGTCGGCACATTCCTGCTGTTCGATTTGCTTATGAACGAGCTGGTAGCCAACGCCCTGTCCTGGGTGGTCACCGTAGGCTTTGCCTACTGGACCAACCGCACCTGGGTGTTCCGTTCCGGGGTCCGGGGTAAAGGTGTATGGCAGGAAATGCTCACTTTTTATACCGGCCGGCTGGTGACCTTAGGTTTAGAGGAGCTGATATTGCTGGTATTTGTCACGATCCTTTCGTGGAATGGGGCAGTGGTGAAGCTTGCAGGCCAGATCGTGGTGCTGGTGGGCAATTATATCATCTCCAAGCTGCTGATTTTCAAAAAAACAGGCGGTGCTTCGTGCTGAAGCGCCGCCTTTGCCCCTTACTATTGGGGAGAGATATTTTAAAATAAAAAAGGAGGGGTTTTGTTGTTTGTTGATTTTACATTATTGGCCATCGTGTCCCTTGTGCTGATGGCATTGTGGGCGGTGCTGTTGTGCTTAGGCAAGAAAAAGGTATTTGCCCTGTTTGCCGTTGCCCATTGCCTGCTGTACATTGACTGCTTTGTACTGCAGAATCATTTCAATTTTGCAATCGCTGGGATTATGCTGGCGATTTCGGCGGTGGCGGCGGTCATCAAGCTGCTGCAGCATAAAAAGATCCGTTATTCCAAGGCGCTTGCCATGTACCTGCTGATCTCTGCCGTGCCGGTGTTTCTGTACCTGTTGGTGTCGATTTGAACATTGCAGGATATCCAGAGCCTCCCTTGCGTAAAGGGAGGTGGCGCGGTGCAAGCCGTGACGGAGGGATTGTAATACATCAACAAAATACAAGTTACCGGTCGCATAGCCCGCAATCGGCAATAAAAAATCCCCCTTGCTTTACGCAAGAGGGATTTTTGTGTTTATTCCGCGTTGATTCTGGCTTCAATGCGCTCCAGAGCGTAGCGCATTTTGTCGTAGGTCTCCTGGGATACCTTTTGCAGATAATTGTCCTCGTAGGCGGTAATGGCCTGATTGATCCGCACCACCTTAAGGGGCTGCTCCAGCTCGCTGACCGTAAAGATCGGCGTGTAGGAGAAACCTGTGATCTTGGCCTTTCCGTCGGCAGGCTTGGTGATCTCCAGATCCAGCACCACCGAGTATTCCGAGCCGGCCCGCTGGGCATTGGAGAAGAAATCGCCTAAGGAATAGGCTACGAACTGACCCTTTTCTGCATCAAAGGACATCTTCTGCACATAGTGGGAGTGGGTGCCGATGATGGCGTCCACGCCGTTTGCAAACATCAGCGATGCAATGTCCGTCTGACTTTTGCTGATGGTGTTGTTGAACTCGCTGCCCCAGTGCAAAAGGGCGATGACGATGTCCGGCTTTTCTTTGCTCACTGCCGTTAAGATAGAGGTGATTTTCTCCCGGTCGATGGTCTGATAGGCGCTGTCATAGTCCGAGTACAGAACATTGACGCACTTTTCGCTGCCGGGAGGCAGAGCCATACCGTCCATACCTTTGGTAAAGGCTACAAATGCCAGCTTAATGCCCTTGACGGTGCGGATTGTGTAACCCTTGCTTTGATTGAATTCTGCATTGGAAGCGTATACGCCCAAGGGCTCCATACCGGCGCTGCGAACGGCATCGATGGAAGCTGTCAGACCGGACAGACCCCGGTTGATGGAGTAGGAATTGGCCATCTGCACCAGGTCTACGCCGGCCTTCTGCAGGGCAGTTGCCATGGAGTTAGGGGCGGAGAAGCTGCTGCCGTAGGGTTCGCCGCAGAGGTTGCCCTCAAAGTTTACCGATGCAATATCCGCATCAGAGAGCAGGTGGGCCACATCCAGAAATGCTCCGGTGTAGTTGTAGCCGCTGCCGCCGGCTGCCACCGTGGCTTCGTTGATGTTCAGATCGCCTGCCGCCGCATAATGGATCACAGTGGCGGTGGGGTCGACGGCGGGTTGGGTGGCATCGGAGGTGGATGCAGTATTTTCATCCGGCGGGGTGTCCGGCTTCTTCCCGGTCAGGCTGAGGATCAGCACAAGACAGAAGATCAGAACTGCGCCTGCCGCGCCCAGGCGAATAAGAAGCTTTTTCTGTTGGGTTTTGCGCTGCTTGGCTTTTTCGTGCCGCAGACGCCTGCGTTCTTCCGGGGACGAGAGCATAGGTCCACCTCCTTTTTCAATCATTAAATTATATTATATACCATTTTTCGCTGATCCACAACCCCTAAAAAGAAAACACGGCTTTACATTCTCCTGCATTTGGACTAAAATAGGAAAAAACAAAGGAGGTGGGTGTATGCTACCACCTGTGGGCAGATTTGCCCCTACGCCATCGGGACGGATGCACTTGGGCAATGTGTTTGCCGCGCTGATCGCGTGGTTGTCTGTAAAGTCCCGGGGCGGCAGCCTTGTGCTGCGCATGGAGGATTTGGACACCCAGCGCACCAGTGAAGAATATGCCCGCGTTCTCCGCCGGGATCTGCGGTGGCTGGGTCTTGACTGGGACTTGGAGACCCCGGCCCAAAGCACCCGCAGCGCTGTCTATCAGCAGTATTTTGAACAGCTTGCCGATTTGGGCCTGTTATACCCCTGTTATTGTACCCGCAGCCAGCTCCACAGCGTCAACGCCCCCCATTTGTCTGACGGCACTTATGTCTATCCCGGCACTTGCCGGAATTTAACGCCGGCGCAGCAGGCGGCCTTTGACCGCAAACCCGCCTGGCGGGTACAGGTGCCGGATAAGCTCTGGACGGTGGAAGATAAGCTGCAAGGTACTTACAAGGAAAATCTTGCCACCGACTGCGGCGACTTTGTGGTTCGCCGGGCAGACGGTGTGTATGTGTACCAGCTGGCGGTGACGGTGGACGACGGCGAGGCCGGCGTTACCGAGGTGGTCCGGGGTATGGACCTTTTAAGCTCTGCGCCCCGGCAAATGTATCTGCAGGAGCGCTTCGGCTTTCCTCACCCGGAATACGGCCATGTGCCTATGCTGATGGCCCCCGACGGTCGACGGCTGAGCAAGCGGGATAAGGATATGGACTTAGGCTACCTGCAAGACCATACCACCGCCGAAAAGCTATTGGGCTTGCTGGCTTTTTCCTGCGGCATTACGGATAAATGCCAACCCATCTCCGCCTGCGAACTTGCCGGGGAATTTTCCTGGGAAAAATTGCAAAAAGCGGATATTTGTTTAGATATTACCCCAATTTTGGGATAACTTGATTTTCACTACGGACCGTGATATAATATTACCATCATCTTCCAAGGAGGCTTTTTTATGGCAGTAAAACCGATTTTAGTAGTTATGGCAGCTGGTATGGGCAGCCGTTACGGCGGATTAAAGCAGATCGACCCTGTGGGTTCCTGCGGCGAGGCGATTTTAGACTACTCTCTGTTCGATGCCCATGAGGCCGGTTTCGAGACTGCGGTTATTATTATTAAAGAAGCAATCAAAAAGGACTTTATGGACACTGTGGGCAAGCGACTGGAGAAATGCCCCATGGAGATCCGCTATGCCTATCAGGAGCTGGATAAGATTCCGGCTGGTTTCACCATTCCGGAGGAGCGTACCAAGCCCTGGGGCACCAGCCACGCAGTGCTGTGCGCCAAGGATGTGATCGGCGATGCGCCCTTCGCAGTGCTCAATGCCGATGACTATTACGGCAAGGATGCCTTTAAGGTGATCTACAAATACCTGAGCAATGCAGAAAGCGGTGATGTTCTGGATTGTTGTATGGTGGGATATCTGCTGAAGAATACGGTGACCGACAACGGCTCTGTTGCCCGTGGTGTTTGCGCTGTGGATGATAAGGGCTATCTTGCCCAGATCAACGAGCGTACCCGGATCGAAAAGCGGGACGGCGGTATCTATTTCACCGAGGACGGAGAAAACTGGGAGTTCCTGGGCAATGACACCGTAGTATCTATGAATATGTGGGGCCTTACCCCGGGATTTTTGGATATGGTGGAAGGACAGTTCCCGGATTTTCTGGAAAATCAGGTGCCCGGCAACCCCATGAAGGCAGAATTCCTCCTGCCCCGGAGCATTGATACGCTGCTGAAGGCGGGTAAGCTGACCGTGAAGGTGCTGACCTCTGCAGATAAGTGGCACGGTGTTACTTACGCAGCAGATAAGCCCGTAGTGGTTGCGGCGTTGGCGGAAAAGACCCGGCAGGGCCTTTATCCCGACGGACTCTGGAAATAATTTTTGAACCTTTTTGCTGCAGGAGAATATCTTGGAATGAGCGGTGATTCACCGCAAAAAATTTCGGAGGTATTGGTTATGTGTAACAATAACGGTTTCTGCGGCGGTAATATTTGCTGGATCATTCTGATCATCCTGTTGCTGTGCAACTGCGGCGGCGGTAGCTTCCTGAGCACCGGCAACGGCAACGGCTGCGGCTGTGGCTGCGACAATAACTGCGGCTGCTGCTAAAAGTCAGCAAAAGGGGTGTGCTTCGGCACATCCCTTTCTTTTATTTTGACCCTTTACCCGGTTGGTTTTTTGTGCTATCATAAAAAGAAATGCCGGAGGGCAGATTATGGAGATTCGTTTTGCAGCGCCCAGGGATATTCCGGGCATCATTGACCTGCTGAAACAGGTGGGACAGGTCCACCATTTGGGCCGGCCGGATATCTTCCGGGCAGGCGCGCAAAAATACAATGCCGAGCAGGTGCTCGCTATGCTGGACAAGCCTGCAGACCCTATTTTCGTGGCGGTGGAGGAGGGCAGGGTGCTGGGCTATTGCTTCTGCCAGATGAAGACCCACGCAGGCGATCCGGTGATCGCCGACCATACCACCTGCTATATCGACGATCTGTGCGTGGACGAAAACTGCCGGGGCAAGGGCGTCGGCAAGACCCTTTACGAAGCGGTGTGCAATTATGCCAAGGCCCAGGGGTGCTACAGCATTACCCTCAATGTGTGGAGCTGCAACGAAAGCGCTATGGGTTTTTATGAAAAGCTGGGCCTGAAACCCCAAAAAGTAGGTATGGAGAATATCTTATAAGCTATGTTACTGAAGAATGAAATTTACGAAGCGGTGGTCACCGACTATACCGCCGACGGGCAGGGCGTGGCCCATATTGAAGGCTGCGCGGTGTTTCTGCCCAATGCCATCGCCGGCGAGCGCTACACCGTCCGCATCGAAAAGGCGGCCAAGACCTGGGCGGCGGGCAAAATCGTGGAGATATTGGAAAAATCCCCCCACCGGGTGAACCGGGAATGCCCCGTGGCCAAGCTGTGTGGCGGCTGTGACTTCTGGCATATGGACTATGCGGAGGAATCCCGGCTGAAGGCTGACCGGGTGCGCCAGGCGCTGAACCGTATCGGCGGGGAAAATCTGCAGGCGTTGCCCATTCTGTCCGCCCCTACCTGCTACGGCTACCGCAACAAGGCCCAGTACCCGGTGGCAAGCAAAAAAGGCAGAGTCTATGCAGGCTTTTTTAAGGCCGGTACCCATCAGGTGGTGGAAAATGACCGGTGCTTGATTCTGCCGGAGGAGAGCGACCGGGTGCGGAAGTTAGTTATAGATTATGTAAACCACTACCGCATTTCCGCTTATGATGAACAGACCCACAAGGGCCTGCTGCGGCATATCTATGTGCGCCGGGGCGCGGTGTCAAAGCAGGTGCTGGTGTGCCTGGTCACCAATGGCCGGAAGCTGCCCCACACCGAAGATTTAATCAAGCGCCTGCAGGCAGTTCCCGGTTTTACCAGCCTGGTGCTCTCGGTGAATACCAAGCCGGGCAATACCATTTTGGGCGACGAGTTCATTACCCTCTACGGCCCGGGCTATATCGAAGATACCCTTTGTGGCCTGAACTTCCGCTTGTCGGCCCGTTCCTTCTATCACATCAACCACCATCAGGCCCAGCGGCTGTACGAAGCCGCTATCGCCCAGGCAGAGATCACCAAGGACGATTTGGTTTTGGATCTGTACTGCGGTGTGGGCACGATCACCTTGGCTATGGCCAAAGCCGCCGGCAAGGTCATCGGTGTGGAGGTGGTGGAGCAGGCGGTGGCAGATGCCCGGGAGAATGCCCGCCGCAACGGCATTGAAAATGCGGAATTTTTCTGCGGCGACGCGGGAAAAGCCGCTTTGGAATTGGAATCCAAGGGCATCCACCCCGATGTGATCGTTGTAGACCCGCCCCGAAAAGGACTGAACGCCGATACCATCGAGGCGCTTTTTAGAATGTCCCCCCGGCGAATCGTGTATGTGTCTTGCGACCCGGCCACTTTGGCCCGGGATGTGGCCCTTTTGAAGGACCGGGGCTATACGCTCAAAAACGCCATGGCGACAGATCTGTTCCCCCGCTGCGCCCATGTGGAGACGGTTGTTCTTTTAAGTAGAGAAAAGGCCGACGATTATATCCGTATTTCTGTTCATACAAAAGATTTGAAAACGAGCATGAACTGACCGACAAACTTGAATTTAGCAAGTCGCTTTTTATGGAGGAAATTATGCATCACGGGAAACTACGAATAACGAATATCATAATGCTTACTATTGCTGGCATTATTAACGCGTTTGGTATCACAATTTTCCTAATGCCTGTCAATCTATACGATAGCGGCATTTCGGGAACAGCCATACTCTTGGACCAAGTAACACCACAGCATCTGACATTATCCCTTTTTCTTATAGCTTTGAACATTCCGTTGTTTTTATTTGGACTTAAAAAGCAGGGATGGTTATTTACGGTATATGCTATCTATTCTGTTTGCATTTACTCCGTTTGCGCCTGGTTAATAACCGATGTGCTTCCCGTTGATGTCAGTTTGGCATCTCCTTTGGCAGGAACAGATTTGTTGCTTTGCGCTCTGTTTGGCGGTGTGATTTCAGGCATCGGAAGTGGTATCGCAATTCGTTACGGTGGTGCCATGGACGGCATCGAAGTCATGGCAGTAATTTTCGCAAAACGGCTCGGAATTACCGTTGGTTCTTTTGTCATGATATATAATATATTGCTTTACACAATCTGCGGTATGGTCCTCGGAAGTTGGATTTTGCCGCTTTATTCTGTTGTAACATATGCAGCAGCGTTAAAAACAATTGATTTTATTGTAGATGGTCTTGACAGAGCAAAATGTGCTATTATTATAACGGAACATCCGCAAGAAATTTGCGATAAATTATGCGAGACATTCGGGAGCGGTGTAACATATTTGGATGCGAAAGGCGGTTATTCCAACAAACCGAAATCTATGCTCTATTTTGTGGTAAATCGCTACCAGATTGTCAGAATGAAGGAACTCGTTCACGACATCGACCCCCTTGCTTATATTACAATCAGCGAAGTTGCTGATGTGTTTTCTAACAACAAGTAACCAAATTCCAATATGTTGAACTTGAGGTAGATTTCCTACCTAAAGAAACAGCACTCGCATCCATTTGCGTATTGGAAAAACAACGCAGGTAACAAAATTCTTTCTGTTATCCCTAAATTTACAAAGCAGTGATAAAAAAGTATTGACACAGGCACTGTGGTGTGCTAAACTGCTAATAATTGATAGAGGCGCGTCGCACCATCAGTACCGCCCGCCGGGAGGTCACCGCAAGACCGTGGCAAAAGGGAAAGGGGTCGTCGCCGAAGGGAGCCGAGGCGTAAGGCTTTCCTGGGCAAACAAGAAAGACTTGTTTGACTGTCGCATATGCGGAGTGCTATCATCGATACAGAAATTGGTTCTGTTTTCTGCGGAGAATGGGACATGGTACTGTTATTTGATGGCCGATGCTTGCATCGGCCAATTTTTTATATTGGAGATGAAAATATGAAAAAAGAGAGTATTTTTGTGGGCGCAGCCACTGCGGTTGTAACACCGTTGACGGAAAAGGGCGTGGACTATGCCCAGTTTAAGCGCTTGCTGGAGTGGCAGGTGGATCAGGGGATTGACGCGCTGGTCATCTGCGGCACCACCGGCGAATGCTCCACTTTGTCCGATGAGGAGCATCGGCAGGTTTTGAAATTTGCTATGGATACCGTAGGCGGCAAGGTCCCCATGATTGCCGGCACCGGTTCTAATGATGTTGCTTACGCCATTGAGCTGACCCAATATGCCTGCCAAATCGGTTATGATGCGATGCTTTTGGTGACACCCTATTATAACAAGACCACCCAGAATGGTCTGGTGGCTACCTTTACTGCCATTGCCGACGCTTCCACCAAGCCGGTGATCCTTTATAATGTTCCGTCCCGTACCGGCGTGAACATTGAGCCTGCCACCTATGCCCGGTTGGCAGAGCATCCCCGTATTTGCGCCATCAAGGAGGCCAGCGGCAATATTTCCAAGATCGTGGAAACTGCCGCATTGGTGGGCGATAAGCTGGATATCTACTCCGGTAACGACGACCAGATCGTGCCGGTCTTGGCCTGCGGCGGTAAGGGTGTGATCTCCGTGCTGTCCAATGTGCTGCCTGCAGAGACCTCTCTGATGTGCAAAAAGTTCTTTGCCGGCGATGTGGCAGGGGCTATGGAGATGCAGAAAAAATACCTGCCCCTGATCAATGCCCTGTTCTGTGAGGTCAACCCCATACCTGTAAAGGCGGCTATGGCGGCTATGGGCTTCTGCGAAGACTATCTGCGTCTGCCGTTGATTCCCATGGAAGATGCCCATCGGAAAGTGCTTTTGCAATGTATGCGTGATGCAGGTGTAGAGGTATCATAAACCCATAAGGAAGGGAACGACGATGATTAGAATTGGAATCGTAGGTTACGGAAATCTGGCCAAAGGCGTCGAATGCGCTATCCACCAGAATCCGGATATGGAGCTTGTGGCGGTGTTTACCCGCCGGGAGCCTTCTTCTGTTAAAATTTTAACCCCGAATGTACCGGTGGTGTCCCTGCAAGACGCAGCGGCATGGCGGGATAAGATCGATGTGATGCTGCTGTGCGGCGGCAGCGCCACAGACCTGCCGGAAATGACACCGGCCCTTGCCCGGGATTTTCATGTGGTGGACAGCTTTGATACCCATGCCAATATTCCGGCGCACTTTGCAGCGGTGGATGCTGCGGCAGCGGAGAGCGGGCATATTGCGGTGATCTCCGGCGGTTGGGATCCGGGCCTGTTTTCTGTTAATCGTCTGTATGCTTCGGCGGTGCTGCCGGAAGGCAAGGATTATACCTTCTGGGGCAGAGGTGTCAGCCAGGGACATTCCGATGCAGTACGGCGAATCCCGGGTGTGGCGGATTGCCGGCAGTATACCATCCCGGTGCCGGAGGCTATGGAGCGGGTGCGGGGCGGCGAAACACCGGAATTTACCACCCGTCAGAAGCATACCAGACATTGCTATGTAGTCGCTGAGGAAGGGGCAGATAAGGCGGCCATTGAAACGGCCATCAAGACCATGCCCAATTACTTTGCCGATTATGATACTACCGTGGAATTTGTTACCGCGGAAGAACTGGCCCGCGACCACGCAGGTCTGCCCCACGGCGGCAGTGTGATCCGCAGCGGCGTTACCGGCTGGAAAGGCGAAAACAAACAGACCATCGAGTATAAGCTGACGCTGGATTCCAATCCCCAGTTTACCGCCAGCGTGCTGGTGGCCATTGCCCGGGCGGCAACGAAAATGTATGATAGGGGCATTACCGGATGCCAGACTATTTTTGATATTGCGCCGGCAGACCTGAGCAGCCTGTCCCGGGAGGAAATGCTGGCCCATTTACTGTAAAAAAAGAAGAACAAGGATAAAACAATGCTTTACGATAATCTTTCTGTCAATACCCAAGGCCATCTGACCTTTGCAGGCTTTGATACCGTCTCCTTGGCCGAGACCTACGGCACGGCGCTGCTGGTCATGGATGAAAACCGGATCCGCAATCGGTGCCGGGAATATAAAGAAGCGATGGCGGCGTATTTGCCTGCCGGCTCTCGCCCGCTGTATGCAAGCAAGGCGCTGAGCATTAAGCAGATCTATAGGATCATGCAGCAGGAGCAGATGGGGGTGGATGTAGTATCCCCCGGAGAGCTGTACACCGCTGCGCAGGCAGGCTTTCCTATGGAAAACGCCTATTTTCACGGCAGCAGCAAGACGGATGGAGACATTCGCTTTGCCATCGAAAACCGCATCGGTTATATCGTTTGCGACAATGCCTGGGAGCTGGATGCCATTGATGCAGAGGCTGCCCGCCAGGGCGTTTGCCAAAAGATCCTGCTGCGCCTGGCGCCGGGCATCGACCCCCATACCCACCAAAAGATCAACACAGGACGGGTAGATTCCAAATTCGGTGTGGCCATTGAAACAGGACAGGCTGAGCAATTGGTAGCCAGCGCGTTGGCCAAGAAGAACATAGAATTGTATGGCTACCACTGCCATGTGGGATCCCAGTTGTTTGACGAGGCGCTGTTTTGTGACTCTGCCACCAATATGCTGACCTTTACCGCCCGTATTGCGGAAAAATATGGCTATATGGCCAAGGCGGTGAATCTGGGCGGCGGTATGGGCGTACCTTATACCGCGGATGAACCGAAAGTGGACTATACGGAAAACATCCGAAAGATCGGCCGGCATATCACACAGCTGTGCGATCAGTTGGCCATCACGCCCCCGGCTATTTTAATGGAGCCGGGACGCAGTATCGTGGCCGACTCCGGCATTACGCTGTATACCGTTACCGGCACCAAGGAGATCCCGGGTTTTAAGAATTATGTAAACATAGACGGCGGAATGACCGATAACCCTCGGTATACCCTCTATCAGTCGGTCTACACGGTGCACAATGCCGGCCGTATGAATGCGGCGGCGGATTTTGCCTGCACTGTGGCGGGCCGCTGTTGTGAAAGTGGCGATCTGATCCAGGAAAATGTGAAGATAGCCAAGCCTGTTCGCGGGGATATATTGGCGGTGCTGACCACCGGCGCCTATAATTACTCCATGGCTTCCAACTATAACCGGGTCCCCCGCCCGGCAGTGGTTATGATCGGCCGGGACGGCCCCTATCTCGCTGTCCGCCGTGAGACACTGGAAGACCTTCTGACCTGCGATTTATAATGATAAAAAGACACCTTTACAGGATTTGTATCCCATAAAGGTGTCTTTTTGGATATTTCCTTCGGGGGATGGCGGTTAATTCTATTCCGGGCGCAAAGATTTTTTGTAAAAGTGACAAAAAAACCATTGAAATCAAGCGATCCTTCGTGTATAATGTATGCATTGCGGTGGGTCGCACCGCTTTCCAAGAAAGGAGATTGAATACATATGTACACTGCAAACGCAATTCGCAACATCTGCCTGCTGGGCCACAGCGGCAGCGGTAAGTCCGCTCTGGCTGAAAGCTTACTTTACATGACCGGTGCTATCGACCGTATGGGCAAGAATGCCGACGGCAACACCGTTTGTGACTACGATCCCGAGGAGATCCGTAGAAATATTTCCATCTCCGCTTCCGTGGTTCCCCTGGACTATAAGAACGCACGGATCAATATTTTGGACACTCCCGGCGGTTTTGATTTCTCCGGCGCCGCAATGGAAGCGCTGCGCGCAGCTGACGCAGCCATTCTGGTCTGCTCTGCCAAGGACGGCATCACCGTGGGCTTCGAGAAGGCCTGGAAATACTGCCAGGAGCGGAATATGCCCCGATTCATTTACATCTCCAAGGTAGATGAGGATAACTCTGATTACAATGCCACCTTCGATGCGCTCCGGGAAAAGTACGGCAACAAGATCGCCCCTGTGGTGGTTCCCATCTGGGATGCCAACCGTAAGGTTACCGGTATCATCGATGTGCTGAATAAGCGCGCCTATGAGATGCAGCAGCTCAAGCGGGTGGAAATCGAGATCCCCGAGGGCAAGGAAGATGTGGTTGAGGAGTTCAACTATGCTTTGAAGGAAGCCGTTGCCGAGACCGACGAGGAGCTGATGGATAAGTTCTTCGCAGAAGAGCCCTTCACCTATGCTGAAATGATCAAGGGTATGCACCAGGGCATCAAGGACCTGAGCATGTTCCCTGTTCTGTGCGGCTCCGGCGTGACCTGCCTGGGCAGCCTGATGCTCATGGACCATATCATTGACCTGCTGCCCAACCCTGTTGAGGGCAACTATCACAAGGCTACTCTGGCCGACGGTACTACCGAGGAATTCGTGGTATCTCCCGGCGGTGTTCCCTCTGCCTTTGTGTGGAAGACCGTTTCCGACCAGTACGGCAAGTACTCCTTCGTGAAGGTCCTCTCCGGTGAGATCACCTCCGATACCACCCTGGTCAATGCCCGTACCGGCGAGACCGAGAAGCTGGGTAGACTCTATACCATGTGCGGCAAGAAGGCCACCGAAGTCAAGGCCCTCTCCTGCGGTGACATTGGCGCCATCGGCAAGATGGACAAGGTCAAGACCGGCGATACCCTGTGCGATCCCCGTAAGGTGGTCAGCCTGAAGCAGATCCCCTATGCAAAGCCCTGCTACTCCCAGGCCATCAGCCCCAAGGCCAAGGGCCAGGAAGAAAAGGTTGCAGCAGGCCTTGCCCGTTTGAACGAGGAAGATCCTTCCTTCACTGTGGTGAACAATGCCGAGACCCGGCAGATGGTCCTCTCCGGCGCCGGTGACCAGCACCTGGATGTCCTGGTTGCCAAGCTGAAGACCCGCTTCGGCGTGGATGCCCAGCTGAGCCCCGCCAAGGTGGCATTCCGTGAAAAGATCAAGAAGACCGTGGAAGCCCACGGCCGTCATAAGAAGCAGACCGGCGGCTCCGGCCAGTTCGGTGATGTTTGGGTCCGGTTCTCTCCCCAGGAGGAGACCGACGATCTGATCTTCGATGTAGAAGTGGTTGGCGGCGCTGTTCCCAAGAACTTTAACCCCGCCGTTGAAAAGGGTATCCAGGAAGCTATCCTGAAGGGCCCCTTGGCCGGTTACCCCATGGTTGGTCTGAAGGCCGTTCTGTACGATGGCTCTTACCACCCTGTTGACTCCAACGAAATGGCCTTTAAGCTGGCCGCCATCCTGGCTTTCAAGGAGGCAATGCCCAATGCAATGCCCACCCTGCTGGAGCCTGTCGGCGCCCTGGCTGTTACCGTTCCCGAAGACTATGTGGGCGATGTGATGGGTGACCTGTCCAAGCGCCGCGGCCGTCCTCTGGGCATGAACCCCGACGCCGATGGCAACACTGTGATCGAGGCCGAAGTACCTATGGCTGAAATGGGCAACTACGCCATCGACCTGCGTGCTATGACCCAGGCCCGTGGCTCCTTCACACTGGAGTTTGTCCGTTACGAGGAAGTGCCTAAGGCCAACCAGCAGAAGATCATCGACGAAGCCAAGAACGACGACTAATGCAAATCATAAGCGGTGCAGCTTGGAGCTGCACCGCTTTTCTTATTTGTCCCCGGGGAGATTGCCCAAAAGCTCTAAAATTTGCCGGCAATGCTCCCGTTCTTGCTGAGCCATGCGGGCGAAGATCTGGCCGTATTCCGGGTGGTCAGCCCGGGATTCATACTGGGCCAGGCACCGCATCTCCCGCCCGTAACACCGCCGCAAAATCACTTGCACCGGCGCATTGTCCACCGGGGGAGGGGGCGGCACATCCGGCCGGCCTGCGCCCTGCAATGTATAAATGCCTTTCAGACAGGCCATGTGGGCCTGCTCCTCCTGTCCCATTTTCCGCAGCGCCGCGGCGGCATTTCCCTGCACCCGCCGGGACAGAGAAAGATAAATGGCCGCATCGGCCCATTCCTCCGCGATCATGCCTGTCAGCCCCTGGGTGGGGTTGGCGGCTGTCTCGCCCTGTACCCGCTGCCACACCCGGGCAGCCTTGGCTTTGTCGTAGGTTTCCATACTGATCCCATCCTTTCCCATAGTCTACTATCAGTATAGTGCTCCGGATGCGCGAGATTTGGGAAAAATTGTTTGCAGAATCAGAAAAAATCTCTTTTCTTTATCGTTCAAATGTGCTAATATATAGAAAAGATCAAAAATGGAGGGATATCTTATGCCCAGAACCAGTAATAAAGCGGATCTGATTTTGGAATTTGTGAATCAGTTCGTGCAGGAGAACGGCTTTGCCCCCTCTGTGCGGGAAATCGGCGCGGCCGTGGGTCTGCGTTCCACCGCCTCTGTCAGCTACCATCTGCAGCAGCTGCAGGCCAAGGGCCTGTTGCTGTCTCCCGGCGCTAAGGGCCGTAAGCGGTCTATCGTCACCGCCACCCGTCCCGGGCAGATCCCTGTGGTGGGCGTGGTCACCGCCGGCGTTCCCATTCTGGCCCTGGAAAACCAGGAAGGCACCATCAGCTGGGATGGCGACCCTGCCTGCTTTGCCCTCCGGGTCCGGGGTGACAGTATGGTCAATGCCGGTATTCTCGATGGGGATATGGTAGTGGTCCGCCCCCAGGAAACGGCTGACGACGGCCAGATCGTTGTGGCCCGCATTGGTGATGAAGCCACCGTTAAGCGCCTGCGCCTGCAGGATGGGGAAGTGTGGCTGATGCCGGAAAACGATGCCTACAGCCCCATTAACGGCAACGAAGCGGAGCTGGTCGGCCTTGTAAAAGCCGTAGTCCGGGAATATTAAAAATAAAGGGAACGGTCTGGTGCGCCGTTCCCTTTTTTTATGGATTCGGGCGCATACCCCGGTCGCTCTGGCGGACTATTTCTGCAGAGTTGTTGTAAAGAAAGAAAATTTTTCCGATTTTTTGCGGTTTTTTAGAAAAAGTATTTGCAATTTCTTACTGTTTGTGGTATGCTTACTTTTGCCTTATACTGTGTATAAAAAAGACAAAAAGACGGCAAAGCCGTCTGTAATGATTGAAAGGAGTATTTTCAATGTCCCACAAGTATGTTTATCTGTTTACCGAAGGCAATGGCTCCATGCGTGAGCTGCTGGGCGGTAAGGGTGCCAACCTGGCAGAAATGACCAACATCGGCCTGCCGGTTCCCCAGGGCTTCACCATCTCTACCGAGGCCTGCACCCAGTATTACGAAGATGGCCGCAAGATCAACGACAGCATCCAGGCTGAGATCATGGAGTATGTCGAGAAGCTGGAAGGCATCACCGGCAAGAAGTTCGGTGACAAGGAGAACCCCCTGCTGGTTTCCGTTCGTTCCGGCGCTCGCGCTTCCATGCCCGGCATGATGGACACCATCCTGAACCTGGGTCTGAACGAAGAGGTTGTTGAGGTCCTGGCTACCAAGTCCGGCAACCCCCGTTGGGCTTACGACTGCTACCGCCGTTTCATCCAGATGTACTCCGACGTGGTTATGGAAG
>JAFVVI010000019.1 GCA_017502265.1 Oscillospiraceae bacterium
CGACCTACTGCTTAGAAGGCAGTTGCTCTATCCAGCTGAGCTACTGGCGCATCTTTGGAGCGGGTGACGGGAATCGGACCCGCGTATCCAGCTTGGAAGGCTGGTGTTCTACCATTGAACTACACCCGCGAATCCGCCTGACATGTGCGATTCAGCTATAAGATAGTAGCACACCAATTCCAATCTGTCAAGGTAGATTCCTAAGAATTTCGGGAATTTTTTCGTAAATTACATCTGCAACGGCCCCATCTGCGCACTTACACACGGTTTTATAGCGGTCAGCCACCACGCCGTCGGCAGGACAAAAGGCATAGTCCGCCTCGTTCAGCATGGAGATATCGTTGTGGGCATCACCCACGCAAACGAGAATCTTTTTCCCCAACCGGGCCTGCAAAGTCCGGGCGGCTGCGCCTTTGCTGACACCCTTGGCCTGCACATCCATGATCCGGGGCGCAGCCCGGAACACATCCACCTTGTCGCCCCAACGGCTGAGGATAAAGTCGGTCATTTCTTGGAAACGGGCCTCGTCAGCATCGCTGCAGTCGAACATATCGGAATATGCCACATTGCGCACCGGGCCGTAGGCGGCGAATTTGATAAAAGGTCCGTGGTCAGCGCCGTGGACAGCCGGTGCCCAACCCCAATGCATCTTGTTATACAGACCGATAAATTCTTCCCGGGGGTCGATCAGGTAATGGTTGTCCACACCCTGAATCTCCAGGTTCATCTCGGGGAAGGCCTGCTGTACCGCATCCAGCGTCTCCCACAGGGGCAGGTCAATGAGCTGCAGGGGGGTCAGTACGCCGTTTTCCCAGGTGGCCGAGCCGTTGTACAGCAAAAAGGGCGCATTGACGGGGATAATATGAAACAGATCCCGCATGGTGGTGGTGCTGCGGCCGGTATTTAATGTAAAGCTGCCGCCGTTTTCCGTAAAGTAGCGGATCGCCTCCAAATTCCGGGCGGGGATCTTGGAATCCGGGCCGGTGAGGGTGCGGTCGTGGTCCACGGTAAGCAAAATATCATCAAAAAGTGCCATAACGGGAGTCCTTTCATTCTATGGGGGTCAGTTTTTTCAGTACATTCTTAAAATAATCCGGCAGGTCAGCCATGACCATCACCGGATGGCCGTCCCGGGGGTGGGCGAAGCACAGAATGCCTGCGTGCAGGCATTGGCTGTCCTGCCCCAGCTCCGGCTTTTTGTGGCCGTAAACGGTGTCGCCTAAAATGGGATGGCCGATGCTTGCCATATGGACCCGGATCTGATGGGTGCGGCCGGTTTCCAGCCTACACCGGATGTGGGTATAGCCCCGGTAGCGGGCCACTACCTCCCAATGGGTCACAGCGCTCTTGCTGTTGCGCTGGGTGACGCACATCTTCTTCCGATCCGAGGGGTGACGGCCGATGGGTGCGTCCACCGTGCCGGAATCGGCTTTCAGATTGCCGCAGACAATGGCCTCGTAGGTCCGGGCCATGGAATGATCCTTCAGTTGGGATGCCAGTACTGTGTGGGCAAGGTCGTTCTTTGCCACGGCCAAAAGGCCCGAGGTGTCCTTGTCGATGCGGTGGACAATACCGGGGCGCAGCTCGCCGTTGATGCCGGAAAGCTGATCTGCCCGGGCAAACAGCAGGCCGTTGACCAGGGTATCCTCCTGATGGCCGGCGGCGGGGTGGACCACCAACCCCTTGGGCTTGTTGATGACCAGCACATCCGCGTCTTCATAGACGATTTCCAAAGGAATTTCTGTGGCGGGGATCTCCACTGGCTTGGCCTCTGGGATCTCCACGGAAATCTCGTCGCCCATATTCAGTTTGTCATTTTTCTTTCCCGGCTTGCCGTTGCGGTTAACATAACCTTCCTCGATGAGCCTTTGGGCGGCGGAACGGGTCACGCCCTCAGCCACCCGGGCCACAAAGGCATCCAGCCGCTCCCCGGAAATATCGGCGATGAAAATCATTTTTTCTCTTCCTTCCAGAATGCCCGGTTGAAAAATACCAAGTGGGCGATGAGAACAATGCACCCGCAAGAGATAAAGCAGTCGGCCACATTGAACACGGGAAAATCCATAAATTGGGTCTGGATCATATCCACCACATAGCCAAACCGCACCCGGTCGATCATATTGCCCAATCCGCCGCCGTAGATAGCGGCAATACACCACCATTCAAAGGTGGTGAATTTCATAGACCTTTTGCGGTATTCCCACACAATTGCCGCTGTGAACAGGATAAAAATCAAGGCAAACAGCCACTGCATTCCCTGAAAGGAGGAAAAGGCCGCGCCGTAATTGCGCACATAGGTCAGCCCAACCACACCGGGCAGTACTTCCACCTGACCGGCCAGGGGGATGTGGGCGACAACGAGATATTTGGTGATCTGGTCTGCCGCCACGATCCCGGCGGCAAACAGGGCCATAAACAGAGCCTGCATAGGGTCTCCTCCCAAAGGACATAGTACCCATAGTGTACCATTTTTTTGCCCACAAGTCAAATCGTGCAAATCCCATAATCCGGGTCATTGCGAGGAGCGTCAGCGACGTGGCAATCTCCTGCCTAAGATGGGGATTCCCACGGCTTGCGAAGCAAGCCTCGGAATGACCGTGGAAATAACGGAATTTTTGCACATACTTTTCCAAATTTGGGGAAAGGTAACCACAAAAGGCGGTGGATATATGGAGCGATTTTCCTGCAAGACAAAGATCATCTCCGGCCCGGGGGCCATCTCGGCGTTGGGGGAACTGAAAGCGGGGCGGTTACTGTTGGTGGCAGACCCCTACTTTGCCGAGACCGACCTGCCCCAGCGCATCCAAAAGGCGGCGGGGGCAGAGGCTATGGAGACCTTTTTTCAGGTCAAGCCTGACCCGACCGCAGAACTGGCGGCCCAGGGGACGGCGGTGGTACAGGCGTTCAAGCCCGATGCTGTGGTGGCTCTGGGTGGCGGCAGCGCTATGGACTGCGCCAAGGCCATGGTGTATTTTTCCGGGCAAAAGGTGGCCTTTGCGGCCATTCCCACCACCTCCGGCTCCGGCTCGGAGGTGACAGATTTTTCCATTCTGACCCACGACGGGGTCAAGCACCCCCTGGTGGACGATGCTCTGTTGCCGGATATGGCTATTTTGGACGGCGACCTTTTGGCCACCCTGCCCAAAAGCCTTATTGCCGATGCCGGCTATGACATTCTGGCCCACGCGCTGGAGAGCTATGTGGCCAAAAATGCCGGGGTGATCTCCCGGGCGCTGGCAGCGGAGGCGGTGGAAATTACCTGCCGTTTGTTGCCGGATTCCTTTGCCGGGGATACCGCTGTGCGGCAGGATATCCACTTGGCGGCTACTATGGCAGGGGTGGCATTCTCCCAAGCGGGCCTGGGCCTGTGTCACGCCATGGCGCATGCTCTGGGCGGCCGGTTTCACATTCCCCACGGAAGGCTAAATGCCATTTTGCTGCCGGCGGTGGTGGAGGCCAATGCAGCGGCCAATGCCCACTATGCCCAGCTGGCCCGGGCGGCAGGTATTGGCGGTGCGGCGGATACTGTAGCGGTGCGGAATCTGAAAAACACCCTCATCCGCCTGCGGAAGGAGCTGCGTCTGCCGTCTACCCTGGCCCAGGCGGGCATACCGCCCCGGCAGGTCCGGGAGGCAACAGACAGCTTGGTGCAGGCGGCCTTGGCTGACCCCTGCTGCGCCACCAATCCGGTGACCCCGGACAGCGCCATGGTGCGGAAGGTCCTGCAGCAGGTGACGGGCATTGGATAAGCTGCTGAGCATCGGTCTGGATGTGGGGACGACCACCACCCAGCTGATCTTATCGGAGCTGACGGTGGAGAACAAGGGCAATGCCTTTTCCGTGCCGGAAATGGTCATCGGCGACCGAAACATTCTCTACCAAAGCCCGGTGATCTTCACACCGCTATTGTCCGACGAGCTGGTGGACGGGGAGGCCATCGCCCGGTGGGTGGGGGAGCAGTATACCGCCGCCGGCATCACCAAGGAGCAGGTGGATACCGGCGCGGTCATCATCACCGGGGAGACCTCCCGGAAGGAAAATGCCCAGGAGGTTCTCCATCATTTGGCTGGCTTTGCCGGAGATTTCGTGGTGGCCACCGCCGGGCCGGACTTGGAGAGCACCCTCTCGGCCAAGGGCGCCGGGGCGGTGGATTATTCGGAAAAGACCGGCAAAACGGTGCTGCATATGGACATCGGCGGCGGCACCAGCAACCTGTCCTTCATTGAAAACGGGCGTATCACCGCCACGGGCTGCTTGAATGTGGGCGGCCGTCTGGTAAAATTCTCCGAAACCGGAGAAGTGACCTATATTTCTCCGGTGCTGGAGGGCCTTTGCGGCTTATCGTTGGGGGAAATCCCCACCCCGGCCAAGCTGTCTGCAATCACAGAAATTCTCACCCAGGCGCTGGAAATGGCAGCCGATCTGCGACCGGCAACGGCACTGCTGGACAAGCTGACAACCAAAGAGAATATGGGCTTCTGGCAGCCGAAAAAGGCGGAGGTCATCTCCTTTTCCGGGGGCGTTGCTGACTGTATTGAGTCCACCCACCCGCCCTTTGCCTTTGGAGATCTGGGGGTGACGCTGGGGGCGGCCATCCGGCAAAGTAAGCTCTGCGGCGGCCAGTACCGTTTAGGAGAGCATACCATCCGGGCCACGGTGCTGGGGGCAGGCAGCCACAGCACCCAGCTGTCCGGCTCAACGGTGTTTTTTGACGGGGTGCAGCTGCCCAAACAGAATCTGCCGGTGGCTATGCTGACCGAACCTATCACCGCGGAAAAGGTACGCAGCGCCTACGCCGGACAGGACACAGACACGGTGGTGCTATCCTTCGCCGGCGAACCCGCCCCCACCTATGCCCGGGTGCAGGCGCTGGCAAGCACCATTGTATCCGGCAGCGGCAACCGGGAGATATTCGTCTGCGTGGAAACGGATATGGCCAAGGCGCTGGGGAATGCCATTCGGTTGTTATCCCCCCAAACGCCCTGCCTGTGCATCGACAGGGTAAGAATGCAACCGGAAAGCTATCTGGATATCGGCTTGCCGGTGGGCCCGGCCCTGCCGGTGGTGGTGAAGACCCTGGTACTGGCAACAAAGAAGTCCCCGTAAGGGGAAGGCTTAACAGAAATTCTTTCAAAGGAATGAATGGAATGAAACTAAAAACGACCCTGTTGGGAAAAACCTACACATTCAAGGATGTGAAAGATGTCCTTGCCAAGGCCAACGAGGAAAAGACCGGCGATAAGCTGGCCGGCCTTGCGGCCGAGACCGCCCAGGAGCGGGTGGCGGCCAAGGTGGTCCTGTCGGAATTGACGCTGAACGACCTGCGGGAAAATCCTGCCGTCCCATACGAGCAGGACGAAGTCACCCGCATCATTCAGGACGATGTGAACACCCCTGCCTATGAAAAAATCCGGAATTGGACGGTGGCGGAATTCCGGGAATGGCTTTTGAACGAGAACACCACCGCCGATGACATCCGCAAGGCCAGCCGCGGCCTGACCAGCGAGATGGTGGCGGCGGTGTGTAAGCTGATGAGCAATCTGGACCTGATCTATGCTGCGGCCAAGATTCCCGTCACCGCCCACTGCAACACCACCATCGGCTTGCCCGGCACATTGTCCTGCCGGCTGCAGCCCAACCACACCACCGACGACCCCGACGGAATCACCGCCTCCACCTTAGAGGGCCTTACCTTAGGCGCAGGCGATGCGGTCATCGGCCTGAATCCCGTCACCGATTCTCCCGAGCAGGTGGGCAAGGTGCTGCGGCGATTCCAGGAAATTAAGGAGCATTGGCAGATTCCTACCCAAATTTGCGTTTTGGCCCATGTTACCGCCCAGATGAAGGCGGTGCGGGCCGGCGCGCCCTGTGACCTGATCTTCCAGTCCATCGCAGGCAGTGAGGCGGGCAACGCCGCCTTTGGCTTTAATGCCCAGACCCTCCAGGACGCAAGGGATTTGCTGCTCACCGACGGCACAGCCGAGGGCCCCAATGTGATGTACTTTGAGACCGGCCAGGGGTCGGAGCTAAGCTCCAATGCCCACCACGGCACCGACCAGGTGACCATGGAGGCCCGGTGCTACGGCTTTGCCAAGCGATTCCAGCCTTTTTTGGTCAACACCGTGGTTGGCTTCATCGGCCCGGAGTATCTGTATGATGCCCGGCAGGTGACAAGAGCCGGCCTGGAGGACCATTTTATGGGCAAGCTCACGGGCATTTCTATGGGCTGCGACTGCTGCTATACCAACCATATGAAAGCGGACCAGAACGCCATTGAAAACTTAGCCACCCTTCTGACCGTAGCCGGGTGCAACTACTTCATGGGCATTCCCCACGGCGACGATATTATGCTGAACTATCAGACCACCGGCTTCCGGGAGACAGCCACCCTCCGGGAGCTGACGGGCAAGACCGCCATTCCGGAATTTGACCGGTGGCTGCACAAAATGGGCTTTCTGGAAAACGGCAAGTTGACGAAAAAGGCCGGCGACGGCTCTTGCCTGTTGTTTTGACCGGGCAAAAAGCCTCCCCTGTGTAAGGGGAGGTGTCAAAAATCTATGATTTTTGACGGAGGGGTTGTAACAATCCCCCAGTCGTGCTTGGTAAGCACGACAGCCCCCTTTACACAAGGGGGCCGTATACCTTGCAAAAGTAAGGGAAGGAGCGCATTATGAACAAACAGGAACTAACCAATCTGGTATCGGAGATTTTAAGCCAGATGAACGGCACTCAGCCCCAGGTGAAGGCCAGCGAGTATAAAACCGTGGTCTATAACGAAGACCGGCCGGACCCGGCAGGCGCAGTGGACGATGTGTCCAAGATCGACCTGCGAAAGCTGTATCTGGTGGAAGATCCGGCGGACGAAAAGGCCTTCCGCCGCTTAAAAGAACGCACCCCCGCCCGTCTGGGCAGCGGCCGGGCAGGCCCCCGGTACAAGACCTTAACCATGCTTCGCTTCCGGGCAGACCACGCGGCGGCCCAGGATGCGGTGTTTTCGGAGCTGCCGGAGGATTTTGGCCAGCAAAACGGCCTTGTTTCCGTGAAAACGGAGTGTAAGGACAAGGACGAATACCTCACCCGCCCCGATAAGGGCCGGCGGTTTGACAGCGAAAATGCCGCCAAGATCAAATCTGCCATTACCGGTACACCCCGGGTGCAGCTGGTGATTGGTGACGGCCTGTCCTCGGCGGCCATCGCAGCCAACGCTATGGACTGCGCCGCTGCCATCCGTGACGGTTTGAAGGTCCGGGGCATCGAACTGGGCCAGGGCATTTTCGTCAAATATTGCCGTGTTGGCGCCGGCGATGCCGTTGGTGACATCACCGGCTGCGAGCTGGTGTGCGTGCTGGTGGGCGAGCGGCCCGGTCTGGTGACAGACAAGAGTATGTCCGCCTATATCACCTATAAGCCCCACACCGGGGTGTCGGAATCCGCCCGTACGGTGGTCAGTAATATCCACGCCCAGGGCACACCGGCGGTGGAGGCCGGCGCCTATGTTGCCGAGCTGATCGACACCATTTTGAAGCGAAAAGTTTCCGGCGTGGGCCTGCATACGGAGGAAGCCCAATGATCCCTGTAAAGATTTTGGCGGTGCGGTATTTGGCCAGCGCCACACCCACCCTGTGCAAAGAGTTGGGCGCGCCGGAGGGCTACCCCTGCTTAGGGCTCATCACCACCGATTGTGATGATGCCACCTATATCGCCCTGGACGAGGCCACAAAGGCAGCCGATGTGCAGGTGTGCTTTGGCAGTAGTTTTTATGCCGGCGCGGCCAATGCATCCACCCCCAATGCCGGGGAGGTGCTGGGCATTTTATGCGCCGCTACCCCCGGCGCGGTGCGCAGCGGTATGGAAGCGGCGTTGGGCGCGCTGGAGCGGATCGGCTTTGAAGCGGCCGGGGAAGTGCCCTACCTTGCCTATACGGTCAGTAGCTGCGGCAGCTTTTTGGCCAAAGAGGCCGGGGTTACGGAGGGCAGCAGCCTTGCTTATTTGATTGCTCCGCCCTTGGAGAGTATGTATGCTATGGATTTTGCGCTGAAAGCGGCAGATGTAAAGTTATGTAAACTATACGCGCCCCCCAGCCCCACCAATTTCGGCGGCGGCCTGCTCACCGGCACCCGGTCGGCCTGCGCTGCGGCCTGCGCCGCCTTTGCAGAAGCCGTAGCCGAGGTCGCCCAAAGACCAAAATAACAGCGTCATTGCGAACCAGTCCGCAGACTGGTGTGGCAATCCCCCCAATTTAAGTGGTCATTACGAGGGAGCATCGCGACCGTGGCAATCCCCATCCTAAGAAGGGGATTCTTCGACTCGTTTCACTCGCTCAGAATGACCGAAGAATGTAAAGGAGTTGATTCTTTGGATTTAGATAAGGACTTACAGGCCCGGCAGCAGGCAAGAGACCTGGCCAAAGCCGCAGAATCTGCCCAGCAGATCCTGGCCCAGATGTCCCAGCAGCAGCTGGATACCATCGTTACGGCAGTTGCCAAGGCCTTTGCCGCCGCTGCCCCGGAGCTGGCGGAGATGGCCGTGCAGGAGACGGGCTTTGGCAATGTAAATGATAAGATCACCAAAAATGAATTTGCCTCCAAGCGGGTGTTGTCTGCCATCGAAAAGATGACCTGCGTGGGCGTATTAAAGGAAGATCCCCGGGAAAAACTATGGGAAATCGGTGTGCCTATGGGTGTGATCTGCGCCATCGTGCCCAGCACCAATCCCACCTCCACCGTGTGCTATAAGACCATGATTGCCCTGAAATCCGGCAACGCCATCGTCTTCTCTCCCCACCCCAAGGCCATCGCCTGCACCACCCGGGCGGCGAAGATCGTAGCCGAGGCGGCAGAGGCAGCCGGCGCGCCAAAGGGATCTGTTGGTTGCCTGTCCATCCCGGCTATGGCCGGATGCAAGGAGCTGATGGAAGCGCCTCAGACCCGGCTGATCTTAGCCACCGGCGGCCCTGCTATGGTAAAAGCCGCCTACTCCTCCGGCAAGCCGGCCATCGGCGTGGGCGCGGGCAACGGCCCGGTGTATATCCACCGCTCAGCCGATGTGGACAAGGCTCTGTCCTGCATTCTGCGGTCCAAGACCTTTGACTACGGTACGGTCTGCGCCTCGGAGCAGAGCATCATTGTGGAGGCGCCTATGGAGGCGCAGGTCAAGGAAAAAGCAAGCAAAATGGGCTTCTACTTTATGAACAAGGACGAGGCAGGATGTCTTGCCAAGCTCCTGTTTAAGCCCAACGGCACGCTGAATCCCGAGATCGTAGGCAAGGCCGCAACGGCGCTGGCAGAGAAGGCAGGCTTCTGTGTGCCTGCTACCACCAAGGTGCTGGTGGCTCGTGAGCAGGAGGCAGGCCCTACCCGGCCCTACTCCATGGAAAAGCTCTGCCCGGTGCTGGCGTTTTTCGTGATGGAAAACGAGGACGCGGTTCTGGCTAAGGCCATCGAGGTGCTGATCCACGAGGGCAGCGGCCATACCTTTGCTATGCACGCGGAAGACCGGGAGGTCATTCGCAAATTCGCTTTGCAGATCCCGGTGTCCCGGTTTTTGGTGAACACCCCGGCGGCGCTGGGGGGCATCGGCGCAAGCACAGGCTTGTTCCCGGCGCTGACCCTGGGCTGCGGCGCAGTGGGCGGCAGCTCCTCTTCCAATAACATTTCCCCTATGGATCTGATCAACATCCGTCGGGTGGCCTGGGGCACGGAGGAAGTGAAAAAGCAAACCGTGGATGCAGACCTTGTAGAAATCCTCACCGCAAAAATCTTAGAACGACTGAAATAAAGGAGTAAATGATATGAACACAAATTCTTTAGGTATGATCGAAACCAAGGGCCTCATCGGCGCTATTGAGGCAGCCGACGCTATGGTCAAGTCCGCCAATGTGCAGCTGGTGGGCAAGGAGCAGGTAGGCGGCGGCCTGGTGACCGTTATGGTCCGGGGCGATGTAGGCGCAGTCAAGGCGGCCACCGATGCCGGCGCGGCCGCAGCGGAAAAGGTGGGCGAGCTGATCTCCGTCCATGTCATCGCCCGTCCCCACACCGAGGTGGACAACATCCTGCCCAAGGGCAAATCCTCCGGCTCTGCCCCTGCCGCTAAGTAATGCTCTGTAACCTTACTGCCGTCCGGGACAATATCCGTAACCGGGACGGCAAACGGGTATACTATCTGGCCAAGGGTGACCAGCTGACCTCCGATGCTCGGGACTATCTGACCCGGGAACGGATCGAGATCCTCCCGGCCAGCCAGGCAAGACCGGAACGCTACCGCCTGCTCTCAGGCGGGTATATGGAAGATAAGCCGGAGCATATGACCCACCTGAATGCCCAGATCCTTGTGGAAAAGACCCACCCCCGGATTCTCTTCCGGGGGGCGGTGGATACCTTAGAGGCAGAACTGCTGCTGGCCTGCGCGGCTGCCGACGGAGAGATCCGCAGGCAGTTGGAGGAGGCGTTGCGCTATGCCCGCACCCTTCTGCGCAATGAGGTTCTGGACGAGCAGGTGACGGTGGAGACCCTGGGAGGCATGGACGAAAAGGCCCTGCGGGCCCGGTCCCACCGACCCCAGGAATACTACGGCCAGCCCCATTTTATGCCGTCGCCTACGGACGGTCTGCTGCTGTTGCAGGTGAATAAGGCGCGGTGCGCTGCCCGGGCAGCGGAGCTGAAAGCTGTGGCGGCCTTTCCCGCAGGCCGCGAGGATCTGCTCCGGGCCTTTAACCGGCTGAGCAGTTTCCTGTATTTAATTATGATCCAGCTGAAAACCCTTTAAGGAGGGATACTTTGGACTTTGAAACCATTGCCCAGCAGGTGCTGGACAGAATTTTTATTGAATTGGAGGCCTCCGGCCGGCACGCCCATGTGACTGATGCCCAGGCCCAGGTGCTCTTCGGTCATAAGCTGACTCCCAAACGGGAGCTGTCCCAGCCGGGACAGTTTTTGGCCAATGAACGCCTTACCGTGGTGGGCCCCAAGGGGGAAATCGCCAATGTGGCGGTGCTGGGCCCGGAGCGGAGCGACGGACAGGTGGAGCTGTCTATGACCGATGCCCGGACTGTGGGGGTGGACGCGCCCATCCGTCTGTCCGGGGACATTGCAAACTCCCCCGGCATCACCCTCCGGGGAGAAAAGGGGCAGGTGGTCCTGCGGCAGGGGGCAATCGTTGCCAAGCGCCATATCCATATCACCCCGGCGGACGCAGAGGTGATGGGGGTATCGGACAAGCAGGTGGTGCGCCTGCAGACCTATACGGACAGACCCATGATTTTTGACGATGTGGTGGTGCGGGTCAGCCCGGATTTTCAGTCCCGTGTCCATCTGGACTACGACGAGGCCAATGCCTGCGGCTTCCAAAAAGGCGATTTGGGGAGGATCCTCCAATGCGGGCAAAGCTGATGGGTACAGAGCCGCCCTGTGACTTGGGGTATACCTATACCGATGCGCCCCCCTATGATGCGGTGGTCATCGGCTCGCTGACCATTTCTCAGGCGCTGTGCTTTTGCCACGAGGAGGCGCTGCAGTTTTTGGCAGAGGGGAAAAGCGTGATATGCTATGCCCCGGGCTTTCCCGTGTCGCCGAAAAACCGGGCATTGGGGGCGGCGTTGGCATCCGCCCGGCGGAATCTGAAAAATTTTGGCATTGTGTTTACCGATGGAGCCCAGAAGCGGCTCATCACCGCCGAGGAGGCAAGGGCCCTGCGGCAGGCAGGCAAACGGCCTGCCCCCGGCGCGGTACTAACGCCGTTAGCAAAGGAAATTTTGGAAAGCAAATAGCCCCCTTGTTCTACGGTCATTCCGAGGAGCGGAGCGACGTGGGAATCCCCATCATAACCGGGGGTTGCCACACCAGTGTGCGCACTGGTTCGCAATGACCGCTATAAAGGGGTTGGAGGTAGTTATGAAAATCGGAACAGTAACAGGCGCGGTGTGGTCCACCCGGAAGGCAACCTGCCTGCAGGGACAGACCTTTTTGGTGGTGGACACCGTGTTAGGGCCGGTGGTGGCGGCGGACCATGTAGGCGCCGGCAAGGGCGATAAGGTCCTGCTTGTCACCGGCACGGTGGCCAGCAAATTCTGCATGGAAGCGCCGGTGGACGCGGCGGTAGTAGCCATCATCGACCAGGAGGAGCACCATGTCAGCACCTGAAATATTGATCGGTATTATGGGTATATTTGCCGCCTTAGGCGCTCTTGACCGGATCTTCGGCAACCGCTTGGGGCTGGGCCACCCCTTTGAAGAGGGTATTTTGGCCATGGGCACATTGGCCCTTGCCATGCTGGGTATTATCAGTCTTGCGCCGGTGCTGGCAAACATCTTAAACCCTGTGGTTGTGCCGGTGTATCGGTTTTTAGGCGCTGACCCGGCAATGTTTGCAGGCACGATCTTAGCCTGTGATATGGGCGGCGGCGCCCTGGCCCAGCAAATGTCCGCAGACCCCGATGCGGCGCTTTTGGGCGGTGTGCTCTGCGGCAGTATGCTGGGCGCTACCATCGTCTTTACCATCCCGGTGGCTCTGGGCATTTTGCAGGAGCAGGACCGGCCGGCTATGGCCAAGGGTATTCTGGCCGGCATTGTCACCGTGCCGGTGGGCGTACTGGCCGGCGGCCTGGTGGCAGGCTTTCCTCTTTTGATGGTCCTGCGGAATCTGATCCCCATTGTCCTCATCGGCGGTCTGATCGCCGTGGGACTTGTGTTTGCGGAAAGGGCTATGATCAAGGGTTTTGGTATCTTCGGCAAGGGCGTCATCGCCCTGATTACCCTTGGTTTGGGCGCGGCGATTTTGGAGGAACTGACCGGCTTTACGGTGATCCCCGGCTTAGCGCCCCTGCGCGAGGGTTTTGAGACCGTGGGCGCCATCGCCATCGTGCTGGCAGGCGCGTTTCCCTTGGTGCATATCGTCACCAAGCTTCTTCGCCGCCCTTTGATGGCGTTGGGTAAGGGCTTGGGCATCAACGAAGCCGCCGCCGGCGGTCTGATCGCCACCCTTGCCAATTCCATCGCCACCTTTGAGCGGGTGAAGGATATGGACGGCCGGGGCAAGGTGGTGAACATCGCCTTTGCGGTGAGCGCGGCCTTTGTGTTCGGCGACCATATGGGTTTCACCGCCGGTTTTGCGCCGGAAATGCTCCCGGCGATGATCGTGGGCAAGCTGGCCGGCGGCGTGACTGCCATCGCCGTGGCTCTGCTATTGACCCGGAAAAAGGATAATTGACAATCTCCCCTGTTTTTGGTATGCTAAAAGCACCAAAAACAGGGGGTTTGACTATGAAACGCAAAGATTATATCACTTGGGACGAATATTTTATGGGCGTTGCCATGCTGGCGGCCCGTCGCAGCAAGGACCCCAGCACCCAGGTGGGCGCCTGCATCGTTTCCCAGGATAATATCATTATTTCCACCGGCTATAACGGTATGCCCAAGGGCTGCAGCGACGATGAATTTCCCTGGGACCGCACCGGCGAGGATACCAAGTATCCCCATGTGGTCCACGCAGAGCTGAACGCCATTCTCAATGCCAACGGCCGTGACCTGCGGGGCAGCCGGATCTATGTGGCTCTGTTCCCCTGCAACGAGTGCGCCAAGGCTATTATCCAGAGTGGCATCCGGGAGATCTGCTACCTGTCCGATAAGTACGCCGACACCCCCACCACCAAGGCCTCCAAGCGGATGCTGGATGCCGCCGGCGTGCGGTATGTGCAGCTGCGCACCGATGTAAAGTCCATCACCTTGGACTTAGTCCCCGAAGAAGATAAATAAGAAAAGGAGCGTCGCAAGACGCTCCTTTTTCTCCTATATGGGGTCATTGCGAACCAGCCAGCAGGCTGGTGTGGCATCTCCCTCTTAAAATAGGGATTCCTACAGGCGCTGTGTGCCCTGGGAATGGCCTTAGGTTTCGTTGTTGCGGTCATAAATGACCAAAAGACTGCCATTGTCCACAGAGATTTCCGCTTCCTGGCCGGTGAAGTGATTGCTGACACCTAAGGGGAAACCGGCGGTCAGCGTGCCCTTTTCCAAGGGATACTTTAAGCCCTTCAGGGTGACCCCGTGGGCATCTGCCCCCATGCAAAATACGGAAACAATGCCCGTTTGCCCGGCAGGGAAAGTAATTTTGCTGTTTTTCACCAGGGTGACCAGCTGGGTTTTGCCTACCAAAAGGCCTGTTGCCCCCCGGTCAGCCAGGTATTGCAGGGTTTGAAAATTGGCTACACTATGGTCAAGCCGGGGGCCGTCCAGACTGCCGTAGAGCAAAAATTCCCGATAGCCCAGCGCCAGGCCCTTCTTTACCGCCAGCATGGCGTCGGTATCGTCCTTTTCCACGGGAAATACCGCGCTGTCCTCTGGTACATACCCTAAAGAATCGAAATCCCCCAAAATGAGATTGGGCGTCAATCCCAGGTTCTGTGTGTGGACAAGGCCGCCGTCTGCGGCAATGATATAATCGTCAGCGGCGATGGGCGCTAAAAGACCCGCAAACCCGCCGGCGCAAAAAATCAGACATTTTCCCATAAAATCCTCCGGGGAATCGATTTTTTCTATTATACCATAGGAATAGACAATTGTCCATTCTTGTGTTAAAATGTACCTATCTTATCAAGGAGAATGCTATGCTGGATAAATTGCGGGCGGTGGAGAGCCGCTTTGAAGAGCTTTGCGCCCGGTCGGAGCAGCCGGATTTTTACAGTGATCCCAAGAAGGCCGCGGCCATTTTGCGGGAGCGGAACGATTTAGAGCCCATTATCGAGACCTACCGGGCCTATCGCCAGGCGGAAGCCGATATGGCCGATGCCCAGGAGCTGATGAGCGACCCGGAAATGAAGGAGTTGTGCCAGCAGACCTATCAGGAGGCCAAGGCTGCCATGGAGGAGCTCCACGGCAAGCTGCAGATCTTGCTCCTGCCCAAAGACCCCAATGACGAAAAAAGCGTCATTATGGAGATCCGCGGCGGTGTTGGCGGCGAGGAAAGCGCCCTGTTTGCCCACAGCCTGTTCCGAATGTACTCCATGTATGCCCAGAAGATGGGCTGGTCCATTGAGCTGATGAACTATAACGATACAGAATTGGGCGGCGTAAAAGAGGCGGACTTCGTCATCAACGGCCGGGGCGCATATTCCCGGCTCAAATACGAGTCCGGTGTGCACCGGGTCCAGCGCGTGCCGGAGACGGAATCCGGCGGCCGCGTCCACACCTCCACTGCCACCGTGGCGGTGCTGCCGGAGATGGAAGAGGTGGATGTGCAGATCAACCCTGCCGATATTGAAATGCAGGTGTACCGCGCCTCCGGCGCCGGCGGCCAGCATGTCAACAAGACCTCCTCCGCGGTGCGGCTGATCCACAAGCCCAGTGGCATTGTGGTGGCCTGTCAGGAGGAACGCAGCCAGCTGCAGAACCGGGAAAAGTGTATGCGCATGCTGGCCTCCAAGCTCTATGAAATAGAGCAGGAAAAGCAGGACGCGGCCCTCACCGGTATGCGCCGCTCCCAGGTGGGCACCGGTATGCGCAACGAGCGCATCCGCACCTATAATTTCCCCCAGGGCCGGGTCACAGATCACCGCATCGGCCTGACCCTTTACAAAATCGACCAGGTTATGGACGGCGCCATCGACGAGATCATCGACGCGCTGGCCACCGCCGACCAGGCCGAAAAGCTGAAGAACAACAATTAAGAATTGAGAATTGAGAATTATGGTATTTCTTACAAATTCACCGGAGGAAACGGAGGCCGTTGGTGAAAAGCTGGCCCATCAGCTGACGCCTGGAACGGTGATCGCCTACCGGGGTGACTTAGGCGCAGGCAAGACCGCCTTTACCCGTGGCCTGGCCCGGGGTCTGGGCTGTACCGAGCAGGTCACCAGTCCCACCTATACCATCGTCAATGAGTATGTAAGCGGCCGGATGCCCCTGTTTCATTTTGATATGTACCGCCTCCACTCTGCCGACGACCTGTTTGACATCGGTTGGGAGGACTATCTGGAGCGGGGCGGCGTGTGCGCGGTGGAGTGGAGCGAAAATGTGGAAGACGCATTGGAAAACCCCATCACCGTCACCGTGGAGAAGCTGGGGGAGGATGCCCGGCGCATTACCCTGACAGGAGGCGAAATTTATGATCTTGGCCTTTGAAACATCCGCCAAGGCCGCGTCCGTGGCGTTGCTGGACGGCGGCATTTTGCTGGGGGAGAGCTATCAGAATACCGGCCTGACCCATTCCCAGACCCTGCTGTCTATGGCCGAGGAACTGCTGAAGACCTGCGGCAAGACCCCGGCCGATGTGACCGCCGTGGCGGTGGCAAATGGCCCGGGCAGCTTCACCGGTGTGCGCATCGGCGTGGCAGCGGCCAAGGGTTTTGCCTGGGGCAAGGAGATCCCCTGCTACGGCGTGTCCACCTTGGAAGCCATGGCCCGGAATCTGGGCGTTTGGGAGGGAACGGTCGTCCCTGCTATGGATGCCCGCCGGAATCAGACCTATACCGCCATCTTCCGGGCAGAGGACGGCAAGCTCAGAAGAATGGTGGACGATTGCGCAATTTCCGTCGAAGAATTGGGAGAAAAATTAATTTATTGCAAAAAACCGATTTTTTTAGTTGGAGACGGGGCAGTTTTGTGCTATAATATGCTAAAGGATCGGGTGCCCGGGCTGGTATTGCCCCCGGAGCATCGGCGTCATCAGCGGGCGGCAGGGGTTGCGCTCCTTGCCCAGGAACTGATGGATGCCGGCGTAGCCGGTGACGGCGCAAGCCTGACCCCCAATTATCTCAGACTTTCCCAGGCCGAGCGGGAACGGCTGGAAAAAGAAAAATAAAAGGAGAGCATCAAAAATGAGCGTTGTACACGAACTGAACCATCCTCTCATCCAGCATAAGCTGGCAATCCTGCGGAACAAGAAGACCGGCGTGAAGGAATTCCGTGAGCTGGTCGGTGAGATCTCCGGCCTGATGTGCTATGAGGCCACCCGGAATCTTCCCACCGAGGAAGTTATGGTACAGACCCCTGTGGCAAAGGCCAAGTGCTATAAGCTGGCCGGCAAGAAGCTGGCGATCATCCCCATTCTTCGGGCCGGTCTGGGCATGGTGGATGCGATGCTGGACCTGATCCCCTCTGCAAAGGTGGGCCATATCGGCCTGTACCGGGATCCTGAGACCCATCAGCCTGTGGAATATTACTGCAAGCTGCCCGAGGATATCGGCAAGCGGCAGGTGTTCGTGGTGGACCCCATGTTGGCCACCGGTGGCAGCGCCATTGCCGCCATCGATTTCCTGAAGCAGCACGGCTGTAAGCAGATCATCATGATGAATATCATCGGCTGCCCCGAGGGTGTGAAGGCCGTGCAGGATGCCCACCCGGATGTGGATATCTATGTGGCAGCCATTGACGAGAAGCTCAACGAGCACGCTTACATCGTACCCGGCCTGGGCGACGCCGGCGACCGGATCTTCGGCACAAAGTAAATGCATAATTCATAATGCATAATGCAGAATGATTAGAATATAATTAAGCATTATGCATTCAGCATTCAGCATTAAAAAGACCTGCCTTTTGGCAGGTCTTTTTGTTATTCCAATTCGAAGGCGCCGGTGTAGAGCTGATAGTAGGTGCCTTGCTGGGCGATAAGGTCGGCGTGGGTGCCGCGCTCGATAATCCTGCCGTGGTCCAGCACCATAATGCAGTCGGCGTTGCGCACGGTACTCAAACGGTGGGCAATGACAAAGGTTGTTCTGCCCTGCATCAGCGCGTCCATACCCTTTTGCACCAGGGCCTCGGTCCGGGTGTCGATGGAGGAGGTGGCCTCGTCCAGAATCATCACCGGGGGATCGGCCACCGCCGCCCGGGCGATGGCGATCAGCTGCCGCTGACCTTGGGAGAGCTGGGCGCCGTTGCCGGTGAGCATGGTTTTGTAGCCCTGGGGCAGCCGGGTGATAAAGTCGTGGGCGTTGGCGGTCTTGGCCGCGGCAATGCATTCTTCGTCAGTGGCATCCAGGTTGCCGTAGCGGATATTCTCCATCACCGTGCCGGTGAACAGGTTGGTCTCCTGGAGCACGATGCCCAGGGATTTCCGCAGATCGGCCTTTTTGATCTTGTTGATGTTAATGTTATCGTAGCGGATCTTGCCGTCGGCGATATCATAGAAGCGGTTGATGAGGTTGGTGATGGTGGTTTTGCCTGCGCCGGTGGCGCCTACAAAGGCGATCTTCTGGCCGGGGTTGGCGTACAGGGTCACATCGTACAGCACCTGCTTATCCGGCACATAGCCGAAGTCCACATTGAACATGGTGATGTCGCCCTTGACTTCTGTATAGGTGACTGTGCCGTCGGCCTGATGGGGGTGACGCCAGGCCCAGCGGCCGGTGCGCTCGGCGCATTCGGTCAGCGCGCCGTTTACTTCCTTGGCGTTGACCAAGGTCACATAGCCGTCATCGGTTTCCACATCTTCGTCCATCAGCTCGAAAATTCGCTCCGCGCCGGCCAAAGCCATAACGATGGCGTTGATCTGGTTACTGACCTGGCCGATGGGCATATTGAACTTCCGGCTCAGCAGCAAGAATGCCGCCAGGCCGCCCAATGTCAGCAGGTTGCCATTGGAGGAGATGGCCAGATAGCCGCCTACGATGGCCAGAATGGTGTACTGGAGATAGCCTAAGTTGTTATTCACCGGGCCCATCATATTGGTAAAGGCGCCGGCCTTAAAGGCGTTGACCCGCAGATCCTCGTTAATGGTGTTGAATTCGTTCTTGCAAGTCTTTTCCCGGCAGAACACCTTCACCACCCGCTGGCCGGAGATCATTTCTTCCACATAGCCGTTGACCTTACCCAGGGCCTTTTGCTGACCAATGAAGAACTTGGCGGAATTCATGGCAACGGCTTTGGTCACATAGAGAATGCCTGCAGCGGTAATCACCACCACAACCGTCAGAATGGGCGAGGCCTTGATCATCAGGGCGAACACCGTCACAATGGTGGCAAGGGAGGAGATGCAGTTGGGCAGGGCCTGGGTGATCATCTGCCGCAGGGTGTCGATGTCTGCGGTGTAGCGGCTCATCACATCGCCTGCCGGATGGGTGTCAAAGTAGCGGATGGGCAGACGCTGCATATGGCGGAACATATCGTCCCGGATCTGCTTTTGGGTACCCTGTCCCACCCGGACCATCAGGTAGTTATACAGGAACGAGGACACGATGCCCAGCGCATACACGATACCCATTCCCAAAAGGAATCGGATCAGGGGCATATAGTCCGGGTTTTCCTGCCCGGTGAGGGGCTTGATATAGTTGTTGATAAGGGGGTCGAGAGAGTAGCTGCTCAGGGCGGTAGCTAGCGAGCCGATGAGAATGCAAATGATGACCAGCGCCATGGTGCCCCGGTAGGGCTTCATATAAGAAAGCAGCCGCAGCAGGGTCTTTTTGGGATCTTTGGCCTTGCGGCCGTCGCCTTTCATACGGATAGGAGGCATTATTCCTCGCCTCCTTTCACTTGAGATTCAAAGACTTCCCGGTAGATTTCCGAGGTCTGTAACAGTTGATCGTGGGTGCCCTGGGCGGCGATCCTGCCGCCGTCGATGACCAGAATCAGATCCGCCTCCTGCACGGAAGCCACCCGCTGGGCGATAATCAGCTTGGTGGTGCCGGGGATCTCCTGAGCAAAGGCCTTGCGGATCATGGCATCGGTGTGGGTGTCCACCGCGGAGGTGGAATCGTCCAAAATGAGGATCTTCGGCTTTTTCAGGAGCGCTCTTGCGATGCAAAGCCGCTGCTTCTGACCGCCGGATACATTGGTGCCGCCCTGCTCGATGTGGGTATCGTAGCCATCGGGGAAACCGGAGATAAAATCGTGGGCGCAGGCCAGACGGCAGGCCTTAATCATTTCTTCGTCGGTGGCATCGGGATTGCCCCAGCGGAGGTTATCCTTGATAGTGCCGGAGAACAGCACATTCTTCTGCAGGACCATGGAAACCGCGTCTCGCAGGGCGTGGATATCGTAATTGCGTACATCCACACCGCCAACCTTTACTGTGCCTTCGGTGGCGTCGTAAAGCCGGGGAATCAGCTGCACCAAGGTGGACTTGCTGGAACCGGTCACACCCAAAATGCCAACGGTCATACCCGCATCAATGTGCAGATTGATGCCGTCCAGAGCGTTGCGGTCGGCGGTTTTGGAATAGCGGAAGGAGACGTTTTCAAAATCCACAGAGCCGTCGGCAACTTCCATAACGGGATTTTCCGGGCTTTGCAGGGCAGGCTCTTCCGTCAGCAGCTCGTAGGCCCGCTGCATAGGCGCGCGGCTCATGGTGAACATCACGAACACCATGGACATCATCATCAGACCCATGAGGATCTGGCTGGTGTAAGTAAACATCGCTGTCAGGGCCGGAGTGTCGATCTGGCCGCCCACCACCAGCTTTGCGCCAAGATAGGAGATGACGATGATGCTGGTGTAAACGGCAAACTGCATCAGGGGGTTATTGAAGGCCATGATCCGCTCAGCCTTGGTAAAATCCTTGTAGATGGCGTTGGAGGTCTCGTCAAACTTCTCGGTTTCCTTTTGCTCCCGGACGAAGGATTTCACCACCCGGATGCCCCGGACATTCTCCTGCACCACATTGTTGAGCTTGTCGTAGGTCTTGAATACTCGCTCGAAAATGGGGTGCACCAGCCGGATCAGCAGAAACAGGCCGAAAGCCAGCAGGGGCAGGGTGATGCAATAAATCACACTTAACCGGGGGCTGATGCGGAAGGCCATAATCAGCGCCATCACCAGCATCACCGGTGTGCGGAAGATCATTCGGATGGACATCTGGAAGGTCATCTGCAAAGTTGCCACATCGGAGGTCAGTCGGGTGACGATGGAGGATGTGGAGAACTTATCGATGTTGGAAAAGTCGTAGGTCTGGACCTTGGCGAACATATCGTGGCGCAGATTCCGGGCAAAGCCGGTGCTGGCATAGGCGGCAAAAAATGCCGATGCCACGCCAAAGAGCAGACTGCACAAGGCGCACAGAGCCAAAAGTCCGCCGAATTTCCAAACCGCCGGCATATAGCCCGGCTCAATACCCTGCCGTAGCAGTTCGGCAAGGACCAGGGGAATGAAAATTTCCATGGTCACCTCGCCGATCATACAGATGGGACTGCCGAGGGCGGCCCATTTGTATTCCCGGACGCACCGGGCCAATCGTTTTATCACAGGTAATTCCTCCTTGGGATCATACTATTCTAACTTACTATTTTACCAAAGCTTTCCGGCTTTGCAATAGGAATAGAAAAAAGTTTACAATTTTCCTTGGGTTTGGTATACTGAAAAAAGCAAAAAGGAGGTGTCATAGTGAGAGCGGACTGTCATATGCATATGGTGCTGGACGGAGTGGAGTGGAAATCCGCCATCGCCCGGCACAGCGGTGAGCCCGATGAGGCGTTTATCCGCAAGACCTTGGGCATCTACCGGGACTTGGGCTATACCTATCTCCGGGACGGCGGCGACCGCTGGGGCGTGGGGGCAAAGGCCCGGGAGCTGGCCCCGGACTACGGCATCACCTACCGCACACCGCTGGCCCCATTATGTAAGGCCGGACACTACGGCAGCTTTATCGGCACGGCCTATGAAAATTTGAAAGAATACGCCGCGTTGGTGGTAAAGACCCGGGAGTCCGGCGGTGATTTTATTAAAATTATGATTTCGGGACTAATGGACTTTGACCGGTTTGGGGTGCTGACCCAGCCGGGACTTGCCCCCAAGGAGATCCGGGAGCTGATCCACATCGCCCACCAAGAGGGTATGGCCGTGATGGCCCACGCCAACGGGGCCCAAACAGTGCTGGCGGCGGCAGAGGCCGGTGTGGATTCCGTGGAACACGGGGCATATCTGAACGAAGATGCCCTGCATGCTATGAAAGAAAACGGCACAGTTTGGGTGCCAACCGTGTCCACCGTGGGCAATCTCCGGGGCAAGGGTCGGTTTTCCGAGACGGATGTGGAAAAGATTCTAAAAAGCGCCCTTGCAAATGTGGCGGCTTTTCATAAAATGGGCGGCCTGATCGCCGCCGGTACCGATGCCGGCGCCTGGGCCGTACCCCACGGCAGCACCACCGAGGAGGGGTATCTTGCAGAGGCCGGCGTGGACGAATCCGCCCTGACCTGTGGCCTTTCCGCTATACAGGCAAAATTTTAAGGACGCACAAATGGTGCGTCCTTGTTTCGCTTAACCAAACGGTTAAATATTTCTTGACAGGCGCGTATCTGTGTGCTACACTATATTTAACCAATAGGTTAAATGAAAGAGAGGCGATATGATGGGCATCCAAAAAACCATGAAAGCCCTGTCTGACCCTATCCGCCGGGAGATTCTGGAGCTTTTGAAATCCGGCCGGCTCTCTGCCGGCGAGATCACGGAGAAATTCCCTGTCACCGGCCCGGCGGTGAGCAAGCACCTGTCGGTGCTGAAGGAAGCGGACCTGATCCGGGACACCCGGGAGGGTAAATTTATTTTCTATGAGCTCAACGCCTCCGTGCTGGAGGAAGTTATGCTGTGGCTGACTGGCCTGAAAGGAGATTCTAAATGATTAAGAAGAATTGGAAAGTTCTGGTCATTACATCGCTGATGATCCTGCTGCCCATCGTGGCGGGCGTGATCTTATGGGAGCAGCTGCCGGAGCGGATTCCCACCCATTGGAATGCTGCCGGGGAGATTGACGGCTGGAGCAGCAAGCCCTTTGCGGTGTTTGGTTTGCCCCTGTTTCTGTTGGGTATCCAGTGGCTGTGCGTACTGGGAACCGGCGCCGATCCCAAGAAGAAAAACCATCCCGAAAAGATTTTGCATTTGGTGTTATGGATCATTCCAGTACTGAGTGGACTTTTGTCTGCGGTGACCTACGCCGTGGCTTTGGGCAAAGCGGTGCGGATGGAAGTGATTATGCCTGTGTTTATCGGCCTTGTGCTTGCCATTGTTGGCAATTACTTGCCCAAGTGCAAGCAGAATTACACCATCGGCATTAAAATTCCCTGGACGCTGAACAGCGAAGAGAACTGGAACAAGACCCACCGTTTTGCCGGCCGGCTTTGGCTGGTGTGCGGCCTTGTGATTGCGCTGACTGGTTTCTTTGGCGGCTTCATGATCTTCTTTGGGGTAGTGCTGCTGATGGTGCTCGCGCCGTGCATCTATTCCTACCTTCTCCACCGAAAAGGTATCTAAATAAACAAAAGGGCGGCTATTTAGCCGCCCTTTGTCATTACATTGCGCCCGCTTTCTTGACAAAATACATACTGTAATATACAATTAAAAAACAATAAAGCGAAAAGAGGTTGACAGTATGCAGTGGTATGACGAATGGCAAGAGCAACACAAGCTGAAGTATCGTAAAAAACACGCCGCCTTTTATGCGGCACCGTCCATCGAGTATATTGCGCCATTCAAAATGGCCGATGATCTTTACTATGTGGGCGACCGGTTGGTATGCGTCCACTTAATCCGCACCGACGAAGGCCTGATCCTTTTGGACGCAGGTTATCCTTGTACAAGGCATCTTTTGATGGCCAGTATTATTCGCTTGGGCTTTGATCCGGCTGATGTGCGCTGGATCATACTGACCCACGCCCACTTCGACCATTTCGGCGCAGCCAATGAGTTCCGGAATTTGTACGGTACAAAGGTAGCCCTCAGCGCTGTGGACACAGCCTCTATGCAGGAGAAGCCCTTCCGCGCGATTGGTGCCGCTCCCACCGAGAATCCCCCTGTCATCGACCGTACATTGGAAGATGGCGAGATATTCTCGTTCGGAGGCAAGGAAATCCGCTGCGTCCTGACCCCCGGTCACACCCTGGGTACTATGAGCTTTTTCTTCAATGTGACGGATCAGGGCAAAACCTATTTGGCCGGCCAGTTTGGCGGCGCTGGTGTAAATGCCTTGAAGCTTCCCTATATGCTGTACTATCAGCTCCCCCTGGATATGGCTCAGCGAATGGTGGCATCTTTGGACCGCATCAAAGATGAACCTGTGGCGGTGCATTTGGGAAATCATCCTTATAATAGCCATACGCTTGAGAAGCGGGAACGCCAGCTGAAAGAAGGCGGTAATCCCTTTGTTGACACATCCACCTGGCCGGAATTTGTGGCAGATATCCGGAGAAAGAGCCTGAAGATCATCGCGGAAAACGAAGAATTGGCCCGGCAGCATCAAATTGACCTGTAATACTTACAAAAGCCTCCCTGATTCAAAGGGAGGCTTTTGCTTTAGGTAGCAGCGTCCAGCGTGTTTTCAATGAAAATGCCGTATCCCGTGGTGGGGTCATTGACCAGCATATAGGCGTAAGGATGATATCCGCACAAAGAAACGGAAGCTGTAATGCACAGCTTCCGTTTCGCTAATTTTAACAACAAATAACAAAGCTATTACTTGAAACTTAATTATAATATTTATCTACAAAGGCAAGACGAGCACAAACAAACGCTTTTAACGCACTTACGGTATCATCCCCACCATAACGATTTGACCATACAGAAATATCCCTTGCAATCGCACCGCTTGTGCTGAGTTTCCCATATAATTCATCAATATGGGCGAGGATATTTTCTTCGGTAAGTATTGTTTGGCGCAAATTGTTCCAGCGTTCAATCGCTTTTTGCTGATACTCGGGATAGGTTTTCTGCAAAGCAGGCGTTTCCATTCTGACGCCAAATTCCCCAAGGGACATTTGATAGTCATAACAAAAAGCATATTCTGCTTTCCATACTACACCAAAGCTCTGATCTGTATCCCATGGAACCAAAAAATGCGCATAACCATCATCTGTTTTTTTGAGAACGTGGTACATGTTCTTTAAGGAAAAATTATCCCGCGCGCTGGCCAGCTGTAGCATTAAATTTACATCAATTACATTGTATAAATTATAGCTGCTGGGTTCTTTTCCCTCAAAGACCCTCTGCATGATAGTATATATTTCTTCCGCATTCACTTTAGGCGTTACGAATTCATATGCTTCTTCCGCAGATGTTGCCTGATAATGTGTCACCTTTAAAAGCACATCTTCGTCCGACAGTTCCAGATATTTCGCGTCCAATCTGCGCTGCAGCAGGAATACTCCCATATATTTCCCGTTGATGACCGCTTCCACATATTCACCGGATGACATTTTATAATTATAATCTGTTCCTGCTGCAATTATGTTCCATAGATCCATAAACAGCTTTTCTTTTATTCGCGTATCATCCATCGTGAGACTGTTCAGAATCCAGTCATCATCTCTGCCTAAGCCCACTAACTCCACATTTTTATTCTCTCCACGTTCGTTCTTAAACGAAAGTTTCCAAGGATTCTTAGGCTCTGCGGCAGCACTGTTTCCACGGACATGCCACTGTAAATCACTGGATATTGTGGAGTATGCCTCTGTAGAAGGATCAAAGCCCGACCAGATGGTAGCAAATCCGGAATATACAGCCCTACGCTCTTCGTCTTGATGTGTTACTGCGCCATCTATATTGATAACAGGAAGTGTGGTGATAACCACATTCACTAACTGACAGAGATCCTCTTCTACAATAACGAGAGATAGCGGTGTGCCGCTTTCAACTGCTGAGGAAATATCATTCAACGCAGTATTTTTTAGAAAAAACAACGTATAGGCAGGATTTGTGGATTTCAATTCTCCCTGCAATGAGGAATAATGAGACAATTTATCCGACGCCTGGGAAATATATATGGTATTGTTAGCTATATCGGCCGCAATTTTTTCCCCATTAAAGCGCAATTGCGAAATATCCAGAGTTGAGACTTTTGTATATTCGTAAATGTTGCTTTCAAGAATCAACGGAACATCCATACAATACTGTCGTTCAAGAAAAAGAAAAGCCCCGATAGCAAAGACCAACGCAAGAAGAGCGCACAAGAAAACTATGACTTTGTGATTTCTTCTGTCTAACATCTATTTGTCTCCTACGGTTTATAATGTAATAGGGAATTCTCCATTTACAGCCAGCCTTCCCAGATAATACTTTGAAAAAGCCGTTTGCTGCAGTTTTCCGATTTCTAATTGCTTAGCAATTACATCCGGAAGATACTCGTCGTATTTGACTTCCAGTATGTGCATTCCAACGGGCAATAGCGGAACCATTCCTTCTATACGGTCATCCAGAAAAGATGTGCACTTCCTACTTGCCATAATGTTGCGGTCAAAGGTAATGCGTACATTTCCGATAGGATGTACGAATGCGGTCCGTTCGTATGCAATGATAACTTTAGGCTGCATTTCAGCGCAGCGCATTTGTAAAAGCAGCTGGTTTAAAGGTTTCTTGTCCCCAAATTCCAAATCATTTCCACCATCGATAATGCGGTCGTATTCACTGCGGGTAAGACGGCACGCTGTCTTCTTGGTCAAGCCGTTTTGTTTTGCCTTGATTTCCAAGTTGATGGGGGCGTTTCCCGATCCATAAGTACGAATGCGGTACTTTTGGCGGCAATCAACGCCCGCATCATTCTCGTCCATACAGCGATCCCAAGCATCATCAAAATAGATGCTTCGAATTTCGTAACAGTCGCCTACCTGATGAATGTCCTGCTGCATAACTATGGACAGACGCTCAGCAATGACAGCAAGATCCAAATCAGAAACAAGATATTTATTCTCTACTCGGAATTCGATATCGCTCACCCCGTATCTTTAGAAACGAACGTCACCGTCGTGGGTCATAAGGTGCACAGAAGAAACTTTCTCCAGAGCAGCGATCTTCTGTACGAGGGAATCCTCATTGCAAATACGCATTTCCAAAATCCATTCCACACCGCGTTTGCTTACATTCCGACTACGGATAGCAACCGAACGGGAATGTTTCTTTGCAATAGCAATCAATTCCGACTCTATGGCAATATCCTCGCCGGATACTACCAGCAGGCAGGGAGCCCGGAAAGTGGGGAGTAAGTCCAGAGCAAACAGCAGCGCAGTAATGGCCAAGCTTAATAGAACGGCCAACTCAAACAAACCGGAGCCGACGACAATACCGATGCTGATGCTCCAGAACAAATATGTAAGGTCGATGGGGTTTTTAACCGCATTTCTGAAGCGGACAATGGACAGCGCACCTACCATACCTAAACTGATTGTAATATTGCTACCCATCGCCAACATAATGGCGGCCGTTACAACTGGCAATGCAGCCAAAGATTTGTTAAAGTCCCGGTTGTAAAAGCCACTTTTTGTACTTATGCGGTACACAAAGTAAATAAACACGCCTAATAATATTGCCATACCCAGAGTGACAGCGATGGATGTCGTAGTCAGGTCGCTTGCTTGAAACTTTTCAAGTACGGACTTTTTTATAACATCTGTAAAATTCATTTCTATTTCTCCTCTCTATAATGAAACACCGCTATTTTATTCCCCTAAAATAAAAAGTGCGGCTACCGAAGTAACCGCACAAAAAATGCAAACTCCGATAGTCACCAAACTAACGCAATGTGAAATAGGGCGCAAAAGCAAACACAAACAAAGAAGGAATTTGTTTTTTATCAAATTCACCATGTTGTATATGTTGAAATTGGCGCATTTATTCGAAAAAAGAAAAATACGCCCGATTTCACATGTATCAAGTCACTTTAGCATATTGTGTGCAGAATTGCAAGAGTAAAAACGGGCGGATGTGGGCATCCGCCCCTACATTATTGCATTGTGTCGTTGGCGAGGTTGGCGACCAGGGTGTACATTTCCCGCTCGGAGCGGACATTGTGGGCCTTGGTGATGATGGCCTTCTTTTGAGAATCGGTCATATGGGCGTAGCGGTTCATAGCGGCGGTGTTAGAGGACAACGCCAACCCGAATCCGATGGGAATGTTGTAGAAATCCATAGTGTTTCCTCCTTTCCAAGGACCCCTTGTGTAAAGGGGGCTGGCAAAAATCTTTGATTTTTGACTGGGGGATTGTTGCGTATCGATGCCTTACAATCCCTCCGTCTGCCCTTCAGGCAGCCACCTCCCTTTACACAAGGGAGGCTTTTATGCCGCTGCATCTAACATATTTTCAATAAAAATGCCGTAGCCGGTAGTTGGGTCGTTGACCAGCACATGGGTCACCGCGCCTACCAGTTTTCCGTCCTGTATAATCGGCGAGCCGGACACGCTGATGTCAAGTAGGGGACAAAAGAATTTTGTGTTTTTCTGCGGTTTTTATGCGTATTTCGGGGTAAAAGGCAGGTCTTTACATACCTCAACCGTTGTCCTTAACTTGACATAGATGAAATGTCGAAAAAGGAGACTTTTAATTTTCCTTGCCTTTTCGACAAATTCTGATTTCGGGGGATGCGCAAGTATCTACCTATCCAAGAACAAAAATGGAAGCCATTTTGATGGCTTCCATTTTATCGCCCAATGATCTCCTATTTAGGGAAAGCGGGATGTGTACCGCTTAAAATCTGTCCGGTCATTTGTTGGGTTTGAGCTACCCAAGCCGGGAATTTTTCTTTTAAGCTATTGATATGTTCGGCAGTTTTTTCTGCATTTCCCATAGCTGCATATAAAATAGCTGCTGTGGCATCTGCGCCGGGTTGGGCGGGATATTGCTGCGCTGTGTTCCAAGCCTTTTCTGCTTCTGCGTATCGATGGAGCATAGTCAGACAGGATGTTAAATTTGTATAAGCAGAGCCAAGTATAATTTCGTCCTTATCATTTTCAGACATTTCTAACAAGCAGTCGATAGCGGTTTGATAATAACCCTTTGCTTTTTCAAATTGTGCCGCTGTATGCGCAGCCTTGGCCAGCTTCAGATAGGGAAGATAAAACCGGTGGCCGAGTTCGCCTGCTTTCTCATACCATTCAAGCATTTGTTCCCGTGCGCCGCCCATTTCGAAACACAGACCTACAAAAAATGCCCAAGCAGCTTTATCTTCGTCATATATGCAGTGAGGATGGATCTCCTTTAGGATTTCCATACCCCGTTTTACTTCCCGTCTGCTGATATGGTTCAGGGCATTGATTAGCAAAATACGCACTTGCTGATTTTCAACAAATGCTGGCTCCAGTATGGGGCCAAAAGCCTGTCTATGGATTTCCCAACTCTGCCGTAATGCAAATTCTGCGCTTTCAAAATCAATCGGTTGATTGCTCATTATTCCCGCCTCCTTTTTGTTTATCCTATCACAGGGCAATGAAAATTGCAACAAAAAGCGGGCGAACACAGTTCGCCCCTACGGTGTGTATCGTTTCCGTTCGTAGGGGCGATCTGCGATCGCCCGTTATGCCGCGGCGTCGAGCATATTTTCAATAAAAATGCCATATCCCGTGGTGGGGTCATTCACCAACACATGGGTGACGGCGCCGATGAGCTTGCCGTCCTGTATAATCGGCGAGCCGGACATGCCCTGTACGATGCCGCCGGTGGCTTCCAGCAGCGCCGGGTCTGTGATCCGCAGCAGGATGTTCCGGCCGGTGGCGCCTGCGGTGGGATAAACCTTCAAAATCTCCACAGAATATTCCTGTACGGTGTCGCCCTGCACCGTGGAGCGAATGGTGGCCGGCCCTGTACGGACATCCTTTGCCGCAGCCAAGGGAATGGCTGTGCCGGACCAGCCTTTGTCAGTGGTGCCGAAAATGCCCCGGGTGGTATTTTTGTATAATGCGCCGATGGGCTCGGCGTCTTGTAATGCCCCCATGAGCTGACCGGGATTGCCGCAAGCGCCCTTGCGCACGGACACCACGCAGGCGCGATAGGCGTTGCCGGATACCATATTCAAAAGCTCACCCCGGGGATTGTTGACTCCGTGACCCAGCGTGCCGAATTTGCCTGTGTCCGGGTCATACCAGGTGACCGTGCCGATGCCGGTGACCCCTTGTTTGAGATAAACCCCCAGCTTTGGGCCGTCGGTGGTGACAGCGGGGGTAAAGCGCAGGGTGTCGGATTTCTTATTCCGCTGGACCGTCAGCTCTACCACGCCCTCGGACCGCTCCAAGGCGTAACGCACATCGGCGGCGGTATGCACGGTTTTGCCGTTGACGGATAGGATCCGGTCGCCCACCTTCAAACCGGCTTGCTGGGCATCGGCTCCCAATTCTTCGTCAAAAGCCGCAACGGTGACGGTATTATCCCCCAATTCCAGGCCGATGACCTGCCCCCCGGGGATCAGGCTCTGGGCGTTGGCAGCCACACACATCAGCCATACACATATTATAAATGATCCTGTGCGATTCAAAAATTTTTTCATAATCAGGCCCTCCTTTCGTCTGCTCTGTTAATATTCCTCGAACGCAAAATAGTAACCGATGCAAAAGTCGAAAAAACTGGGAGAAATTTCTTATCGAAATGCGATCTACCTATTGACACCATAGGTAAATGATGGTATATTACCCATACAACAAGTAGGTAAATACCCGGAGGTATCAAAATGCAAGTTTACGCAGATAATGCTGCTACTACAAAAATCAGCGCGCACGCCCTGCAGGCGATGATGCCCTGTTTTGAAAAATTTTACGGAAACCCCTCTTCCTTGCACACCGTAGGTCAGGAGGCCAAGGAGGTTTTGGACGATGCCCGCGCCCGGATTGCCAAGTGCTTAGGCTGTGAAGCCAGAGAGATCTACTTCACTTCCGGCGGCAGCGAGGCGGACAACCAGGCTATTCGGTCCGCTGCCTTCTATGGCGCAAGAAAGGGTAAAAAGCATATTATTTCCACCGCCTTTGAGCATCACGCCGTGCTGCACACCTTGAATGCGCTGGAAAAAGAGGGCTTTGAAATCACCCTTCTGGATGTGAAAGAGGGCCACAACATTACCGCCCGGCAGGTCAAAGACGCCATCCGCGAGGACACCTGCCTGGTGACAACTATGTACGCCAACAATGAGATCGGCTCTGTGCTGCCCATCGCCCAGATCGGCGCGGTTTGCAAGGAAGCCGGCGTGCCCTTCCACACGGACGCGGTGCAGGTGGCCGGCCACCTCCACATTGATGTAAAAGCGCAGAACATTGATATGCTCAGCCTGTCCGGCCATAAGTTCCACGGCCCCAAGGGCGTGGGCGCGCTGTATGTCCGCCGGGGACTGCCCCTGGTGAACATCATCGAGGGCGGCGCCCAGGAGCGTGGCAAGCGGGGCGGTACGGAAAACCTGCCCGGCATCGTGGGTATGGCCGCTGCGCTGGAAGATGCCTGCGCCAATATGGACAAGAACAACGCCAAGGTCATCGCCCTGCGGGACAAGCTTATCGCCGGCCTTTCCAAAATTCCCCACTGCGCCTTGAACGGCGACCCTGTCAACCGCCTGCCGGGCAATGTGAGCTTCTGCTTTGAGGGCATCGAGGGCGAAAGCCTGTTGCTGATGCTGGATGCTCAGGGAATCTGCGCGTCTTCCGGCTCAGCCTGCACCTCCGGCAGTCTTGACCCCAGCCATGTGCTGCTGGCCATCGGCCGGGTCCACGATGTGGCCCACGGCTCTCTGCGGTTGTCCGTATGTCACGAAAATACGGAAGAAGAAATCGACCATATCCTCACCGCCGTTCCCCAGGTTGTGGAGCTGCTGCGGAATATGAGCCCTGTGTGGCGTGACCTGCAAAACGGCAAGAGAGAATATATTCTGTAATAAGGAGAAAGATTATGGCATTATATAGCGAAGTAGTTATGGATCATTTTATGCACCCGAGAAATGTGGGTACAATCGAAAACGCCGACGGCATCGGCGAAGTGGGCAACGCCAAGTGCGGCGACATTATGAAGATCTATCTGAAAATTGAAAACGACATCATTGTGGATGTAAAGTTTGAGACCTTTGGCTGCGGCTCTGCCATTGCCTCCTCCTCTATGGCCACGGAGATGATCAAGGGAAAGCCCATTTCCGATGCTCTGAAGCTGACCAATGATGCGGTGGCCGAGGCCCTCCACGGCTTGCCTGCCCACAAGCTCCACTGCTCTGTGCTGGCAGAGGAGGCAATCAAAGGCGCGCTGAAGGATTACTACGATAAAAACGGCATCGAATACGACGCAAAACAATTCCCCGATTGCGCCCATTGCGACCACTGTCATTAAGCCTATGATCGTATCGACGAAAGGCCGCTATGCCCTGCGTGTGATGGTATGCTTTGCCATGAAAGGGGCAGGAGAATATATTCCTCTTAAGGAAATCGCCGAATCCGAAGGTATTTCCCAAAAATATTTAGAGTCCATTATGACCGTGTTGAGCAAGGCCGGTTTTGTGGACGCGGTCCACGGCAAGGGCGGCGGCTACCGGCTCAACCGCAAGCCGTCGGAGTACACCGTGGGCAGCATTCTGAAATTGACGGAAGGGTCGCTGGCGGCGGTGTCCTGCACCAGCCAAGGGCCGTCGGCCTGCGGACGGTCTGCCTGCTGTCAGACCAAACCTATGTGGGATAAGCTGGACGCAATGATCGACAGCTTTTTTGAAGGCATCACTCTGGCAGATCTGCTGGAAAATAACGAAAAATTGTGAGGTAATGACTTATGGCTATTTTAGCACCTTCTATTCTGTCCTGTGACTATATGAATATGCAGCGGGATTTTCAGGCCTGCAAGGAAAACGGCGTCAAGTGGCTCCATGTGGACATTATGGACGGCCATTTTGTGCCCAACCTGTCCTTTGGCTACTCTTTGGTCAAGTCCATGCGGCCTGTCACCGACCTGGTGCTGGATGTACATCTGATGATCGACACCCCCATCAAGTATGCCGAGAACTTCTGCAAGGCCGGCGCTGACTACTTAACCATCCATGTGGAAGCGGATACGCCCGAAAATATCCGCAAGACCCTGGAGCTGATCCGCTCTCTGGGTGTGAAGCCCGGTATTGTGGTCAAGCCCAAGACCCCTGCGGAAGCCATTGAAGAATACCTGCCCATGGTAGATATGGTGCTGGTGATGACCGTGGAGCCCGGCTTCGGCGGCCAGAAGTTTATGGCCGATATGATGCCCAAGGTCAAGAAATTGCGTGAGATGCTGGACAAGGTCAATCCCGATTGCCACTTAGAGGTGGACGGCGGCGTGGACCTGAACACCGTGGTCACCTGCAAGGAAAACGGCGCGGATGTATTCGTGGCCGGCTCTGCCTACTTCGGCGCAGCCGACAAAAAGGCCTTCACCGCCGAAATGGAGAAATAAGAAAATCGCCTGCCATTACGGCAGGCGATTTTTGTTTTGGTTTTATTTTTCCAACGCCATCATTTTGTCAATGCGGCGCTGATGCCGGGCTTCGCCGGAGAATTCCGTGCCCAGCCAGGTGTCGATGATCTCAAAGGCCAGCATCTGACCGGTGACGGCTGCGCCGATGGCCATCATATTGGTATCGTTGTGCTCCCGGGTCATACGGGCGCTCATCACATCGCTCAGCAGCGCGCAGCGGATGCCGTCCACCTTGTTGGCGGTGATGGACACGCCGATACCGGTGGTGCAAAGGACGATGCCCTTGTCACACTCGCCGCTGGCAACAGCCTTGGCGGCAGCGCCGGCAAAGTCGGGATAGTCGCAGCTGTCCAATGTGTAAGTGCCGAAGTCCTTGACTTCAAAGCCCTTCTTTTCCAGGTGGGGGATCAGCGCGTTTTTCAGCGCCAGCGCGCCGTGGTCACAACCCAATGCAATTTTCATAAGTAAATATCCTCCTAAAATTAAATCACAAAGCCGCCGTTGACGGCCAAAACCTGTCCGGTGACAAAATCCGCGTCGGCAAGATAGAGCATTGCCTTGGCCACATCTGCCGGTGTGCCGGTGCGGCCGATGGGACTTTCTTCTTTCAGCGCCTGCATGATTTCCGGGGCAACAGCAGCGCACATATCCGTTTCAATGACCCCCGGGGCCACGCAGTTGACACGAATACCCGCCGGTCCTAACTCCTGGGCCAATGCCTTGGTCAGGGCGATCACTGCGCCCTTGGTGGCAGAATAGGCCGCCTCGCAGGAAGCGCCCACCTGTCCCCACATGGAGCTGACGGTGATGATTGCCCCTGCCTGTTTCTTCAGAAAATGGGGCATGGCGGCGTTCACACAATGGTAAATGCCCTTCACATTCACATCAAAAAGCCGATCCCACTGCTGCTCCGGTAGCTGGCTCAATAGCCCCGTGTGACAGATCCCGGCGTTGCAGATGAGAATGTCTACATCGGGAATTTCTGCAAATGCCTTTTGCACAGCCTGGCCGTTGGCCACATCGCAGTAGATGGCCGTGGCGCCGGTCTCGGCAGCCACAGCCTGGGCTTTTTGGTGTTCTTTTTCATACAGGAAATAGACCCGGTCGCCCCGGGCAGCAAACTGCCGGACGGCTTCGGCGCCGATTCCCCGGCTGCCGCCTGTAATTACAACGGTCATAAGTAAATCTCCAATTAACAGGTCATTGCGAACCAGTGCGCACACTGGTGTGGCAATCCCCTTGATAAGATGGGGATTCCCACGGGCATAAATACCCTCGGAATGACCGCAAAACGTTTATCTTCTCCGGCTCTTGGTCCGATGGTCAGAATACTGACGGCAGGAAGAGATCTTGCTGTCGGACTCGGACATAAATGCCTTCAGCTTTTCTTCAAAGAGCTGGTCGGCGGTCTTGGGCGCGGGGGGAGGTGTGGGAGCATTGCGGGTGGGCGCAGGGCGCGGGGGACGGTCCTCTCGCTGAGGCTTTGCCTCCAGGCGCTTGATGGACAGATTCACCTTTCCGCCATCGATGCTCAGCACCAGAACTTTTACATCCTGTCCTTCGGTCAGATGCTGACGGACATCGCTGACATAGGTGTTGGCCACCTCAGAGATATGTACCAGACCGGTCTTATTGTCCGGCAGGCTGATGAATGCGCCGAAATTGGTAATGGATTTTACCTTACCTTCCAGAATTGCTCCAACGGTTAACTCCATAAATTGAATACTTCCTCCATTTTAGTTGCTTGGGGTAAAGAATTGACTGTCAGGATCCACCAGACCCAGCTCCAGCGTGGCGATGCGCTTGACGCTTTCCACGGTACCCAGCTCTGCGATGTTGCGGGTGAGCTGATAATTTTCGTACTCTAACTGGGCGGCCTGTTCCTGCAGCTTCTGCTGCTGACCCTGCTGGGCCTGAATGCCGATCCGCAGCGCGATCAGCGCCAGGGTAGACAGTACGATGGCCACCAGCACCACGCATTTGGTCAGCGGGGAGCTGCGCCGATAAATAAACCGGATATGACCGAGGGGGTTTCTCTTTGTTTTCATGGCGTACTCCTTTGGTCTTGGCATCAGGTGAATTCTTTCTCCATTTTATTGTAACCCATTTTTTAGCGGTTGCAAGAATTTTTTTCGCAAAACGGAAAATTTTCTTAAAAATTTTCCCAAAAGGCCGAAGAAAACCGCCTACCAACCGCCAAAAGCCGTCAAAAACCGGCTGCAGCCACCGGCCGGGCAGGTTGTCCCAAAGCAGCCCGCCGGCCACCCCGGCCGCTAAATACGCCACCCGCAGATCTCCTTGGCATACCCCAAAGCCATAAAACAGGTAGACCCAAATTGCCGCCAGAGCAAAAATCAGATCGGCAAGCCAGGAAAGCTTCCGCTGCACCGGGCGGAGAAAACCGTAGAAGATTCCTACCCCCGCTCCAAGGGCCAGGCCTGTGATAAAACGCCCGAACTGGGCCGCCGGGGTCATCCGCCCATCAGCCGCCGCCAAACAGAGCCGGCGGGGCGGGGCTCTTCATATACCAACGCGCTGATATGGCCCTCCACCGCAACCTGTCCCCCCTCCGGCAGCAGGGTCTTTAATTGCAGATCCTTGCCCTGCACCACCAATGTGCCACTTTCCGTCCGGGCGATCACCGCAGTGGCATCAAAGCTCAAGACCTCCGTCACCCCGGTGACGGTCAGGTGGCTGCGTTCGTTGAGAATCAGTTTGTGGGGCAGAGTCGGTTTTTGCTCCGTCACATATATCACTCCTCTCTGCTTATCCATATGCGCCGTTGACAAGAAAGATACCTGTGGTATACTTTTAATAAAAGGGGGAGTACCGGTGAAGCTCTTATATGAAAAGTTAAATGGCGCGGATGCCCATCAGGCAGGCCTGGCGCTTTTGGAAAAGCTGTACGGTGGCCCGCTGCCGGAGATTTGCAGGACGCAGCTGGGAAAGCCGTATTTTGCCGATTCGACCCTGCATTTTTCCATCTCCCATACCCCGGGTTATGTGTTTGTCGCCCTTTCGGAAAGGCCCATTGGCATCGACGCGGAGGAGATGGACAGGGATATCAAACTGTCGCTGGCGAAAAAAATACTCTCCCCCAATGAATTGGCCCAATTCGAAAAGGCCCAGGACAAGCGTCTTGCGCTGCTGAAATTCTGGGTACTGAAGGAGGCCGCCGGGAAATGTTCCGGGCAGGGCCTGCAGCTTTGGCCCAATCACACAGATTTTTCCCTCTCAGACCCCCGTGCGCAGGAAATTGCCGGCTGTTTTGTGGCCGTGATTGAAGAATAAGGCTTCTCCTTGAGGAGAAGCTGGCAAAAATCTTTGATTTTTGACTGATGAGGTGGCTGAAAAAACAACACCTCATCCGCCCCGGCTTTGCCGGGTCACCTTCCCCTCAAGGGGAAGGCTTAATTTGCTTGTTAAGGAGAATTACCATGTTATTTGACACCCATGCCCATTTAAATGACCCGGCCTTCGACCCGGACCGGGAGGAACTGATGAATGGCCTTGCCGCCAAAGGCATCGGCTATGTGATGAACGCCGGCTGCTCCCTGCGCAGCTCCCGGGACATTGTGAAAATGGCGGAAGCCTACCCCTGGCTCTATGGCTCGGTAGGTTCCCACCCGGATTCTGCCGACGAGGTGAACGAAGAAGTAATCGAGGAATATCGCAAGCTGTGCCGCCACGAAAAGGTCAAGGCCATCGGCGAGATCGGTCTGGACTACTATTACGAGGATATTCCCCGGGATATTCAGAAAAATGCTTTCCGTATGCAGATGGCATTGGCCAAGGAGCTGGATATGCCCGTCATCATCCACGAGCGGGAGGCCCACGATGACGGTATGCGCATCGTCAAGGAATTCCCTACGGTCACCGGCGTGTTCCATTGTTATTCCGGCTCGGCGGAGATGGCCCGGCAGTTGGTAAAAATGGGCTGGTACATTGGCTTCACCGGTGTGCTTACCTTCAAAAACGCCCGCAAGGCGGTGGAGACCGCCGCCAGCATCCCACTGGATCGCATCGTTATTGAGACCGACTGCCCCTTCATGGCGCCGGAGCCTTACCGGGGCAAGCGGAATGACCCCGGTTACCTGCCCCGTATGGCGGAAAAGCTGGCGGAGATTCGCGGCATCTCCCCGGAAGAAGCCGCCCGCATCACCACCGAAAACGCCAAACGGCTGTACCGCATCGAAGAATAAGCAACACCCCGGGATATCCCGGGGTGTATATTATATATCTGTATACCAGTTGTTGTTCTCTGCTTTCGGCTGACTGCGGAAGACCTTTACAAGTCCTTCGCAGAAGCCCCAAATGGGCGGCTCCAGCCATTTGTCGTATAAAATGCACATATACAGCGCCTGGTGCCAATTTTCCAGGGGTACGAATACAACACCCTCCCGGGGTTGTACGCAGCTTTCCGGCAGGAAGCAGAAACCAAACCCGGAAGCCACCATACTCAGGGCGGCCTGGGCAGTATTCACTGCGCAGACGTTTTTTTCGTCGTGGCCGGCGGCCCACTGCTCAAAGGTGTTGTCCACATCGTAGTGAAAAGTCACTTGGGGCTGCCCCTGCAGGTCCTGATAGAGGAGCCTGCTCCGGGAGGCATAGGGATGATCGGCGGGCAGGGCAACATAGAAATTCTGCTCGCAGAGCTTGCGGAAGTGGAGGCTGCGATCGCGATTGGTGGTGTCCACCAGAGCCATATCCAATTTCTCCTGCCGCACCATATCCATCAGACTTTCGGCGGAGCTTTCCGTCAGCTGAAAGCGGACGCGGGGATTCTGCCGGGCATAGTTTGTGACCTCTTGGGACACCAAGCTATCCAGCGCCCCGGATACAAGACCCAGCCGAACCACCACGGGGGCGCTGTTCTTGCTTTCGTGGAGAGTCTGGGAGGCGTTGTGCAATTGCAGCAGCGCCGCATCCACCTGCTCCCGGTAATACCGGCCCTCTTCGGTGAGCCGGATATTTCTGCCCACCTTTTCAAAGAGCTTGACACCGCCCAGCTCGTCTTCCAGGGCGTGGATGGCGCTGCTCAGAGAGGGCTGGGAGATGCCCAGCCGGGCAGCGGCCAGAGTGTAATGCTCCACCTGAGCAAGGACAGAAAAGTATCGCAGGTAATTGTAGTTCATAGCAGCACCTCGAAATCTATAGATAGAAACTATAAATAAAATACCACAACTATATTGGTTTTTGCAAGAAAAATTTGTATAATCCTCTTGTTGGCGGCGAAAAGCCAAAAGAAAGATTGCGAACAGCCTGAAAATATGCTACTATAACAGTAGTATATTGATAAGGAGACATAGACCTATGAGCTTTACTTACAAGGGCCTGAAGGCCGAACTGACCAAACATACCGTGACCGACGAGGAGCTGGATAAGCAGATCGAGCGGGTACGGGCGCAGAACCCCCGCATTGCCGTCATCAAGGACCGTCCCACCGAGGCCGGCGATGAGGTGGTGCTGGACTACGCAGGCTTCTGCGACGGCGAGCAGTTTGCCGGCGGCACCGCAGAGAACCAGACCCTGGTGCTGGGCAGCGGTATGTTTATCCCCGGCTTTGAAGAGCAGCTGCTGGATAAGGTCTGCGAAGAGCCTGTGACGGTGGAGGTCACCTTCCCCACCGAGTACCACGCCCCCGAGCTGGCCGGCAAGAAGGCGGAGTTCCGCTGCGTGATCCACGAGATCCGGGTCAAGACCCAGTACGAGCTGGACGATGTGTTTGCCCAGGAGATCGGCGGCTGCTATACCTTCCCCGAGATGCGGGAGCAGCTCCGCAAGAGCATGCAGGAATTTTCCGACGAGCGGGGCGAGATGGACCTGCAGGACCGCCTGCTCCGTCAGGCCGCAGCCACTTTGGAGTATACGGTCGATCCCGAGGAACTGGAAAAGGCTGTTAACGAGCAGTTGCAGAATCTGGAAGCCCAGCTGGCCCAGAAGGGTCTGAATCTGCAGATGTACTGCCAGTTTATGAACACCACCGAGGAGCAGCTGCGCAAGGATGCCTATCCCGCTGCCGAGGCTGCGATGAAAAATATTGCCGCTGTGAATAAGATCGCAGAGCTGGAAAAGATCGAACCCACCAAAGAAGATCTGGCCCAGGCCGTGGCGGTGATCGCCCGCAATAACGGTCTTACCGTCGAGCAGCTGAAAGACTACTACGACGAAGCGTTTGAAAAAGCGGTTATGAGAAGTGTGCTCACCAGTAAGGTCATGGCTTTCGTCCGGGAAGCCGCTGATGTTACGGTAGTATCATAAATTATTGTAAGTATGCTGCAAAGCAGCACCACAAATTAAGGAGGAAACATATCATGGCAATCGTATTCGACGAAAATGGCAAGTATGTGGACGAGAAGGGCCTGGTAAAGCTGGACCCCACCAAGTTCGCTGACTGGCAGATCGCAGAGGAAGCAGAGAAGACCCTGCCCTCCGTTGACTTCTTCCGTCAGAAGCTGGGCCTGCTGGAGGAGGAGATCATTCCCTACGGCAAGACCCCCAAGATCGACTTTATCAAGGTTATGAACCGTCTGAAGGATAAGCCCGACGGCAAGTTCATCGAGGTCACCGCTGTGACCCCCACCCCCTTCGGCGAAGGTAAGTCCACCGTTTCTCTGGGCCTGATCGAAGGTCTGGGCTACATCGGCAAGAATGCCGGCGGCGCTCTGCGTCAGCCCTCCGGCGGCCCCACCATGAACGTTAAGGGTACTGCAGCAGGCGGCGGCAACGCCCTGCTGATGCCCATGACCGAGTTC
>JAFVVI010000020.1 GCA_017502265.1 Oscillospiraceae bacterium
ATATTTGAATTCAGGTCAAATACCATAAGCAACCACCTCCTTCGTGAAAATGCGTCAATATGAATAGTCGTACTATCCACCTCCGACGCGCAAAGCCCATCATCTTAGCTGTCATATAGATACAAAAAGAGTACAGTCAAAAATGGCTGTACTCTTACTGTATGATGCTTGCGCATCTCATGTATGGAATTATTACAGTCTCTGCAATGTCATTTGGGCATAGCAATACCGTTGTGAAACTTGGAGACTGTGTTTTGCCAACGCAAAACTAAGATACTGTAGTAATTATAGTTTAGCACAAGCTTTGTCTGAGGTCAATAAAAAATCTCCGCCGCAATGGGCATAACTATCCCATAGTAGGTAGGAGACTTTAATAATCGGACACTTTAGATTGCTTGCGCAAAACATCGAAACTTTATAACCGGCCAAAAGGGCATAATATCCCTAAGGAGGTCAGAGGTAATTAACGGTCCGTAGAACGGGCAGACTTTCTCGCTCCTGCGGGTAGTACAGAAGACGGTTGCTGCCACCTGCCAGACCAGCAACCACGAAGGAAGTAAACTTAACGGTCTATCATCGTAAACTGTGTGCTTATAAAAGCAATAAAGAAACTATCATCCAGTACACCCAGGCTCCTGATCGCCATTGACCGATAGCTGGCGCAGGTGGACATATTGGAGAACAAAGAGAATTCCTCACAGTACCTTGATCCCCACACAACCCGCAGCAGACCAAGACCTATGTAATCTTTGTTGATATCATTATACCATATTATTCTTAAAAAGGAAGAATTTTTTGTAAACAATTGAACGTGTATACCATAAAAATCTTCTGTTTTTGGGATTGACATTCCTTCTCTACTGCAGTAGAATAACATTATCTCTACTAGAGTAGAGGCGGAGCTTTATATAATAGAATTACATATCCCAGACAAAGGTGGATTAGTACAAATGAAAGAGAAACAGCAGAAAAAGAAAATTGTGCGTATAATTGCTTGCAGTGGTCTGGTATTAATTCTAATCATACTACTTGCAGCAGGGATTTTTATAAAGGATCTTCTATCGGATATTAAAAGGCTTGATAACAATGGACCTACGTTATCCTCCGAGGAAATTGAAAATATTCTAAATCAAACAGATGGCACTCAAGGAAACTTCACAGGACCGGAATTGAATGGGAATGATGTTGTTACACCAACAGGACCGGCAAATAAAATAGAGGATAATGCCAATATAAATATTCTGCTGGTTGGTCAGGATCGTCGAAAGGGAGAACCGCGAATGCATTCCGATGCGATGATCTTAGTAACGATAAACAAATCCTCTAAAACCTTAACCATGACCTCTTTTATGCGTGATTTATGGGTACAAATCCCAGGATACTATAAGCAACGACTGAATGTTCCGTACTTAATAGATAAGGTTAACGGATTTGACTTGCTCAACAAGACACTGGATTATAATTTCGGGGTAAGTGCTGAGCATAACGTAGAAGTAGACTTTTCTGGATTTGCTGCAGCCATAGATGCAGTGGGTGGCGTAGAGATTGCATTAACTGGAGCTGAGGCTAGACATTTAAATGGGCAGCAAAACTGGAATCTTATAGAAGGAAGCAATCATCTGACTGGCGCCCAAGCGCTTGCATATTCTAGGATCCGCAAAATTGGTGATGATTTTCAAAGGACCAGTAGACAACGAACAGTTTTGACTGCACTTATTGAAAAGGCAAAAACAGTTAGTTTAGCGGAGTTGTACGCAATGACCAAAAGCGTTCTGCCTTTGCTTACTACCGATATGTCAGATAAAGAAATTCTGGATTATGTAATAGAGTTGGCTAAAATTCTTCCAGAGTTAAAGGTCGTTTCCCAGAGGATTCCTGCAGACGGAGCTTATTATAATGCAAAGATAGACGGAAATCAGGTATTATGCCTTACGGAAGAGGACTGGGAAACCAATAAACAGTTGCTAAAGGAAACATTAGCGAAAGATTGATTGTCAACAATAGCAGATTTACCAATTACAAGAGGAGTGATGTTTATGAATACACCAAAGATTCATGAGGGAGAATACCGTTTTTGCTTAATAATGTGGGAGTCCGAGCCTATTCGCAGTCCGGAATTGGTTCGGCTTTGCAAGGAACGGTTGGGTTGGAAAGAAACCACATCCTATACTGTTATGAAGAGATTAGAAGAGCGCGGTGTTTTAAAGGTAGAAAATAAAATTGTTACATCCATCTTTTCCAAAGACCAAATCCAGGCAGCAGAACTGGATGAATTTGTTACAAAGACATTTGAAGGATCTCTTCCCGCATTTATTGCAGCATTTGGAAAACGGCAGGCATTGTCCGAGAAAGACATCGAGGAGATTCAACGTATCATTAATGGATAAGGAGGTGCTTCTATGCAGAACTTGTTTTTAGAATTGGTGAAACTGAGTTTAATCGGTTCTTTGCTGGCTATTGCAGTTATGCTGGTTCGGCTTGTTTTCCGGAAAGCACCTAAGTGGATATGTGTACTTCTCTGGGGTGTGGTAGCTATTCGCCTCGTAATGCCATTTTCTATAGAAAGCAATTTTTCTCTTGTGCCGGATAAATTGGCGACTGGTCAAATCATTACCGCTGTTAGCAATAACTATATTGGCGAAGTAGATGTTCTCTATGATAGTAATCCAGGGTATAGCAGTGCGCTGGAAGCTGGCAGACAGCCGGTTAGCTCTGAACAGAGTAATTATGTGGTAACACAAAAAGATTCTTTGTCGGCACCTAAAACTGTTGGAGAAACGGTCTTTCCTGTGTTTAGCTGGTTGTGGCTGGTGGGAATGGTAGTAATGTTGACTTACTCGACAGTTAGTGTTTCTCGGCTAAAAGGAAAAATGAAGGAAGCCACACTGTTACAAGAAAATATTTGGCAAAGCGAACAGGTAGATTCTCCCTTCGTTTTAGGGGTGTTTTGCCCACGAATTTATTTGCCCTATGAGATAACTTCCTGTGATATGGAAAATGTAATTGCCCATGAGAAGGCGCATATTCATCGCAAAGATCACTGGTGGAAGCCCATTGGATTTTTCCTGCTTTCCATTTATTGGTTTAACCCTGTGATGTGGATCGCCTATATCTTGCTGTGCCGGGATATTGAATCGGCTTGCGACGAAAAAGTAATCAAAGATATGGATCAAGAAGAATTGCGTGCATATTCTACTGCGCTTCTTAATTGTAGTATCCATCGCCGGAGAATTGCAGCATGTCCACTTGCTTTTGGTGAGGTTAGGGTCAAAACTCGGGTGCGTTCTGTAATGCACTATAAAAAACCGGCTTTTTGGATTGTTGTTGTCGGGCTCGTCCTTTCAATATCGGTAGCGATTTGTTTTTTAACTACACCCAAAGCGAAAGCCTATGGTGAAACGAACCAGCAAAAGCTAAGTGTAACCCAGCTCACGTTAAAGGAAAACTACCCAGAATATTTTGGGTTGGATGCTACAGACGGGCTGGATGTGTATGTTTGGCAGATGGCTGAGAATAGCTATTCCTTTTGCCTCCTACCCCACAGCAGAAGCGGTCGGGAGTATTTATTCGATGGTTGGATGGACTTGAAAGGCGTCAATGCTGCGCAAATGCAGGAAATCCTAATGACCTACTCGGTGGAAGAAGAGGATATTTATATTATTCCTTGGCAACACCCACTTTCCAGCTATCTTCCTGAGTTCTGCATCGTAACTGAAGGGGTGGACATGGATAAAAAACAAGCAGATTATGCGGAAAAAATTCGTAAGATGCTATTCGACATACCTGCCGCAGATAATGAGTCAACAGGTGAAAGTGAAACTGAAGATAATCAACAGCAGGAATCCGGTAATAGTGCAATCGATGTGGATTGTTCCTATATGGAACTGACCTATTACGGAAGCGAACAAAATCCCTATGTGATTGAAGACAAGGCGATTTGCGCAGAACTGTTGAGAATGATACTGGATGCACACAAGCAAAAGCATGACAGTACAAATAGATATCCAGGAGTGCCCTTTACCATTACCGTATACCGGGAGGGAGAAGCTCCTGTAAAGTTTTCTGTCTGGAACAGATACGAATTCAAGGGTTTTGAGGAAAACACATTTTTTATTGATGGAGAGCTAACGGAATTGTCCAATTATTTGGAAGATCATTATCCTTCTAATGTTTGGTATAGCGAAAGAGAATAAACTGTATGAGGAAACATAGAATTGCATCAATCTTTTCTGCATTAGTTATTGTAGTTTTGTGCGTATCACTGTTTGCTGCTTGCAATAAAATTGAGAGCATTGAAGAAAACCATGTGGAAAAAATCGACGCTTGGGTTATTAACAGTAAGGAAGAATACAAACTGTCTTCAGATGAGGCTAAGAAATTTATAGATTTATTTAATGCCGCAAGCTATGAGGGAAAAAGCACAGGCGAAGGCGGAACGCCACAATTCGGAATACGTGTATATTTCAGTGACGGAGCTTACTTGCAAGTGAATGATTTTGACGGTTCGAGTAAATTTGAGGTATACACCAGTAAAGCAAACGGGGTTCAATCACGATGTTATTATGTTAGCAGCGAAGAATTGTATGCTTTTGCTGCAGAACTGGCGGACAAAGTCAATAATAACAGCGACTAAACAATGCGAAGCTGTTAGGATCAGAACAAGTGGAATTAACTAAAATGAAAGAGGGGGCTATATGAATAATACATATTCTTTTGAACTTGATTATACCACCTTAGTGGTTTTTATCTCTGTAATAGTTACCCTGCTGTTACAAATCTTGCTCTGTTTTAAGAGTAAAAAAATGTGGGTCAAAATCCTCCCTGCAATGCTGCTGGTTCTTTCTGCAATCGTTTTTTCTATTTGTAGTGCACGGATTGGGGGATGGGATGCGTTTGGGTATCTTTTCTTTGCGTTCTTATCTTTGGGCCTAATTATTGTATGTGGCATCGGTTGGATAATCTGGGCAATCGTTAGAAAAAGAAACAAATGAAGGAGGCCTATACAATGGCCTCCTTTTGCGTTATAATAATTTTAGATAGTGGCAGGCATAACTCTAAAGGGAGGGATTGTAATGAAAAGTCTAAAGATTTTGCTAATAATTGCTCTTGTGTTTCTGCTCTATATCGGTTTGCGGTTCTTTGTGAAACGGATACGGGCAATCATTACTTTGAAAAAGTTTTGCAAAAAACATAATTATAGTTGTAAAATAAGTCCTCACTGTATGCTGCCGTTAAACAGTACCGCTTGCTTGGTGCAAATCGAAACAGATACTGCCATTTATCCAATCAAGCTGTTTGGCCTGTTACGGAAACATTGTGAAATTCATTTCTGGAATTTGCAGGAGTACTCCGTGGAATGGTATTTTAGTCGTTATGGATTGGTGGGTAGCACCCCTATTGGCCTAACTAATACCAAACGACGCAGAAGCCTAGGGAATAGTAGTTGGACAGCTGTCCCTAGCGAAAAAACAACGATTCCTATTCTTTTAATTGCTCCCGCCCAAGCACCCGTGCGACTGACAAAGACAGATGTAACCCGCTTTGTTGATTTGCGTGCCGGTGAAAAGGTTGACGATGTTCTGTTTGCAGACTTGGATTTTTTACTCCGCTATATTGCTAAAAATGAAGGATAAAATTATTGGCGGTGATAATCTCCGGTACGGCGTAGAAAAGTTGATTCATCTTATTGGTGAGAGAATTGCTTAATAAAGAAATCAATATGTATGAAGAACTAAAAATGCGAGGTTAAGGAAATGCAAAATCAAGACAAGAACTTTTGGCACAAATTAAAGGAAGTGCTTTTGAAATTTGCACCTTATTTTGTTAATTACTTTGCTGGAGTAGGTGTGGGACTACTTATATCTGTAGTTTGTAATATTCCACTCCGATTTATTAAGATTATTAACATTGATTTAGCCCTCTTCATAGTGGGATTTGTAGGGATGGGCGTAACTCTGTTTAGGAGAAGTTGGGCGCTAAGTTATAGTGCAAACAGTTATACCTACACTTTTAAACTGAAAACGACATTGCTTTTGGTAGGAATGGTTTTGGGTGTGCAAGTTCTATTAAGTTTACTTATTGGACATACCGTGTACATTTCTGGACCAACACATTGGCTAGCTTTTTATGTTTTGTCGGCTATTAATCCCACATTAGTAAATGCAAAAACAATGCTACTCAATATTGATTGGGCACTGCTACTTGTAGCGGACATATGTATATATGCACCGATAATGATATTGGGAGAGTATCTCGGTGCTAAACAACACAATAAGTAAGCAGCGTATATAGAAATTGTTCTTCAACCCTATGTTTGAATGGAGAGATATTTATGAAAACGACGACAATAGGGCGTTGGATCTTTTTGATTCTATCCCTAATTGTTCCGTTCCTCTATTTATCAATGTATTTTCCTGTTTGGAACGGCAAAGAACTTTTGCTTGTAAATTCGGGTACATTGGGAATAGTCCTTTTTGTTTTTCAATGTGTAAGCCTATTGTTTGCAATCCTATGCCTATGCTTTGCCAAGCTTAGGAATAGCGATAGCTGTTTGCTGTTCTTAGTTGAGGCTATCTTTTTTATTGCCTCACTTGCAATTACCGGTTTTTGTTGGTTTTTCTTTATTATGGAACTGCTTAATGTTCCTTGGTTTCCAGCTCAACGCTGAGCCCGAATGCGATAGATGATAAATTTATAATAGCCGTTGGATGAAAAAACTGTCCAGCGGCTATTTACATTATCTGAAGGTTAGGGGATATGTTCTTCGCTTTATCGGCAATAAGTGAAAAACAAAACGAATATATTGGTTGCCATTTTGCCGGTAATGTGGTATAATAATGGCGAGATAATTTGCCAGGAGGGAACTATGGAATACGTATCTGTTGCGAAAATGGCTGAAAAATGGGGACTTTCTGAACGAAGTGTGCGGAATTACTGCGCCCATGGCAGGATTGCCGAAGCAAAGCTTATCGGCAAAACTTGGTACATTCCGGAAAATGCGCAGAAGCCGGATCGCGTCAACAAAAAGAAAGACACCCTCTCGTTATTGCAGATCCTCCGGGAGCAGAAAGCGTCCAAGATGACCGGTGGTATCTATCATAAAGTGCAGATCGACCTGACATATAACTCCAACCATATTGAGGGCAGCCGCCTTACCCACGATCAGACCCGGTATATTTTTGAGACCAACACCATTGGCTTTGAAAACGAGTCTGTGAATGTGGACGATGTGATCGAAACCTCCAACCACTTCCACTGCATTGATATGGTGATCGACCAGGCAGGTTCTGCTTTGACCGAGAAGTTTATTAAAGAACTGCATTTTGTACTGAAGACCGGCACCAGCGACAGCCGAAAGGATTGGTTCAAAGTGGGCGAGTACAAAAAGTTGCCCAATGAGGTGGGCGGTAATGACACTACACTCCCCGAAAATGTTTCCGGTGAGATGCGCAAGTTGCTGGCAGACTATAATGCACTGCCTTCCAAGACTTTTGAAGACGTCGTAGCCTTCCATGTGGCTTTTGAACGCATCCATCCCTTCCAAGACGGAAATGGTCGTGTAGGCCGCCTGATCCTCTTTAAGGAGTGCCTAAAGAATAACATCGTGCCTTTCATTATCGAGGACAATCTGAAGTTGTTCTACTACCGCGGACTCAAAGAGTGGGACTACGAAAAAGGCTTCCTAATGGACACTTGTCTCACCGCGCAGGATCGTTTTAAAGCGTATTTGGATTACTTTAGAATTGGGTACTGATATAGTGCGGCAAAACAAACTTGAAATAGAGAGAGGAGTTTCATATGAAAAAGATAAAAAATGCCATAATCGTGTTTTGGAATAGAACGGTGTGCTTGATAAAACACGTTGGTATTCTCATTAATAATATTTATCGAAAAGCGGATGTAAAAACAGACTTCATCGATCTTGCTCCTACCAATGATGTGACCGAATGCACGGAGCATATAAAGGCATTACAGTGGGCGATTACTAATCCAAGAGTAAAAAATATAGCGTTAACTGGCCCATATGGTTCTGGAAAAAGCAGTATCATTCAAACTTTTCTTCAGAGTTCACCCGTGATTGGAGATAAGAGCATACAGATATCGCTGGCAACATTTTCAGATAAAGAAGGACTTGCGTCGATAGATATTGAGGAAGGAATACTTAAGCAACTGTTTTATAAAGTGCAACAAAGAGATATTCCTCAAAGCAGATACAGAAAGATACATAGGGTAAGTTATGGGAGAATTCTTTTTTCAACCATACTTGTTGCGTTATTTACTGCTGTAGTTATGTTTGTTTTCTGGCCGTCTGCCGTAGAGTTTGTTCGTAAATCCGTGGTTGAGGCTGGCAATAAACTTAATTTATTGCCTTGGTTTGCACTATTGGTTGCTACTGTGTTGCTTATCGCCGTCATATTGGTGTTGGCAAAAATAGTGCAGCTATGTGTATGCAGGGTGTCTGTTAAAGATGTAAAGCTTCCAAAGGAAGTTGGAACTGTATCTATCGAACCAAAGGAAAGTGAAATCCTAAACAAAAAAGTTGATGAAATTATTTATTTCTTTGAGGAAACATCTTTTAGAGTGGTGTTCTTTGAGGATTTGGATAGATTTGACGATCCATCAGTATTTGTCAAGTTAAGAGAAATAAACACGCTCCTAAATAACTATGATGCAATTAAGGAAAAGGTAGTGTTTGTGTACGCCATCAAGGATGAGATGTTTACGGGTACAGAGCGCACAAAGTTTTTTGATTTTATAATTCCTGTGATTCCTATCATAAATTCTACAAACTCCGGAGAAATTCTTTCAGATCTTTTGCAAGTAGAGAATGGGATATCCACAAAGCATAGCATCACTCAAGATTATATTTTTGATGTGGCTCCGTTTATCTCTGATATGAGGGTTCTTTATAATATTTATAATGAATTTCTACTATACAAGCAGACAATTAAAATAAATCAAGGCTTATGGACACTTGATGACAAAATTTTAATGTCACTAATTATATTTAAGAATCTTCAACCAGATCAGTTTGCGTTATTGCAAAATGAGGCCGGACTTGTTAAGAGTGCATTTGGTTTTAAATCAGCATACATTAATAGGCGCAAAGCGGAAATAAAAAATGACATTGATGAACACAAACGGGTGCTTGATGACATTGATCACGATGTATTGGATAGCAAAAATGAACTGAAATATGCTATGTTGTGTGCTATTACTGATTGGGATGGGATGGCATATTCTTTAACTAGAAACGGTTCAAATACAATATATGCTAGCAATATCCTTAACGATGATTTTGATTTAAGCACTTTGTTGCAACCAGGTCAATGGAACATTAGATACACCAATTCGAGCGGAAGCAATACGCACAAAACAATAAGCGATCTTCATACCATTTGCACCCCCTATATTAGACGATTTAATTATTTGCAGCATTCTGCAGCAGAAGAAAAAACGCGTAGAAAAAATGTAATTGAGAAGTTGAACCTGGAGGTGCATCAACTATCTACGTTGTCGCTTCAAAAATTAATTCACAAATTTGGATCAGAAACAATCTTTTTTGAAGAAAAAGAAACTACTGGAGAAGAGTCCAAAGAGCTGAAAGAAATCCCAGCGGGAGAGAAAATCCTTGCGAATAAGTTGTTGGAGTTTCTGTTACGTAAAGGCTATATTAATGAAGAATATGCAAACTATATTAACTACTTTAAGGGAAATAGCTTAACTATTGCGGATATTAACTTTATAATGTCAATAAAAACCCAAAAACCGAAGGATTTTTCTTATTCGTTATCCACTGAGAAACTTGACCAGCTTATAGCAAAATTACAGGTACACGAGTTCTCAGAAAGAGCAATTCTTAACTTTGATTTGCTGGAGCATATGTTGTCTTGCCACAATTATGACGACAAATTAGCAGTTTTAATGCAACAGTTGGCTAATGGATCAAGGGATAGCTGGTCGTTTATTAATGAGTTTATCGATAAAACAGATCAGGATAAACGATTTGTTAGATTGTTGGCAGATGCTTGGCAAGAAGTATGGGATGATATATATCACAACCATATACTTACATATGATCGGAAAATCAAGTATCTGAACTTATTCTGTTTTCACCTTAAAAATGAGCAACTATGTGCGCTTAATAAAAATCAGTTAATGACACGGTTCTTTGTTGAAAATGAAGATATCTTGCAAAAAATTCTAATACCAGTTGCAGATAAAATGGAAGCTATTATCCCAGCGCTTAATATATCTTTCACTAAACTTGATATAACGAATGTATCCAGGGCATTGTTGGATTTTATATTTGACAATTGTTATTACGAGATAAATCCTGATATGATTAGTACAATTGTTACATATAAAAATCCTTCAATTGGCGATTCTCTAAATACCCAGAACTACACTGTATTGTTAAACCTAGGATATCAACCCCTTCTCGATTATGTACATCTTAATTTTAAGTCATATATCGAGAATGTTATTTTGAGGGAGCATAATACAAAAGAATCTAAACAATCGGCAAAGGAAATGCTGGATAGATGTATCGATGAACTGGTGCTTTGTGAGAGGATAATTGAGCATATAGACTTTAAACTGGATTCTGTTACTGAGGCATGTAAAAACCATATTGATGATAATGGGGAATGTGTTCAAGCTGTGTGGGACATACTTCTGAATAAAAATAAGGTATTAGTATTATGGAGCGGTGTTTATGACTATTGGCATATATTCGGATTAAGCGAGTCTTTACTAGATTACATTAAGAGAAATGCTGATACTCTAGAAAAGAAGGATGCTACGTGCTTAACAGACGAATTTAAAGAAAGCGTTATTCTCTCGGAAATCGATATTGAAACTTTTACCAAAATACTTTCCCGGCTGCGGATGGATGTGTTTACGATTGCATTAGAGAAGATTAATATTGAAAAGCTTGTGATTATGGTAGAAAAGAAAAGCTTTGATTTCACTGTGGCAGACTATGAGGAAATGAAAGATTATGCGCCTGATCTATGTGCGCCATACATACTGCTTAACCAAGTGGAATATGCAGAAGTAATTGATCAGATAATCCTTTCTGCCGCTGTTTTCGAATCTTTAGTACTTAATGAAAATCTATCGATACCAATTAAGGAGAAAATAATAGAGCGAGATGGCACAGAGCTAATGACGGAAAAAGTGGCGAACCATTTATGTAAGCTGGATGTAGTTATCAGCAGAGAGGTTTTTTCGACTGCCTGGGAGATGTTGAATAACACAAGCAGGCGAAAAGAACTCCTTTTCCGGCACTTAGATATACTTGAATTGGGTGACTTTGAAAAGTACCTTGTGGTACTAGAGGAACCATTTGTAAATTTGGAAAGAAGAACCTATCGCCATGAGGAATTCATTCCGGACAATGAGGAAAATAGAAATTTAGTCGACAGGTTACAGCTGTTGCAATATCTTACTAGTGCAGAATTTGAAACTCAGACTCAATATGATCCCAAACGGGAAATACCGGTAATACGCTGTCGCGTAAAAGCGAAACAACCAACCCCTGTAAAGTAAGAAAATTGTCTTTTTTGTTTGCTGCTTGTTTGTAAGTACCTACTAGGCGGCATTTAAAAAGTTTTCCCTTATTTTTCCCCTTATTGGGGTGGTAATAGGTGGTTAACCATGGTATTTAGTGGGGGTTAAATGTTCGGGAAACCCACATAAATGGTGCTAAATGGTTAACAAAAGTTAACCAAATGCAAAATCTATGGCAATTCAAGTCCTAGTGCCCCTGCCAAGAAACAGTCAGTAAATCTTACGATTACTGACTGTTTTCTTTTATTTTCCGAACTTTTTGAACGAATTTATTTTGGGAACAGGGCATTTGACACAAGTTTACCCTTATGTTTACCCTTACAGACCAGATTCTGCGCTCCACAAAAAACTGTGCAAAAGAGTAACACCGACGCTTTGCCATCTGGGGCGGAATGAAATATTTTTACTGAAAGCCTTGACAAATAGAATTATTGTTGTATTATTGTATACAATTATACATTACTCTATGAAGGAGGACCTTCCAATGCTTGAAATTTCCGGAAAAACCAACCTCTTGGAGCAGAAATCCTACAAATACTCCCTGCAGGATGTGGCTGAGCCCAATCTGCATCGGGATATTTACGCCTACGGCACTGCGCCCAAGGTGGCATTCAACCATCGCCGGGTGCCTATGAACATGCCGGAGGAGATATGGATCACCGATACTTCTTTGCGTGACGGCCAGCAATCTGTAGAGCCCTACAGCGTGGACCAGATTGTCAACATCTATAAACTCCTGTCCAAGCTGGGCGGACCCTTTGGAATCATCCGGCAGACAGAATTCTTTATTTACAGCAAAAAAGATCGCCTTGCGCTGGAAAAATGCATGGAGCTGGACCTGAAATTCCCCGAGATTACCAGTTGGATCCGGGCCAGTAAGGAAGATTTTCGCCTTGTTCGTGACCTGGGCATCAAGGAGACCGGCATTCTGGTCAGCTGCAGCGATTACCACATTTTCAAGAAGATGAAGATGACCCGTCAGCAGGTGCTGGATTACTATCTGGGCACCATTAAGGATGCCTTTGCGGCCGGTGTAGTGCCCAGATGCCACCTGGAGGATATTACTCGGGCGGATTTCTACGGCTTTGTAGTGCCCTTTGTCAACGAACTGCAGAATCTTTCTAAGGAAGCGGGCATTCCTGTGAAGATCCGAGCCTGCGATACTATGGGTTACGGCGTGCCTTACACCGAGGCAGCTATGCCCCGAAGCGTTGCCGGTATTATTTACGGTCTGCAGCACTACTCCGATGTGCCCAGCGAGTGCTTGGAATGGCATGGCCATAACGATTTCTACAAAGCGGTTGCCAATGCATCTACTGCATGGCTCTATGGCGCCTGCGCTGTTAACTGCTCCTTGCTGGGTATCGGCGAGCGCACCGGCAATATCCCTCTGGAAGCGATGGTCTTTGAATACGCATCTCTGCGGGGCTCTATGGATGGCATGGATCCCACAGTCATTACGGAAATCGGAGAATATTTCCAAAAGGATATCGGCTATAATATCCCGGTAATGACGCCTTTTGTGGGTCAGAATTTCAATTCCACCCGGGCAGGCATCCACGCAGACGGCCTGCTGAAGGATGCGGAAATTTACACCATTTTCGATACGGAAAAGCTCTTAAACCGCAAGGCAACCGTGGAGGTTAGCAAGACCACCGGCCTTGCCGGTATCGCTTACTGGATCAATGGACACTATCACCTGACCGGGGAAGCGGAAGTGGCCAAGACCGATCCGCTGGTGGTGACCCTGAAGGCATGGGTGGATGAACAGTATGAGCAGGATCGGCAGACTGTAATGTCTTCAAAAGAACTGGAAGAAAAAATCCAAGAGTTGGCCCCGGGCCGGTTCACCGTCTGACAGGAGGAAGTTATGACTGAATTCAAATCTATTTCTCTGGCTACCCAAGTGTTTGAAAAACTGGAAGAGGATATCATCACCGGCGTGTATCCCCAGGGTGAGATTCTTACGGAACTGAGGCTGGTAGAGCAGTTGGGCGTTAGCCGCACCCCCATCCGGGAAGCGCTGCGCCGATTGGAGCAGGAAAGACTCATTGCGGAAAGTGGTAAGGGCTCCGTGGTATTAGGTATCACATTGGAAGACTTAGTGGACCTTATGGATATCCGGGAGCGCATTGAGGGTCTGGCGGCCTATCATGCCACCAAAAATCTGACGGATGCGGGTAGGGAAGAACTGCAGCACATCAGCGAACTGCAGGATTTCTATTTTGCCAAGCAGGATATCGACAATCTGCGGAAGATGGACGACAAATTCCACGATACCATCTATAATCTTACCGGCCGTCCGGTGCTTCGGGATGCGCTGATCCCTCTGCATCGAAAATCCCAGCGTTATCGCAAAATTTCGATTGAAGATAAAGACCGGCTGGGCAAGTCCATTCAGGAGCATAAGGCTATCTGCAATGCCATTCTCTCCGGGGATGCGGACTTGGCGGCGGAATTGATTACCGCCCACATCCAGCATGCGAAAAAGAATATGATCGAGAGGTGTTATCGCCATGGGTAAGACAATTGCACAAAAAATTATTGCCGCGCATCTGCTGTCCGGCGATCTTACACCCGGAAGCGAGGTCGGACTGCGAATCGACCAGACTTTGACCCAGGATGCCACCGGTACCATGGCATATCTGGCCCTGGAAGGCATGGGTATTCCCCGGGTGAAGACGGAGCTGAGCGTCGCGTATGTGGATCACAATACGCTGCAGTGCGGCTTTGAAAACGCCGACGATCATCAGTACTTACAGACTGTGGCGGCTAAATACGGCGTACGGTTTTCCAGGCCCGGCAACGGCATCTGCCACCAGGTGCATCTGGAGCGGTTCGGCAAACCCGGCAAGACACTGATCGGCTCTGACAGCCATACCCCCACCGCAGGCGGTCTGGGTATGCTTGCCTTTGGTGCCGGCGGTATGGATGTGGCGGCGGCTATGGGCGGCGGCGCCTATTACATCACCATGCCTAAAATGTTCCGGGTGAATTTGATCAACAAACTTCGCCCCGGCGTGACCGCCAAGGATATCAGCCTTGAAATTCTGCGGATTTTGAGTGTAAAGGGCGGTGTTGGCGCAATCATCGAATGGGGCGGCCCCGGCGTAGCCACTCTAAGCGTTCCTGAGCGGGCAACCATTACCAATATGGGCGCGGAATTGGGCGCTACAACCTCTGTTTTCCCGGCAGATGATGTGACAAAAGCATTTTTGGCTGCCCAGGGCAGAGAAGAAGATTTTACGCCTGTTTTTGCCGATGCAGATGCGGTCTATGACCGAATCATCGAGATCGATCTTGCTGCATTGACACCCCGTATTGCCTGCCCCCACAGCCCGGATAATGTAAAATCCGTGGAAGAACTGCGGGAAATTAAGGTGGATCAGGTGTGCATCGGTTCCTGCACCAATTCGTCTCTGGCTGACCTTTTGAAGGTGGCGGCCATTCTCAAAGGCAAGAAAATTGCCCCCCATGTGAGCTTGTCCATTTCTCCCGGCTCCCGGCAGGTTTTGTCCATGCTGGCAAAGTGCGGCGCGTTGGAAGATATTCTGGCCAGCGGAGCCCGGTTACTGGAATGTGCCTGCGGCCCTTGTATCGGTATGGGTTTCTCCCCCAATTCCGGCGGTGTGAGCCTGCGTACATTCAATCGTAATTTCCTGGGCCGTTCCGGCACCCGGGATGGACAGGTTTACCTGGTTTCTCCGGAAACGGCGGCGGCATCTGCCCTGCGGGGTTACATCACAGATCCCACTACCTTGGATGTCCAGCCTGCTATCACTATGCCGGATGTGTTTTCTGTGGGCGATTCCGGTGTGCTGATGCCCCTGGATGAAGAAGCTGCCAAGACTGCCCAGGTGCTTCGGGGCCCGAATATTAAGGAATTCCCTGTGGGCAAGGCCATCGATGATGCCATTTCCGGCCGGATCGTTCTGAAGGTTGGGGACAACATCACCACCGACCACATTATGCCCGCCGGCGCGAAGATCTTGCCCTACCGTTCCAACATTCCGTTCTTGTCCAAGTTCTGCTTTGAGGTGTGCGACCCGGCATTCCCCCAGCGGGCCAAGGCTACAGAAAACGGCATTATTTTGGGCGGCGAAAACTACGGTCAGGGCTCTTCCCGGGAGCATGCTGCGCTGGTGCCCATGTATCTGGGTGTGCGGTGCGTCATTGCCAAGAGCTTTGCCCGGATCCATGTGGCGAACCTCATCAATGCGGGTATTCTGCCGCTGACATTGGCCAATGCCGAGGATTATGACATTTTAGAGCAGGACTGCGATGTGTCCCTGGAAAATATCCACAAGGGTATAGAAATGGGCGCTTTGACTGCCATAGCAGGGGACAGGACCGTTACTCTGCGCTGTGATCTGACGGCCCGCCAGAGAAGCATTCTCATGGCTGGCGGTCTGCTGCGGTATATCGGAGAGGGAGGCTTATGATGGATATTGCAAAGGCTTGTGAGGCGTTCCGTGTTCTGCTGGAGGAACAGCAGGCGCGAATTGCAAACGCCAATGAAGAAAAGAAAGATTTTTCCAATATGGACGCAATCACCGTGGGCATCATCGACGGCGACGGCATCGGCCCGCTGATTATGGCCCAGGCGAAAAAGGTCCTGAAAATGCTTCTGGCAGACGAAATTGCCGACGGCAGGATCATCCTGAAGGATATCCAGGGGTTGACAATCGAAAACCGTCTGGCGCTGGGAAAACCCGTTCCGGAAGAGGTTTTGGCGGAGATCAAATCCTGCGATGTGCTTCTGAAAGGCCCTACAACCACCCCCATGGGCGGCACGATGGAGAGCGCCAATGTGACACTGCGCCGGGAACTGGACCTGTATGCCAATGTGCGTCCGGTATCTATCCCGGAGGAGGGGATCGATTGGATTTTCTACCGGGAAAATACCGAGGGCGAGTATGTTTTAGGCAGCCGCGGAATCAGCTTGCCCGGCATGGCTGTGGACTTTAAGGTGACCACGGATTTCGGCACTCGCCGCATTGCAAAAGCCGCCTTTGATTATGCAAAAAACAATGGCAAGACCCGGGTGAGCATCGTCACCAAGGCCAATATCATGAAGAAAACCGATGGAAAATTTACCGAGATTTGCCATCAGATTGCCGAGAATTATCCCGGCATTGCTGTGGACGACTGGTACATCGATATCATGACTGCAAACCTGGTCAACCCCGCCATTCGAGGCGGTTTCCAGGTAGTGGTGCTGCCCAATCTGTACGGCGACATTATCACCGATGAAGCCGCTCAGCTCCAGGGCGGTGTAGGCAGCGCAGGCAGCGCCAATATCGGCGACCGCTACGCTATGTTCGAGGCTATTCACGGCTCAGCGCCCCGGATGTTGGCAGAGGGGTTGCAGGATTATGTAAACCCGTCCAGCATTTTACGGGCCACGGTGATGCTCCTGCGGCACATCTGCCGGCAGGATGCTGCGCTGCGGCTGGAGAAGGCGCTGGATGCCTGCACGGTCAATGTTACCGGCGATGCAACAGGTGCTACCTGCGAGGAATTTATCCGTCAGCTGCTGACACTGCTGTAAATCATAGTTCGCATAAAAAACAACGAAGCAATCGCTTCGTTGTTTTTTTATAAATGCCCAGGAAAATCAAGAGGTAGGCGTGTTTTGTTTGGTTGCCGTATCCAGGCTCTTTCCGAATACGAAAAACCGCTGATACAGGTATTCCAACACGAAATTGATCAGCATTGTGCCGATCTGGACCACATAGGCATTCCAGCCAATGCCGGTAAGCCGGTCCATCCACCAGGCAGACAGGGGCGCAAACACCGCGTAAAATGCTGCGACCTTTGCCATAGCCACAGGTACATTGTTGGCAGAACAGAAGGTGAATTTTCTGTTCAATGTGAAATTCCAAAGCACAGAAAGAATCAGCGCGATGAGATTGCAAAGCCAGTGCTCCAGATGTATCAATTCTTCTAAAATTGCAAAACTGGCGGCCTGAATAATGCCTGCGCTGGCGGAACAGAGAATGAATTTTACCGTCCGCAAAAATTCCTTTTTCTTTTCTGACATAGTTATCGCCTGCCTTTTAATTTTCTTCATTGTATAACAATTTCTGTGAGAGTGCAAGCCTTGTTGACAAAAGTCCAATAGTAACAGGATTTTGTCCCGGGCCCAGTGAGCGGGTTTTCATTGTCGAAAAATGTTGAAAAATGTCGAAAGCTGTGCTACCATACAAGTATCCCCACTGCTTAAGGAGGAGAAACTATGGTTGAGAAAATGGATGCATTTTTTGAGTCTGTTGCTGTCCCAATGGAGCGGATCCCGTCTTATGGCCCATTTCACATTCTCTATACCCTTGTTGGCTTTGCCTTGTGCGGCTTTGTGGCGTGGAAGTTGCGGAAGGTCAGCGATAAAACAGCAAATCGGATACTGTTTGTTTTGGGTTTGATCCTTGCGGCCTCGGAAGTGTTTAAGCAGCTTTTCTATTACTTTGCTATGCTGGATAACCGCTATTCCTGGGGTGATTTTCCCTTCCAGCTGTGCAGCGTGCCCATATACCTGTGCCTGGTTGCGCCCTGGCTGAAGCCGGGTAAGCTGCAGCGGGGAATGTTCAGCTTTATGGCCCTTTTTAATCTTTTGGGTGGCGCGATCTCCTTTGCAGAGCCCTCCGGATTGCTGCTGGATGATTGGTTCTTGACCATCCACGCCCTGGCGTGGCATATGCTGCTGGTGTTTATCGGCCTGTTTTTGTGCATGTCGGGTCGCGGCGGCAATCGGATCGGGGACTACAAGGGCGCAGCCTGGACCTTTATCGGTCTGTGCGCAGTGGCGTTTGGTTTAAACTGCTTTGTCCAGTTCGGCTTGGGAGAGCATATGAATATGTTCTTCGTAGGTCCCGGTGAATCGCCCATTGTGGTGTTCAAACAGTTTTCCCAGTGGTTCGGCTGGTATGTAAACACGCCCATCTATATATTTGCGCTGTGCCTGGGGGCGTACCTGGTATTTGTACTGATCTACTATCTGCAAAATAAAACCCTGCCCACCCGCAAAAAACAACCGGTATAAAACAAAACGGTGCGTCATCCGACGCACCGTTTTTTATGTTATTGTTCCCGGAAGAAGACCTTTCCGGTTGCCGGATCCATAGATTCCACAATAGCCAGAGATTCCAGCCGATAGCCCAGGTTTCGGATGATTTGGCCGCCCACCTGGAAGCCCTTTTCAATGGCAATACCGATGCCCTCCACCGTGCCGCCGGCCTGATCCACAATGGAAATAAGGCCCTGCAGGGCGCAGCCGTTGGCAAGAAAATCGTCAATAATCAGCACATGGTCGTCTTTGGTCAGAAATTGCTTGGATACCAGCACAGTGTTTTTGTTTTTGTGGGTGAAGGATTCCACTTCGGCCACATAGGTATCGCCGGCGATATTGATGGATTTGGACTTTTTGGCGAAAAGCAGGGGAACGCCGAACTGCTGGGCCACCGCGTAGGCAATGGCAATGCCCGAGGCCTCAATGGTCAGGATCTTGTTGATGGGCAGGTCCTTAAACCGCTCGTAAAACTCCTTGCCGATCTCATTCATCAGAGCAATATCCATCTGGTGATTGAGGAAACTGTCCACCTTCAGAACATTTCCTTCTTTTACCACGCCGTCTTTTGCAATCCTGGCTTCCAGACAATTCATAATGTACCGCCTCTTTCTTTCTTTTGTGGGTCTCTTTGGAAGCATTATAGCAGTTGGAAGTGCCTATTGCAACAAAAAATGCGCTCTTTTTTAAAAAGAACAGGGAATTTTTGCCCGTTGTGAAAAAATGTTGAAAAAGGGGGAATCTTAGTTGACAGAGGCAAAAGAATTGTGCTAAAATGGTAAAGTGATTTTGGCACAATATTGTAATCCTATCGGATCCGTCGGGACCCGGTAAATTATAAAACAAATTTGGAGGTACCCCACAATGAAAAAGCTGTTTGCCCTGTTGCTGGCTGCTTTGATGGTGTTCGGTATGGTCGCTTGCGGTCAGACCGGTGACAACACCGATGGCACCGGCGAAGCCAACAAGCCCGCTGAGCAGATGAAGGTCGGCTTCATTTTCCAGCACGACGAGCAGTCCACCTATGACAAGAACTTCATCGACGCTGCTGTTGAAGCTTGCAAGAAGATGAATGTCCAGATGGTGCAGAAGACCCAGATCCCTGAGTCTCAGAAGTGCTATGATGCTGCTGTTGAGCTGATCGAGACTGAAGGCTGCGAGATCATCTTCGCTGACTCCTTCGGCCACGAGTCCTTCCTGATCGAGGCTGCCAAGAAGTATCCCGATGTGCAGTTCTGCCACGCTACCGGCACCCAGGCACACACCGCCGGTGTGAAGAACTTCCACAATGCTTTTGCTTCCATCTACCAGGGCCGCTACGCTGCTGGTGTGGTTGCCGGTCTGAAGCTGAAGGAAATGATCGACTCCGGCAAGATCACTGCTGCACAGGCTAAGATGGGCTATGTCGGCGCATTCACCTTCGCAGAAGTTATGTCCGGTTATACCTCTTTCTACCTGGGCGCAAAGTCCATCGTTCCCGAAGTGACCATGGATGTTAAGTTCACCGGTTCCTGGTACGACGAGACCAAGGAAAAGCAGGCTGCACAGGCTCTGATCGACGGCGGCTGTGTCCTGATTTCTCAGCACGCTGACTCCATGGGCGCTCCCACTGCCTGCGAGACCGCTAAGATCCCCAATGTTTCCTACAACGGCTCTACTGCCGCTGCTTGCCCCGAGACCTTCCTGATCTCCTCCCGTATCAACTGGGCTCCCTACTTCGAGTATATGATCACCCAGGTTAAGAACGGCAAGGAAATCGACACCGACTGGACTGGCACCATCGAGACTGGCTCCGTTGTTCTGACCGAGATGGGCAAGAATGTTGCCGCCGGCACCCAGGAGAAGCTGGACGAAGTGCTGAAGGGTCTGAAGGACGGCTCTATCAATGTCTTCGACACCAAGAACTTCACCGTTAAGGGCGAGACTCTGACCTCCTACAAGGCAAATGTGGACGAAGACGCGGATCGTGCTGCCGACACTGAGGTTATCGAGAACGGCATCTTCCAGGAGTCCAAGTTCCGTTCCGGTCCTTACTTCGATCTGGAAATCGACGGCATCACTCTGCTGGACCGTAACTACGGCGAATAATTTATAAAATGCAAAGGCGAGGCAGGTTTTACCTGCCCCGCCTTCCCCGCTTTATTCCGGTATTGAAAAACAGGCTGACCGGTGCGTCAGCCTGTTTTTGAGGACTTGAAAGAGGAGGGGTTTTACTTTGGATAAGACACCGGCCATTGAATTGAAAAACATCACAAAAACCTTTGGCACCAAGGTCATTGCCAACAAGAATGTTTGCCTGACTGCCAACCACGGAGAAATTCTGTCCATTTTGGGCGAAAACGGCAGCGGTAAGACTACCTTGATGAATATGATCTCCGGCATTTATTTCCCCGATGAAGGTCAGATTTTTATCGGCGGTAAGGAGGTTACCATTGCCTCCCCCAAGGATGCTTTTGCCTATAAGATCGGTATGATCCATCAGCATTTTAAGCTGGTGGATGTGTTCAGTGCGACAGAGAATATCGTGCTGGGCCTGGAGGAAGAGGGAAAGTATAACCTGAAAGCAGCCGAGCAAAAGGTGGAGGATATCTGCCAAAAGTACGGCTTTGATGTGAATCCCAAGAAGAAGATCTACACCATGAGTGTTTCCGAAAAACAGACGGTGGAGATCATTAAGGTTCTTTACCGGGGCGCGGACATTCTGATTCTGGACGAGCCCACCGCCGTGCTGACTCCTCAGGAGACGGAAAAACTTTTTGCGGTCCTGCGCCGTATGCGTGACGATGGCAAGTGTATCATCATCATCACCCATAAGCTCCACGAGGTGCTGAGCCTGTCCGACCGGGTTTCCGTATTGCGTAAAGGTGAGTATGTGGGCACGGTGAACACCTGTGAAACCAATGAAAGCCAGCTCACTGAAATGATGGTGGGTAAGAAGATGGAGCTGAATATTCAGCGTACTGAGCCCAAGGATGTGGCCGACCGGCTGGAGGTGCAGCACATCAGCTGCGTGGACCGGCAGGGTACGACTGTGCTGGACGATGTGTCCTTTACCGCCCGTTCCGGCGAGATTTTAGGCATTGCCGGTATCGCCGGCTCCGGCCAGCGGGAATTGCTGGAGTCCATTGCCGGTCTGCAGTACCTGACCCAGGGCGACATTCACTACCATAACCCCAAGACCGGCCAGACCGACGATCTGCGGAACAAGACCCCTGTGCAGATCCGGGAGTTGGGCGTACGGCTGTCCTTTGTGCCGGAAGACCGGCTGGGTATGGGCCTTGTGGGCAATATGGACATTGTGGATAATATGATGCTCCGCAGCTACCGCCGGGGCAAGAGCGCCTTTTTGGAGCGGAAAAAGCCCAAGGACCTGGCGGAGAAGATCATTCGCGATTTGGAGGTTGTCACCCCCGGCGCCGATACCCCTGTACGCCGTCTGTCCGGTGGCAATGTGCAGAAGGTGTTGGTGGGCCGTGAGATTGCATCGTCTCCTACGGTGTTGATGGTGGCTTATCCCGTCCGCGGTCTGGATATCAACTCCTCTTATTTGATCTACAACTTGCTCAATGAGCAGAAAGAAAAAGGCGTGGCTGTGATCTTCGTGGGCGAAGATCTGGATGTACTGCTGGACCTGTGCGACCGCATTATGGTCATTGGCTCCGGTCGTATCACCGGCATGGTGGATGCCCGCACCGCGACCAAGGAAGAAATTGGTCTGCTGATGACCAAAACCGAGGCAATGCCTCAGGAAACTACCCCGGAAGGAGGCAGCGACAATGGCTGATACGGTAAAAAAGAACCGGGAACCGCTGATGCACATCGTCAAGCGGGATGATATCACCGGCTGGAAAGCTTGGGCAATCCGCATTGGCGCGATCTTGCTGGGTCTGCTGCTGACGGGTGTTATTTCCGGCCTGCTCACCGGCGCATCCTTCGGGGAAGTTTACAGCATTATGTTCAAGGGTGTCTTCGGTAAGTTCAGTATGATCTTCCAGGGAAAGACCACCATGTTGTGGCGCTTTTTGCAGCAGACGGCTATTCTTTTGTGTCTGGCGCTGGCTGTGACCCCTGCCTTTAAAATGCGGTTCTGGAACTGCGGCGCGGAAGGACAGGCGCTGATGGGCGGCCTGGCGGCGATGATCTGTATGATCGAGATCGGCGATAAAGTACCCAACGGTGTGCTGATTCTGATTATTTTGGCAAGCTCTCTGTTGGCCGGCGCCATTTGGGGTCTGATCCCTGCTATTTTCCACGCGCTGTACAAGACCAATGAGACCCTGTTCACCCTGATGATGAACTATGTGGCCACCCAGCTTGTGGCCTACTATGTGGTGCTGACCACTGCCGGCGCCGGCTCCAACATTATTAAGCCTGTGGAACACGGCAACCTGCCAATCCTGCTGGGCGAAAAGTACCTGCTCAATGTACTGGTAGTTACTTTCCTGATGGTGGCGGTGTTTATCTACCTGAAGTACAGTAAGCATGGCTACGAGATCGCCGTGGTGGGCGAAAGCCAGAATACTGCCCGTTATGTGGGCATCAATGTAAAAAAGGTCATCATTCGCACAATGATGATTTCCGGCGCCATCTGCGGTATTGCCGGTATGCTGATGGTGGCCGGTACAGACCATTCTATCAATACAAACACTATGGGCGGCCAGGGCTTCACGGCCATTATGATCTCCTGGATGGGTCAGTTCAATCCCTTTATTATGGCTGCAATGTCCGGTCTTGTGACCTTCCTGAAGACCGGCGCCGCTAAGGTCGCTGACACTTTCTTCCTGAATAGCTCCTATGCGGACATCGTCTCCGGTATAGTGATTCTGTTCTTGGTGGGTTGCGAATTCTTTATCAAATTTAGCGTGAAATTCCGTCATGGCAAGAAAGGAGGAAAGGTATAATGAACAACATTTTAGTTGCCTTTATCAGCAGTGCCATTCCTCTGGGCGTGCCCCTGCTCTACGGCTCTACCGGTGAGATTGTCACGGAAAAATCCGGCCATCTGAATCTGGGTATTCCCGGCATTATGTATGTGGGTGCTATCAGCGGCGTTATTGGCGCATTCCTTTATGAGATGTCCTGCGGCAATGTGAAGGAAAATATGGTGCCTGCTTTGGCGATTCTGATCCCTTTGCTGTGCGCTATCATCGGCTCTGTGCTGATGGGCCTCATTTACAGCTTCCTGACCGTTACCCTCCGGGCCAATCAGAATGTGACCGGCCTTGCGCTGACCACCTTCGGTATCGGTGTGGGTAATTTCTTTGGCGGCTCTTTGGCTAAGCTGGTGGAGAGCGACTTGCCCAACGTTATTCTGACCAAAACCAGCGATTTCTTCTGCACAAAGCTGCCTTTTTATGATAAATTGGGCTGGTTTGGACAGATTTTCCTGTCTCACGATTTTCTTACCTATGCATCGGTCGTGATCGCTTTGATTGTGTCTTTTGTACTCAACCGCACCCGTACGGGTCTGAACCTGCGGGCCGTGGGCGAAAGCCCTGCCACTGCTGATGCTGCAGGTATCAATGTCACCCGGTACAAGTATGTGTCCACCTGCATTGGCAGCGCCATTGCCGGTCTGGGTGGTCTGCAGTATGTGATGGCCTACGCCAATGGCGTGTGGTCCAACAATGCTTTTGGCGACCGTGGCTGGATGGCTATCGCCTTGGTTATCTTCGCCCTTTGGAAGCCCACGATGGCGATCTTGGGTTCTTTCCTGTTTGGTGCCCTGTGTAATGTGTACAACTATGTGCATCATTTCTTCCACCTTGGCCACGATGCCAACCGGGAACTGTTTAATCTGCTTCCCTATGTGGTAACACTGTTGGTGCTGATTATCACCAGTATGCGTAAAAAGCGCGAGCATCAGCCTCCCCAGAGTCTGGGCCTTTCCTACTTCCGGGAAGAGCGATAAGAATAATGACCGGACGGCTATCCAGCCGCCCGGTTTTTTATCAAAATACCCCTGCGTGGTTTCCACGCAGGGGTGTGTTTTTGTAAATTACACGCCGGAGTATGCGGCAAAGCCGGCATCTACAGGCAGTACCACGCCTGTGATAGCGGATGCAGCCCGGTCGTCGCACAGGAACAATGTGGCGCCGATCAGCTCGTCAGCGTCTACGAAGCGGCCGGTGGGTGTGCCGTTCAGGATCTTGGCGGAACGAGCGGTGGGAGTGCCGTCCTCGTTGAACAGAAGAGCCTTGTTCTGAGCAGATACCAGGAAGCCGGGGGCAATGGCGTTGCAGCGAATGCCGGTGCCGGCAAAGTGGGTAGCCAGCCACTGGGTAAAGTTGGAAATACCGGCCTTGGCGGCGGAGTAGGCAGGGATCTTAGTCAAAGGCGTATAGGCGTTCATGGAGGAGATGTTCAGAATCACGCCGGCCTTCTTGGCCACCATATCCTTGGCGAAAGCCTGCGTGGGAAGCAGCGTACCCTGGAAGTTCAGCTTGAACACGAAATCTACGCCGCTGGCATCCAGATCGAAGAAGGACTTGCCGCCCTCCTTAGCCTCGTGCTGATACTCGTTGTCGGTGGTTGCCCGGGGGTTATTGCCGCCGGCGCCATTAACCAAAATGTCGCAGGGACCCAGATCCCGCAGCACTGCCTGATGGACCTCTTCGAGAGATTCAGGCTCTAAGACATTTGCTTTATAGCCTTCGCAGATGAAGCCCTCAGCTTTCAGCTCGTCAGCCAGCTTCTTAACGGCTTCCTCGTTCAGATCCAAAGCAGCCACCTTAGCGCCGCTCTGGGCGAAAGCCCGGGCCATAGCGCCGCAGATCAGACCGCCTGCGCCGGTCACCACGGCGACCTTGCCGGAATAGTCAATGTTAATAGGAAGATTCAGCATAATTATTTGCCTCCAATATTGGTTTTGTTCGGAATATATTTAATTGTAGCACAAAATTTATTATATCGCAATAGTGGTAAACAGTAAAACAAAAAACCCGGGAAATCCCCGGGTTTTTGCATAAAAGATTATTCCTGAATTGCTATTTTCTTCTTGTAGAAGAAACCGCCGGCGACCATAATCACCACATACAGTACCAGATAGAACAAAACCGGGAAGGAGAATTTGCCGGCTTCCTTGGCTGCCAGATAGGGGGTAATGCCGTGGGCATAAACAGCGGCGAAGATCATAAATCCACAGGCGATGATGGAAACAGTGGGCAGAATGAAACGCTTGAATACGCCCAGATCTTTTTCCTTGACCATCCACATAATAAAGATGGGAATGTACATAGCATAGATGGTAACGATGGGCAGTTCGGAGGAGTCAAAGTTGAACAGACCGAACCAGCCGGAGGTCAGGTTTGCGCCGTAGAAGTAAACCATCCACAGGCAGCATACCAGCAGACCCCAGATGGCGGAGTTGGTGGTCATATTGGTGGTTTCGTCCACCTGGTGGAACATCTTGGGCTTGGGGCCCTGGCCACGGGCAGCGATGGAATACATACCCCGGGTAGAGGCGACCATCAGACCGTTCAGCGTGCCCAGGCAGGAGATGACGATGCAGATATTCAGCAGCATACCGCCCACATTGCCGAAAACATTGCTGAAAGCAAAGGGAGCGCCCTTGTCAGGGTTCATCAGATCAATCGCAGGAGCGCCGCCTGCAATACCCACAAAGTACAGGACATAAGCGGCTACCACGATCAGCGCGCCCACCACCAGGGCAATGGGCAGATTCTTCTTGGGGTTCTTCAGTTCGGCGTTGATGGAGGTGGCAACAATCCAGCCTTCATAAGCAAAGACGGTGGCCACAATTGCGGCAAACAAACCGCTCATATTGGTGCCGCCGGCGGGAAGCGCCACGATATCAGTGAAATTGGTGGGCAGAGTGCCATTGACAGAGCCGACGATAACGCCTACAATCGCCATCAGGGTGATGGGGATCAGTTTGATAACGGTTGCGCTGACCTGTAGCATACCGGCAAGCTTAGGGGAGAAGGCATTCAATGCATAAACGCCGATCAGGAACAGGCTGGCCAGGGTCATAACCTCGGCGCTTACCAGACTCCAACCAAAGATCACACCAAAGTAGCGGGCGGTGACCCAGGCCAGAACGCCGGCCATAGCAGGGTAATAAATATTGGCCAGAAACCATGCCAGGTAATAACCGTAGGCAGTGCCGCAGGTAGCTTCTGCGTAGTCAACAACGCCGTTGACTTTCTGGTACTTGGTTGCCATAACGGAGAACATAGCAGAGCAGATAATCATCAGCAGACCAGTGATGATCCAGGCTGCAATACCCAAAAGCATATTGCCGCCGGTTTTTTCAAGGACAGCTTGGGCCTTGAAGAATACACCGGAACCGATAACGGTACCCACCACCATACAGATGGCTGTGAACAGACCGTACCTTCTTTCAAGTTTCTTTTCCATATACGATACCTCTTTCTTGCCGACGCACTTTCGCGCATCAAAGTAGGAAAAGTATATCATAGCAGGCTATCGTTTTCAAGATGTTTTGTGCGGGTTTTCCGCAGTTATTCAAAAATTTCCGGGATATTACATTCGTAAAAATGTGTGTTTAGGCATATCACACAGATTCCTTGCGGATATATGGAAAAGGCTTTTTCTTGCAATCAAGTTGGCGCTGTGGTATAATCATAATATCCCAACGAAAGAAGGTGCATATATGGGTTTTGAGGATTTTATTTATGGCGGCAGCGCCTTTGTCAGCGGCATGCTGATGGTGGCACTGATCTTCATTGTAGTTATATTTATTGCAGTGGCAATCCCTGTGGCCAGCTATGTGCTGCACAGTCTTGGCCTTTACACCATCGCCAAACGCCGGGGTCTGCGGCATAAATGGCTGGCCTGGCTGCCGTTCGGCGAAGCCTGGCTGCTGGGTAGCATCTCTGACCAATATCAGTATGTGGCGAAGGGCAAGATCCAATACCGTCGCAGATGGCTGCTGCTTTTGTATATTGCTGCTGTGGCGATTTATCTGGGTTGCTTGGGAACGCTGGTAAGTTCTATGCTCTTTTCCGACTATATAGCGGCGGTAATTGCCCATACAATGGGCGGCAGGCTGGCGCTGATTGCAGTGTTGATAGCCTTCGGTATTTTGCGGTATATTGCGTACTATAACCTGTTCCGGTCTTGCCAGCCCAGCAATGCGCTGCTGTATCTGCTGCTGAGCATACTGGTGCCGGTATCCATGCCCTTTATCGTATTTTTTATCCGCAAGATGGATCAGGGTATGCCGCCCAGAAAGCAGACCCCGGTTGTGGAAGTGCTTGCTGAAGAAGTAGAGGATATACCGGAAGAAGCAGTTGAAGAAATTGCAGAAGAAATAACCGAAGAATAATCAAAAGGGTGTTGCTTCACGCAACACCCTTTTGTTATGCCGTTTTTGAGAAAAAGCGTTTCAGGTACAACAGCACAGCAATGCCGATCAGGGGGAAAATCGCTGCGGTAAGCATACCGATTTTAATGCCAATCTGCTCCTGGGAAAGACCGATCTGCGCCCCGAGGGCAGCGGCCCACTGGCTGACGGAAATGGTGTCCACCACGATACCCATTCCCTGAGGCGCTACCGAGGCGCCCAGATCGCCGCCGGCGGCCATGAGCGCATAGGCGGCTATGCCGGGGCTGGGGAATTTCTCCTCCATAAATAGCAGCATTCCCGGCCATAACATGGAGGTGCAAATGCCGGTGAGCATACAGGCCGCCATAGCCACTCCGGCAGCCCGGGAAAGACCGGCCGCCAGATAGCATACCACCGCGCCGGCCATGCCGGCCAGCAGCACCGGGTAGATGGACTTTCCCCGTTTGGCATACACCGTCCGGGTAATGGCCAGCAGCAGCGCAAAGACCGCAAGACCTAAGGTGTCCCCTAAAATTTTCGGTATCTGCAGGGCATTTTCCATATAAACGGAAAGCCAGTTGGTCATGGTATTTTCTGCGGCACTGCCTAAGAAAATACAGATAGCGCAAAGAACCAATCCCATCCGCTTGCGCTTGGCAGAGCGCTGGGAGCTGACCGGGGCGGTGATGATTTTCGGCAGCGGCGCAACAGCAAAAAGCACAAAGGCCACAAGGGGCAGTATTGCCCAAATCAGCACCAGATACATCCAGTTTTCCGAGCCGAACACCTTCAAAAATACTGTGCTCAGCACCGCAACCGCCGCGCAGCCGTAGCCGTACAGAGAATGGAGGACACTCATATCCCGTTCCGGGTTGTCCGAGGGCAGCGCCGCCAGTGTGGGACTTAAAAACACCTCATTCAATCCGGCAGCAAAGGAAAAGACTATCGTGCCGGCTAAAAGTCCGACATAGGCATACTGGGGAAACAACCACGGCACAAGCCCATAGAGCACCAAACCCATACTGGTCAGCAGGGGCATTGCGCGAATGCTTCTGTGGTGGTCAAAATATTTGGAAAAGAAGGTGCACAGCAGATCCACACCCAGCTGCACACAGAAATTCACCAGTACCAGTGTACCCAGCAGGGTATAGGAGATGCCATACATCTGCCGGAAGGTCACAAACAGAATGGGCGGCAGGATAAACACCGGCGCAAGGGTGGGGAACACAAAAAAGCAGGTGTATTTTGTGAGCTTGTAATTTGTAGCTTTCATTTTATTTACCGAACAGGGGGCGGGCGACCTTTTTGTATAGCAACAGGGTCAGCACCGAAATTACCCCGCCCTTAATGAGGTTCAGCGGCGCCACCGCCAGCAGCACAAAGCTTTGCAGGGAATGGATGTTGCCGTTGATCTTGCTGCCCATGCCGATGATGGCGTCCAGAGGCAGGCCGTAAAGCTGGGAGAACTTGGGCAGCAGATACACTGCGTTGAACATACTGCCAAACACGGTTAAAAATACCGTGCCGGCCACCAGTCCCCACAGGGCGCTGACCCGGGTCTTTTTGGTATGATAGATGATAACCGCCGGCAGCACCAGACTGCAGCCTACGGCAAAATTGGCGAAATCTCCCACAAATGCGGTACTGGTGCCTTTCAGCAGCAGCTTCAGGATAATCTTCACCCCTTCACAGGCCACCGCCGCGGAAGGTCCTAAGTAAAAGCCGCACAGCATCACAGGCAGCTCAGAGAAGTCCAGTTTATAGAATTCCGGCGCTAAAAACACCAGAGGGAAGTCCAGAATATGCAGTACCGCCGCGATAGCAGAGCAGATTGCAATGATGCAAAGCCGACGGGTCTTGGATGTATGCCGGGTGGCCGGGAGAAAGCGCTCGGCGATCTTGGACAAAATCACAAGTCCCGCGGCAATACCGCCGCAGCACAAAACGAATATCAGATTTTCCCGTAGAGTATTCCAGAATGCAGCCATAATATCACCTCGTATAAAAATATGCTCTGGGTATAGAGACACCCAGAGCATAGTAATACCGTACCTATCTTCTTCCATCCTGACTGTACAGTCGGTATCGGAATTGCACCGATTCAGCACCAAAAGCGCTCGCGGACTTTCACCGCCGGTCGGGAATCACACCCTGCCCTGAAGATCTCTTATCAAATTGCTTATAGCATAGCATAATGGACTCTGCTTGTCAAGGCGGCCAAGCTGTGCTACAATAAAACAAACTATTCTGCGATTGTCAGCTTGGTCAGCGGTCGCATAGCGCCTTGGGCGGCGGTGTCGGTGATGTCGCCGCCGATGATCTGATCCTTGTATACCAAAAGTGTGGCGTATACCGGCTCGGTGGCGCCGGGGAAGTTGTTGACCTTGTACACATAGCGCATGACAGTTTTGTCTGCGTATTGACTCAGGTCATAGCCTGCGCTCTTTTGCAGATCGTTATAGCGGGTGAAGATGGGCTTTTGATCCTTGGGAATTCGCACCTGCCCGGATTCTACGGGGGAGGCGCTGACTTCCCAGCCTAAGTTTTGCAGAAATTCTACCCGCCCCTCGTTTCCGGCTACCGAAGTTGCGGCGGTGGGCGCAGAGGATCTTCCGCCCAGCAGCAGGATCAGCGCAAGGATCACCCCTGCTGCGGCAGCCAGCGCTATCAGTATTTTTTTGAAATCGACCTTTGCGGTCATGACCATCATAATAAAATCCCTCCTGTTCCAGAATTACAATATATGCTATTCCGAAAACAGGAGCGGTAGAACGGAGAACTATGGTACGGTTGGACAAATTTCTGTGCGATTGCGGCGTGGGTACGCGCAGTCAGGTAAAAGACATTCTAAAAAGCGGCCGGGTTTCTGTAGACGGTAAGGTTGAAAGGGATGGCAGCCGGAAAATTGATGCCGATACCCAGACCGTCACATTGGATGGAGAGAGCCTGAACTGCCGGGGCAGGGTAGTGGTGATGCTCAATAAGCCTGCCGGCTATGTTACTGCTACCGAGGATAAAAACGACCCTACTGTGATGGAATTGCTGCCGGAAGCGTATAAGCATCTGGAGTTAAAGCCTGTAGGCCGGCTGGACAAAGCCACCGAGGGCCTTTTGCTCTTTACCAATGACGGTGATCTGCTCCACCGGCTGATATCCCCCAAAAAAGAAGTGCCCAAGCGGTACTACGCCCGGCACGAAGGCGCAGCCGGCCCGGAGGACATCGCAGCCTTTGCCGAGGGTCTGGTACTGGGGGACGGTACAAAGTGCCTGCCTGCCAAATTGGAAATTGCCGGTCCGGGGGAGAGCTTTGTTACCGTCTGCGAGGGCAAGTACCATCAGGTCCGGCGGATGCTGGCTTGCCGGGGTCTGCCGGTGACCTATCTGGAACGGCGGCAGGAGGGGGAAATCACCTTGGGAGACCTGCCCAGAGGACAGGTCCGGGAACTGACGGAAGCGGAGATCAGCACCCTTCTGTGAGGCTTGGCAAAATGACGAAACAGAGGTAGGATTTTCCTGCAAATTCTCGACTTCACAGGAAGTAAGTGCGAAATCTATTGGTATATTACATAAAAACTCGGGCGGTTTTTGCAATAAAATGTCAAAAAAGACTTGCAATTTAGGCAAAATGAATATATAATGACAGGGCAATTTGGTTAAATGCGCAATTGTGCAACTTTCTGATGGAGGTTACGAAAAATGTCTAACAGTGTTTTTCAAGGCGTGATCCAACAGTTAAGGGATATTCCCGGCCGGGTATTTGGTGTGGTGGACAGCGAGGGCTGTGTAGTTTCCTGTACGGAGATCACCCTGCTGGGTCAGCGCTGGCCGGAGGCGATGCCGTTGTTTGCCGGCAATGAGCAGACGGTCACCTTTGAGCAGAAGACCTTCCGCGCCATCACCAACAGTATAGACGCGTTGGAGTATGCTGCGTTTTGCTCCGGTGACGATGAGCAGGCAAAGCTCCTTTGTAATATGGCGTACATAGCTCTGCGGGATGCCAGAGCCTATTATGAGGAAAAGCACGACCGTGGCACCTTTGTCAAGAATATTATTATGGATAATATTCTGCCCGGCGATATCTATATCCGCGCTAAAGAACTGCACTTTATCACCGATGCCCCCAGAGCGGTATTTCTGGTGCGGCAGGTGGGTCGTAGCGATGTGGCTACTGTGGATGTGCTGTCCAGCCTGTTCCCCGATAGACTGCAGGACTTTGTGCTGAGCATCAATGAAACGGATGTTGCCGTTATCAAGCAGCTGAGCGATATGGCTTCTGCCGAAGAACTGGAGAAGATCGCCGTCAGTATCGAAGAGACCTTGAAGAACGACCTGTTCATCAAGTGTGTTATTGGTATCGGTACGGTTTCCAGCCACCTGCGTGAGTTGGCAGACGCCTATAAGGAAGCCCAGACCGCCATTGATGTGGGCAAGGTGTTCGACACGGAGAAGAGCATCATCAATTATGAAAACCTGGGTATCGGCCGGCTGATCTACCAACTGCCTACCACCCTGTGTGAGATTTTCCTGACCGAGGTGTTCAAGAAGAACTCCATCGATGCTCTGGATCAGGAAACTCTGTTTACCATCAACAAGTTCTTTGAGAACAATCTGAATGTATCTGAAACATCCCGGAAACTGTTTGTCCACCGTAATACCCTGGTGTACCGTCTGGAGAAGATCAAGAAGCTGACAGGTCTGGACCTGCGGCAGTTTGACCATGCCATCGTGTTCAAGGTGGCGCTGATGGTCCGCAAGTACCTCTCCTCCCGGGATATCCGATAAAATACGCTTTAAGCCGCACAAACCTGTGCGGCTTAAAGTTCTGTAATGGGACATTTCCGATTTTGAGTTTTTTCTGAATTCCAGTATTTTTCAGCAGGGTTTTATTGACAGAACCCTTACAATGTGTTACAATTTGGTTACATTCATAGCCTGAACAATGTAACCCAAATCCGTTTCTGAACTGCGAGACCACCCCGAGGCATCGTTGTCACTTTTTGAAGGGCACAAAAAGCCCGTCGGCAAAGCTCCGCCTTGCCTCGAAGCGGCCTCGCAGCTCAGAAATCTGCGACCCAAGGGGGATGTATGATTGGGTCAGGCAAGAATTTATGAAGCAGATGGGCTGGACTGCCCATCAATGAAATAAAACGAGGGCTGAGCCGATCAGGCGCCCGCTTGGGCGGGTTCGGGTTGCATTGCTCAGGCTACGGTGGAGAAGAAGATATGATTGAGTTTAATGAAGTAACAAAATCCTATTCTGTGGGCACCCACGCGCTGCGGGGCGTTTCCATGCAGATTGAAGACGGTGAGTTTGCCTTTTTGATCGGTCCTTCCGGCTCCGGCAAGTCCACCATTATCAAGCTGATTACCGGCGAGCTGGAGCCGACCTCCGGCACTGTGCATGTAAACGGCTATTCTTTGGACCGAATCCGCAAGCGGGAGATCCCCTACCTGCGCCGGACGGTGGGCGTGGTGTTCCAGGACTTCCGTCTGATCGAAACCAAGACGGTGTATGAAAATGTAGCCTTCGCTATGCGGGCCATCGGCGCCCGGGAGGATGAGATCCGGGACCGTGTTCCCTACATACTGGAGCTGGTTGGCCTGGAGAATAAGAGCCGCCGCCACCCCACGGAGCTGTCCGGCGGTGAGCAGCAGCGTCTGGCCATTGCAAGAGCGCTGGTAAACAATCCCTCCACCATTATTGCCGACGAGCCTACCGGTAACCTGGACCCGGCTATGTCACTGGAAATTATGAGCCTGCTGCAGGAGATCAACAATCTGGGCACGACCATGCTGGTGGTCACCCACGACCGGGATCTTGTGGAGCGTTTCGGAAAGCGAGTCATTGCCATCAACGACGGTGTGGTGGTCCATGACGGAATGGACGGGTATTACAGAGTATGAAAGTCACAAATCTTGGATATTTGATTAAAGAGGGCATCCGTGGTATTTTCCTCCACGGCTTTATGTCCTTCGCCGCCGTTATCGTTACGGTGGCCTGCCTTGTGATCGTAGGCGGTTTCTCCAGCCTGGTGTACAATGTGAACATCATGGTGGAGGACCTGAACAAGACCAATGAAATTGTCGCCATTGTGGATGCCAGTCTCACCGATGCGGAGGCCAGAAGCATTGGCACTAAGATCAACCAGATCGACAATGTGTTCCAGGCGGAATTCAAGACCCGGGAAAAAGCCCTGGAGGAATTCATTGCCGACCATCAGAATGACCCGGTCTTCGGCGGCGTGGACGCAGCCACTCTGCGGCACCGTTATGTGGTGGTGCTGGAGAACAATGAGCTGATGGAAGATACTGCCGCGCAGCTGAGCCTGATCCCCGGCATTGCTGAGGTGAAAGCGGATTTTGAAATGGCCGCCGGCTTTATTACCCTGCAGAATGTGCTGCATGTGGCATCCATCGCGGTGATCGCGGTGCTGCTGGTGGTGAGCCTGCTGATCATTTCCAACACGGTCAAGCTGGCTATGTACGACCGTAAAGACGAGATCGCCATTATGAAAATGGTGGGCGCTACCAACGGCTTTATCCGGCTGCCCTTCGTGGTGGAAGGCTTTATGCTGGGTATGATCGGCGCGCTGATCTCCTTCTTTATGCTGTGGGCGATGTACAATGCCCTTGTTAACCGGCTGGCAGAGGTAGATACCTTGAAGCTATTCAACTTTGTGCCCTTCTCGGAGCTGCTGGCACCGATGATCGCTACCTTTATGGCTGCCGGTCTGTTTGTGGGTATTGTAGGCAGCTGGACATCTATTCGCAAGTTTATGGACGTGTAAATCCCGGTGACCCTTGGTTAGGAGAGTATTATGAAACGCAAAAAATTATGGGTCAGCCTTTTGGCCGGCCTTTTGGCGCTGCTGATGATTTTCGGTATCATCGCCGGTATCCTGCCTACTTATGCCAGCGCGGAGAAATCCTCTGCTGAGCTGAAGCAGGAACTCAATCAAATGCAGCAGGAACTGAAGAAGAAGCAACAGGAAGTAAATAAGATTCAGGGCCAGATCTCTGCCAATAAGAACAACATGAAAGATGTGGTAGAGCAGAAGAATTTGACGGATCAGAAGATCTTCCTGCTGCACCAGCAGGTGCAGAACATCTCTCAGCAGATCACGGCCTACAATACCCTGATCGCGGATAAGCAAGAGGAATTGGACGCAGCAACCGCCCGTTGGCAGGAGCTGAACGAAAAGTATAAAGAGCGGATCCGGGCCATGGAGGAGAACGGTAAGGTCTCTTATTGGTCTGTGTTGTTTAAGGCCAATAACTTCTCCGATTTCCTGGACCGGCTGAATATGATCGAAGAGATTGCCGCCGCTGACCAGCGTCGTCTGGAGGAACTCAACGATGCGGCTAATCTGGTGCAGCAGGCAAAGGATGATCTGGCTGCGGAAAAAACCGCGCTGGAAACCAGCAAACAGGAACTGGAAGCCTCCTCTGCCGAGCTGGAAGAGTCCCAGAAGGAGTCCGATAAGCTCCTGAAAGATCTGATCGCCGTGGAAGAGGAGTATCAGAAATTGCTGGCCGTGGCGGAACAGCAGAAGGTCGAGGCCGCCAGCACAGTGGATCAGCTGGAGTATGCTTACGATGCCGCTAAGGAACGGGAATACCGGGAATGGCTGGCTTCTCAGCCGACCAGCGGCGGCGCCGGCAGTAATACCGTTGACGGCATTACCTGGCTGATGCCTATCAATTATACCTACTTCTCCAGCCCCTTTGGCTATCGTATTCACCCCATTTACGGCGACCGGCGGTTCCACTACGGCGTGGACCTGTCTGCTCCCCAGGGTACACCCATTTATGCCAGCCGCGGCGGCGTGGTAACCACCACCGCTTATGAAGCGGGCGGCGCCGGCTATTATGTCAGTATCAACCACCTGGACGGTTTCTCTACCCGGTATCTGCATATGACCCACTATATCGTATCCCCCGGTCAGTATGTAGCAGCCGGTCAGGTGATCGGTTACTGCGGCTCTACCGGCGGCTCTACCGGTCCTCACCTGCATTTTGGTGTGTACTACAACGGCACAGCGGTGAATCCGGCCAAGTACATCAACATTACCTGATGCAGATGCGCCCAGAATGGGCAATCGATATCGTTTGAGGAGACAAAACCCATGGATTTCAAATCCCTTTGGCATAAATATGTACCCGATTGGAAATTGCTTTTGCGTAAAGGCCTGCCTTATGTGCTGGTGGCTGTTTTTGCAGCGGCAACAGCCATTGCAGCGCTGGGCGTACAAAATAACCGGCATATATATGCGGACATCAACGCTACCAAGGTAGAACTGGAGACCCATCAGCAGGAGCTGAATACGATTTTGTCTCAGACGAAGGATTTGCTGGACCGCCTGCGCGCGATAGAAAGCGACACGCTGTTGCTTATGCAACAGACAGAGTCGGAGAAGAGTGAAGTAGCGGATAAGATCGAAGAGTTGAAAAATACCTTTGAGAGCATTGAAAACAAGGAACGCCAGAGATGGATCTTGCCCATGCAGTATAAGCTTTGCTCCAGTTCTTACGGTTATCGGGAGCATCCCGTCAGAGGCGAAGCCAATTTCCACGGCGGCGTGGATCTGGCTGCAGACAGGGGCACCCCCATCGTTGCTTCCCGCAGCGGAACGGTGAAATATGCTGAGTATATAGAAAATGATGCAGGCTACTGGGTACTGATCGACCATCTGGATGGCTTTGAATCTGCCTATATGCATATGGACAAGTACATTGTGACCGAGGGACAGTTTGTGGTAGCAGGGCAACTTATCGGCTATTGCGGCGCATCCGGCGTTGCTACCGGCAACCATCTGCATTTTGAGATCCGTAAAAATAACCAAACAGTGAATCCTGCCGACTACATAGATATGTATTAATTTGATCCCACAGCCCTTTTTGGGGCTGTGGGAAACTTACCCTTGAGGTGAAAAATAATGAACCAAGAAGCTAAGTGGACAAAATTTTTGTTTAGAAGCATTTCCTATGTTCTGGTTGCGGCCGTGGCCTCGGCCGTGACTATGCTGCTCTGGGGTCCGCGCAATCCCAAGCTGGCGGAGCTGGAAAAGATCATTGACCAAAAATTTGTCGGTCAGTATGATGAGGCGTATATCCAGGATGTGGCGGCCGGCGCTATGGTGGCTGCCTTGGGAGATCGCTGGAGCTTTTATTTGACCGCGGAGGAATATCAGACCATTATGAGCGATAAGTCCAATTCCTTTGTGGGGATCGGCGTTACCGTGGTCCTGCGTGAAGATGGCGTGGGCGAAGAGATTGTGAATGTCATTGAAGGCGGTCCTGCCTATGAAGCCGGTCTCCAGGTGGGGGATATCATCATCCGGGTGGACGGAACATCTGTGGCCGGTTTCAATACAGCGGAAACAAGAAATTTGATTGAAGGCGAGGAAAACACCCAGGTGACGGTGACGGTGCTGCGGGACAGCCAGGAACTGGATTTTGCAATTACCCGCAAGACCATCCGGATCGTCGCGGCCAAAGGACAGTTGCTGCCGGGTAATATCGGCCTTGTGCAGATCGAAAATTTCAATGACAATTGCGCCTCGGAAACCATCGCTGCCATTAAGCAATTACAGGAACAGGGCGCAACTGCACTGATCTTCGATGTGCGGAATAATCCCGGTGGCTATGTCAATGAAATGGTGAAGGTGCTGGATTATCTGCTGCCGGCGTGTGTGGTGTTCCGGGAGATGGACTACCGGGGCATAGAGAGCAGCCGGTATTCAGACGCGGCTTGTGTAGAGCTGCCTATGGCGGTGCTGGTAAATGGCGAGAGCTATTCCGCAGCGGAATTCTTTGCCGCCTGCCTGCAGGAATATGATAAGGCCACCGTGGTGGGGGAGAAGACCTCCGGCAAGAGCTACTACCAGCATACGATCCGCCTTTCTGACGGCTCGGCGGTGAATCTGTCCACGGGAAAATACTTCACCCCCGGCGGCAAGAGCCTCACGGAGCTGGGCGGTTTGACGCCGGACATTCCCAAGGCGGTGGATGAAGAAACCGCAGCGAAAATCTATGCTGACCTCCTTGCGCCCGAAGAAGATCCCCAGCTGCAGGCAGCGGTGGCGGCCATCTTACAGACAAATGGATAAAAATGTGAAAAAGTGGGAAATAATCTTGACTTAACAGGGTTTTTCTCCTATAATATTATGAGATTTTCTTAAGAAAGGACTTGTGATATATGGCTAAGGAATTTAAGATCACCAGTTTGCGGCTTGCTGACCTGGAGAAGGAACTGAACTATTTGAAGACCACCCGTGAGCGTGAGATCGCTGCGATGATCGCAGAGGCCCGTTCTTACGGTGACTTGTCCGAAAACTCCGAGTATGATGCCGCTAAGAATGAGCAGGCCAAGCTCTATGGCCGTATTGCCGAGATTGAAGATATCCTGTCCCACGCTGTCATCATTGAAGATGAGAATGAGGCCTCCGGTCTGGTAGGTCTGGGCTGCGTGGTTACTGTTGAGGACGAGAGTGGCAAAAAGGTGTCCTATAAGATCACCGGCTCCCAGGAGGCCAACCCTATGGAGTTTAAGATCTCTGACGATTCTCCCTTTGGCCGCGCCGTAGTAGGCAAGGCAATCGGCGATAAGTTTACTGTCAATGCACCCTCCGGCTCCTACACTATGAAGGTGCTGGATATCACACGCGAGGGCTAAGCCATGGCTAAGTTTGAACCGCAGGCCGAGTTGCCTGTATCCGAACAAGCCCAGATCCGCCGGGAAAAGCTGGCGGCGCTGCAGGCTGAGGGTCGTGACCCCTTTGTTCAGACCAAGTTTGATTTTAATGCAGATTCCGCTGCTATCAAGGCCGATTATGAAGGCTTTGAGGGCAAGACCGTCCGTGTAGCCGGCCGTTTGATGAGCAAGCGGGGCCAGGGCAAGGTTATGTTCTGCGACCTGCAGGACTGCACCGGCCGCATCCAGCTGTTCGTAAAGATCGACGAGCTGGGTGAGGAAGAGTATGCCCGTTTCAAAAAGAACGACATCGGCGATATTGTGGGCGTCGAGGGCGAAGTGTTCAAGACCAAGACCGAGGAGATCTCCGTCCGGGCCAAGTCTGTGATCCTGCTGTCCAAGTCCCTGCTGCCCCTGCCCGAAAAGTATCACGGTCTGACTGACAAGGAGCTGCGTTTCCGTCAGCGGTATGTGGACCTGATGGTCAACCCTGAGGTCAAGCAGAACTTTGTCATCCGCAGCAAGTTCATTAAGTATATGCGGGACTACCTGGACACCAGAAATTACATCGAGGTGGAGACCCCGGTGCTGAACACCATCGCCGGCGGCGCATCTGCCCGTCCCTTTATCACCCACCACAATACGCTGGATATCGATATGTATATGCGTATCGCCACCGAGCTGCCTCTGAAGCGGCTCATCATCGGCGGTATGGACAGAGTGTATGAGATTGGCAGAATTTTCCGCAACGAGGGTATGGATCCCAAGCATAATCCTGAATTCACCACCGTTGAGCTGTATCAGGCCTATGCCGATTTCCACGATATGATGGACATTGCCGAGGGCATTATCTCCGGCGCAGCCAAGGAAATTCTGGGTACCTATGAAGTGGAATGGCTGGGCGAGAAGATCGACCTGACTCCCAACTGGCGCCGTATGACCATGGTGGAGGCCGTCCGCGAGTATGTGGGCATTGACTTCGATGCTATCTCTGACGATGCCGAGGCCGTGGCCGCAGCCAAGGCCAAGGGCGTGGAGCTGGCCGATGCTGCTGAAAAGACCTGGGGTAACGCTTTGTATGCCTGCTTCGACCAGCGGGTAGAGGAGAAGCTGATCCAGCCCACCTTTATCACTATGTACCCTGTGGAAGTCAGCCCCCTGACCAAGCGCAGCCCCAAAGATCCCCGTCTCACCGAGCGGTTCGAGCTGTTTATCTGCCACAGTGAGCTGGCCAACGCCTACTCCGAGCTGAACGATCCTATTGATCAGCGGGAGCGCTTTATGAAGCAGGTGGAGCAGCGGGAGCGTGGCGACGACGAGACCGAAATGCTGGACGAGGATTTCCTCAACGCCATGGAATACGGTATGCCTCCTACGGGCGGTATGGGCATCGGTATCGACCGTACAGTCATGATGCTCACCAATAACGACACCATCCGTGAAGTCATCCTCTTCCCCACAATGAAACCTTTGGACTAATAAATATAAAGACACCCTATGACTATCAAAAGTCATAGGGTGTCTTTGTTTAATATTATTGTTCTCTTTTAAGTCCGTAAATACAAATCGCAACGATCTGTGATATTTCCCTAATTGATTTGTCGCATTTATTTTTCAACCATTCACTAACAATTGCGTTAATACCATTTAGATAGTACATCATCACATATGGTCTATCGCTTTGAGGATAATGAAATCTATCTAAAATTGGATTGAATATGTTGTCAAACATCCGCTTGTAGACATCTTCAAATCCCAAAGTCTTATTATGGAGCAATGCTGTTCCGAAGACTTCTTTATGGTCTTTGATATAGGTGAAGTATGGTGTTAGGTATTTGTCGCTAACAAAAACCAAATCGTTAAGTTCGCAATTTGTAAGGTTAAGCGCCACTGATTGTGTTTCCGTTGAAAAATACGATAAAAAATCGTCAAGTAAATATCGTGTTGTTTCTTCGAGCAAATCACCGACAGTTTCATAATGCAAGTAAAAGGTGGAGCGATTTACCCCTGCCGCTTGGCAAATCTCGCTAACAGTAATATATTCAAACGGCTTCTTTTTCAGCAAGGAAATCAATGCAAGGTCCATTTTCGTGGCAGTATTAAAATATTTGCTTTCGGATTTATTCATATTACCACTCCTTGCAAGTTTTGATTATTTGTCTGCGATTTCGCGGGCGAGCTGTACGATTTCATAGGCATATTTTGCCTTGCCCTTTTCAAGCAATTTGTTATAAATCGGATAATTCACGCCGCAACCAATAAGACCAACGATGCCCACAACGATACCAAACGCCATACTGTTTCCGATAACCTGCATTGCCAGCGACATACCTGCGCCAAAAACAAGCGCAAATACAATGCCCCAAGAGTAAGTGAAAATAGTGGCGGGGAGCTTTGCCTTATTGTCCAACTTTTTCAGGGCAACGATTTTTGAGTCCTCTTTCGGTGCATAGTCCTTTGCAATGGATTCTGCTAAAATTTTGTCTGTGTTCATATTAAGAACCTCCTTTTGTTTTTTACGATGATATTTTAACAATTCAAGGAGGCGTATTGAACAACATAAAATCAGAAATGTGTTGACTTCATAAAACCACTGTTATAATGATACCATAAAAAGTACAAAATTTTCAATGTTTCCGCAATCTTTATAGGGTATAACGATTCATAATATTACTCCCCGGCTGAATAGATTTTTGGGAAATATGGGGGTAAAAGCAGAAAAAGCATTGCACCTTTTGGAAAAGTGTGATAAAATAGATACTAACAATGGAATACTGTAAAAGTCACGGCAGATGATTGGAATGGGTAGACCCCAGCGGTACCAAGCCGCCGTAGGAGGACATTATGCCGCTTGATCTCATTGGACTTTCCGAGAAGAGATCCAGCAAAAGGCGTCCTGAGCCGGAATACGAGCTGTGACTTTCTATCGGATGGCTCTTGGGGACTGCCAACCGATCGTTTTTGCTGTGTCTGAGGGTCCCCGTATGGGGACTCTTTTGTTTTTGGAGACGTTTATGAAATATGATGCTTTTTCAAAATGCCACCCGCTGGTGAATTTTCTGTTCTTTGTGGGCGCTATTGGTATGTCGGTGGTGATCCAGCACCCGGCCTATCTGCTGGCCGGGGCGGTGACGGGCGGTATCTATTATCTGCTTTTGAACGGCAAAAAAGGCTGGAAAATCATAGCTGGCCTGCTGCCGATGTTTGTGATCTTAACGGTTATCAACCCGCTGTTTAACACCCTGGGCGAAACGCGGCTGTTTGACCTGTTCGGCAGACCCTACACCTTGGAGGCGCTCCTTTACGGCGCGGCCCTGGCCAGTATGTTTGTGATTATGATGCTATGGTTTGGCTGCTACAACAAGGTGCTCACCTCAGATAAATTCACCAGCCTGTTTGGCAATGTGATTCCGTCCGTTTCTCTGCTTCTGGTGATGGTGTTCCGTATGGTGCCCAATTTCATCCGCAAGACCCGGCAGATCATCGGCGCAAGAAAATCCGTGGGCAAGGGCGCCGGTGAAGCTGCTACCAGGAGAGAAAAACTCAGCGACGGTATGACTGTGGTGGGGGCGCTAACCGGCTGGGCCTTAGAGGGCAGCATTGTAACCGGTGATTCTATGCGCGCCCGGGGTTACGGCGCAGCAAAGCGCAGTAGCTTTATGATCTACCGTATGACTCTGACGGACTGGACACTGCTGGCAGTGATCGCCGTATTGTTTGCGTTGACGGTTACGGCGGCCGGTTTCGGCCAGATGACTGCCGTATTTGTCCCGGATGTGGAGCTTGCCCCTGCCTCTTGGGGCCTGGCTGCCTATACTTGTTATCTTCTGATTCCTACCGTATTACACATAAAGGAGAATGTCCAATGGCACATTTCCAGATCAAAGATCTGAATTTCTCTTATCCTACCGCCCAGGGTAAAAAATCTCTGGACGGTGTGAGCCTGTCTATTGAAAAGGGAGAGTATATTGTCCTGTGCGGTAAGTCCGGCAGCGGCAAGACGACCCTTTTGCGGCAACTGAAATCCGTCCTTGCCCCTTACGGCAAAAAAAGCGGTGAGATTCTGTTTAACGGAATGCCGATGGAAAAGGTAAGCGCTTGGGATCAGTCTGCCAAAATCGGCTATGTGATGCAGGATCCGGATGACCAGATCGTTACCGATAAGGTGTGGCACGAGCTGACCTTCGGCTTGGAATCCTTGGGCTGTGACCAGAAAACAATGCGCGCCCGTGTGGCGGAAATGGCTTGCTATTTTGGTATTGCCGATTGGTTTCATAAGGATGTTGCCAACCTCTCCGGCGGTCAGAAGCAGCTGCTGAACCTGGCCTCCATTATGGCTATGCAGCCGGAGGTGCTGATTTTGGACGAGCCCACCAGCCAGTTAGACCCCATTGCGGCTTCTGATTTTTTGAACACTGTCCGTAAAATCAATATCGAGCTGGGTACGACCGTTATCATTACCGAGCATCGCTTAGAGGATATCTTCCCCTATGCCGACCGAGCTATCGTGATGGATGCCGGCCGTGTGATCGCTGACGATACCCCGCGGAATATCGGTAAGCTCCTGTACCAGCAGAAAAACGATATGTTCGCCGCTATGCCGACTCCCATCCGTGTGTTCTACGGCGCAGAAGGGGAGGGGGATTGCCCTCTGACTGTCCGTGAGGGCAGAACATGGCTCAGCAGGCATTATTCCGATCCGAAAGTGAATGCCCTGCCGGCGAAGGAATTGCGTGAAAAAATTGAAAATCCTGCCCTTTCTTTAAAGGAACTGTGGTTCCGTTACGAAAAGGACAGCCCGGATGTGCTCCGGGGCGTGTCTGCAGAAATTCCCACCGGCAGCCTGTATGCCATTGTGGGCGGTAACGGCGCAGGTAAGTCCACCGCCTTAAAGGCTATTTGCGGTATTTGCAAGCCCTACCGTGGCAAGGTAAAGGTGTTCGGCAAGCCTGTTGAAAAATACAAATCTGCGGAGCTGTTCGGCGGCTGCCTGGCTATGCTGCCCCAAGACCCCAAGAGCCTGTTCGTAAAAAAGACCGTCCGAGAAGACCTGGCGGAAATGACTAAGGACGAGCAGAAGCTGGCTGAAATTGCGGCCATCTGTGAAATTGATCATTTGCTGGATAGCCACCCCTATGACCTGTCCGGCGGTGAGCAGCAGCGCTCCGCTTTGGCAAAGGTGCTGCTGACCAACCCCAAGCTGCTGCTCCTTGATGAGCCTACCAAGGGCATTGACAACTTCTTCAAGGAAAAATTGGCGGGGATTTTATGTAAACTTAAGGGGCAGGGAATTACTATCGTGATGGTGTCTCACGATGTAGAGTTCTGCGCCAAGCATGCAGATTGGGTGAGTATGTTCTTTGATGGGCAGATCCTGACCACCGACACCCCCCGCCGATTTTTCGGCAACAACAGCTTCTACACCACCGCCGCCAACCGTATGAGCCGCCATGTGTTCTCCATGGCGGTAACGGCGGAGGATGTGGTGGCGCTGTGCAACCAAAACCGGGAGGCCGAGGTATGAAAAAATCCCACATTGCAACCTTGCTGGTATTTCTGCTGCTGATTCCGGCAACCTTGTTTCTCGGCACAAAACTGCCCGGACGGAGCTATTACATTACCGGCACATTGATGATTCTGGAACTGATGCTCCCGTTCTTTATGGTCTTTGAAGGCCGGAAACCCCAGGCAAGAGAACTGGTGGTAATTGCGGTGATGTGCGCCATCGCCATTGCCGCCCGTGTGGCGATTCCCATTCCCAACTTCAAGGCAATTTTTGCCGTTATTATCATTGCAGGTATCGCTTTTGGCCCGGAATCGGGCTTTATGGTGGGCGCAATTTCTGCCTTCGCCAGTGACTTTTTCTATCAGCTGGGGCCGTATACCCCCTGGCAGATGATGGCCTACGGCGCTGGCGGTATGCTGGCAGGTTTTTTGTTTGCCAAAGGCCGCCTACCGAAAACACCCTGGGATATGACCCTGTTCGGATTCTTTGCGGTGATTTTGTGGATTGGTCCGCTGCTGGACAGCTCGCATATTTTCCTGATGCTCACCACCATCAACTGGAACGCCGCAATGGCATCTCTGATTGCTGGCTTCCCCATGAATCTCACCCAGGCGATCTCCACGGCAGTGGTACTGCTATTTTTGGGAAAACCCCTTTTGGATAAGCTGGATCGTGTGAAAGTCAAGTATGGCATGTTGGAAAAGGGAGACTCCCTTTGAGTGTCAAGGTATACAGCGCTAAGCGTAAAAAAGAAAAGGACCCTCTTGTATTGTTAGTAATGCCGATAGAATTTTGGAACGGAGAGGATGTTTTATGAAGACCGAGAAGAATATTTTGATCGCCTTTCTTTTGAATCTGGCGTTTTCCGTGTTTGAATTTTTTGGCGGTATCGTTACCGGCAGCGTGGCTATCCTTTCCGATGCCATTCACGATATCGGCGATGCTGCCAGCATTGGCCTGTCCTATTTCTTGGAAAAGAAGAGCAAAAAGCAGCCGGACGAGGCCTATACCTATGGCTATGCCCGCTACTCTGTGATCGGCAGCGTTATTACGACACTGATCCTTCTGCTGGGTTCGGTGGCGGTGGTTGCCAATGCTGTAGGCAGGCTGATCAACCCTGTAGAAATCAACTACAACGGAATGATCCTTTTTGCGGTGGTGGGCGTTTGTGTGAATTTCTGCGCTGCGTTTTTCACCCGGGAAGGGGACTCGCTGAATCAGAAAGCCGTGAACCTGCATATGCTGGAGGATGTCCTTGGCTGGGCAGTGGTGCTGGTAGGCGCGATCGTGATGCGATTTACGGATTTTGCGCGGATCGACCCGTTGATGTCTATCGGTGTGGCGGTTTTTATTTTCATAAATGCCATCGGCAATCTGAAAGAAACCATCGACCTGTTTCTGGAAAAAACACCCCACGGTGTTGCAGTAGGGGAGATCCGGGAGCATATCATGGAGCTGGACGGCGTGCTGGATGTCCATCATATCCACATCTGGAGTATGGACGGCCAAAATAACTATGCCACTATGCATATCGTGACCAATGCCCAGCCTCACAGTATCAAAGAAGCCATCCGGGAGGAATTGCAGGAGCACGGCATCGGCCATGCTACATTGGAACTGGAAGCAGAGGGTGAGCACTGTCACGCGGAGTCCTGCCGCGTAGAATGCAAAGCCCCCACCGGCCATCACCACCATCATCATCATCACAAACACTAATATCTTTAAAAGGACTATACCTTGGGGTATAGTCCTTTTTCTGTGCGGTTAAGAGAAAAATTATCGATAAACAATAATAAAATTATTGACAAACGATAATTTTATGATATGATGGAAAAAAGAGGAACTGGAGGTAAGCGTTATGTGGAACAGAAAACGATCCGTGAAATTGTCCCTTGGGGTTTGTTTTGCTGTGGGCGTTATTTTAACAGCAGGCTTGTTTGCAGGCCCTTGGGCAGTGAAAATGTGGTTTAGTGTGTACCGGGGCTGGAACGGGCAAAGTGTGGCGATGGACTGGATGCTGACTCTTTTTAAAGTGTGTTTTTATCCCTGTGTGGCTCTCGGCTATGTGGCCCTTTACAGCCTGATCCGTTTGTTATTTAACATTCGGAACGATACCATATTCATCACACAAAATGTCCGTTATCTCCGCCGAATCTCCTAGTGCTGCGTGGCAGTTTCGGCCATCACTCTCTTTGCCGGTATCCTTTACATCCCATACCTGTTTGTTAGCGTTGCTGCCGGATTTGTGGGCCTTATGCTGCGGGTTGTGAAAAATGTGATGGAAAATGCGGTGCAGCTGAAAGAAGAAAACGAACTGACCATCTGAGTGGGGAAGCGCAAATGATTGAAATTGATTTGGATGTTATGCTGGCGATGCGGAAGATGACTTCTGCAGAGCTGGCGGAGAAAATTGATATCACACCGGCAAACCTTTCCATACTGAAAACCGGTAAAGCAAAAGCCATTCGCTTTTCAACTCTGGAGGCCATTTGCCAAACCCTTGGCTGTCAGCCGGGGGATATTATCAAATATGTAGAAAAGGAGTAGCGATTATGGATATGGAAAACAATCAGCAAAATCCCTCCACCCAGACCCAATGGCCCGCGCCTTATGCGCCAAAACCCTTGTTCGAACTATCAAAAAGGGATATCACTTTTGCCATTTGCGGAGCTGTGATCAGTATTTTCTTGTCCGTGCTTGGTGTTTTCGGCGGCTTTGCTTTGGGCTATGCAGCAACCGCCGTGTGTATGCTGTGCCTGTTTGCAGTTTATTTTGCCAAGGGCGGCAAGGTCTGCGCCTTCGGGATCGTCTGCGGCATATTGGCCTTGGCCAATGCTGCGGTATTTTTGTGTACCAGCAACGGCAGTGTCCGGTTCTTTGGCGTAGTCGTGAGCTTCTTGCTGTCCCTCGTTTGCTTGGACGGCTTTATAAACGGAAAGTCTATCGGTAACCGCGGAACGGCATACCTGTTCTTCCGGGCAGCATCCACAGTGGAGCATATCGACATTACCGTAAAATCTCTCTTTTCCGACCGGAACGGCAACCGAAAGATCATCGGTAAGGTACTGGTAGGCCTGCTTTGCGCCGTTCCTGTGCTGATCGTAGTGGTGCCGCTGTTGCTGAACTCGGACGATGCCTTCCGGGGCATGATGGACCGTATGTTCAAGGATACCGGCAAAACGATCTTCAAAACCATTGTTGGTATCATGATGTCCGTATTTGTGGCATCTTACGGATTCTCCTTAAAAACAGGCCGGACCGCCAAGGAAAAAGAGGGGAAGTTTGCCGGCCTCGAAAATGCGTATATTATCTCTTTCCTGTCTACGATCTCGGTATGCTACATGCTGTACCTGTTTTCTCAGCTTGCGTACTTCTTTAGCGCATTTAAGGGTTTTTTGCCCAATGGGGAGATCACCTATGCCCAGTATGCCCGCAAAGGCTTTTTTGAGATGTGCGTGATTGCAGTTATCAACCTTGCGCTGGTGTTCATCGCGATGCTCCTTGCCAAAAAGCAAAATGGCAAGCCCTGCCACGGGATCAAGGTGCTGGCCACCTTTATCGGCATGTTTACCTTGGTCATCATCGCCACAGCCATTTCCAAAATGGTCCTGTACATCGGTGAATATGGAATGACCGTAAAGCGGGTGACTACCAGCACGTTTATGGTGTTCTTAGCGGTGGTCTTTATCAGCGTTATTCTGCGGGTCTATCTGCTGAAAATCAATGTGGTGAAGACCGCCTTGATTACCGCAGGCTGTGTCGTGCTGATTCTGGGCGCGGTTAATGTGAACCGGGTCTGCGCCGAATATAACTACAAAAGCTACTGCGACGGCCGGCTGGATACGGTGGACATAGAGGCCCTTTATGATTTGGGATATGAGGGCGTTGCCTATATTGTAAAACTTACGGATGACAAACACCAGCCAACGGCCAAGGAGGCAAAGCGTTACCTTGCCGGGGCTTATTTGCGTGATTACTTTGACGATATGCGGGCAGATGGGGATTGGCGCGAATCCTTTACTGTGGAAGATCTGCAGAAAAGGGAAAAGAATAAAGAATTTTACAGATTCAGCCTGCCAAAGGACAAGGCCTATGATGCGCTTTATACTTACCTGGAGGAACATCCCGATTTTGACTCCCGGTGCCCCAATCTTCTGATATACGGCTAAACAATAATAAGGGCTATGCCTTGTGGCATAGCCCTTATGCTTTGCCCGGTATAAAATCTACAAAAAAGGATAATCTTAAATATAGGTATTGTTTGACAACGGGGCCCAAAACTGGTATAATCACTCCGCAAGAAATCACAAATGCGGAGGAAACATATGGGTTTCGGTGAACTTTTCCTGCTGGCAGTGGGCCTGAGTATGGATGCCTTTGCGGTGTCTGTCTGTAAGGGCTTGTCTGTGAAAAAAGCAGGTCTTAAGGAAAGTGCAATTTGCGGCGGTTGGTTTGGCGGTTTTCAGGGTCTGATGCCCCTGATCGGCTACCTGCTGGGCGCGCTGTTTGCCCAGGCGATTCAGGCCTTTGACCATTGGATTGCCTTTGGCCTGCTGGCGATCATTGGTATCAATATGCTTAAAGAGGCATTTGGCGAGGAATGTGAGTGCTGCGACAAAAATGCGGATTTCTCCATCAAGACGATGTTTGTGATGGCGGTGGCCACCTCTATTGACGCTTTGGCCGTGGGTATTTCTCTGGCAATGGCCGGCAATGTGAACATCTGGGTGGCAGTGCTGCTCATCGGCGTAACCACATTCCTGCTCTCCGGCCTGGGTGTGAAGATCGGTAACATTTTCGGCAATAAGTTTGAAAAGAAAGCCCAGATCGCCGGCGGTGTGATCCTTATTGGTCTTGGTGTGAAGATTTTGCTTGAGCACCTGGGCGTACTGTAATGGAACGGACAAGCAAAAAGCTCCGGCTTTGTACGGCGCTTTTGATATTGAACATAGGCTTCATTTGGGGCAACTCTTTGCTGCCCGGCGAACTGTCCGGCGCGTTCAGCGGTTGGGTACGGGATCTTTTGGCAGCAATCTTCCCCGGCGGGCCGGAAGACCCGGATGCCGGCCACGGCCTGTTGCGAAAGATAGCCCATTTCACGGAATTTGCCTGCCTCGGCGCATTACTTACTTGGCTGTTTGCTATGGTGCAAAGACCCAGAGCACTGGCGCTGCTATGTGGGTTTCTGGTGGCAAGCGGGGATGAGACCATCCAGCGCTTTGTGCCGGAACGCGGACCCAGCTTTCGCGATGTGCTGATCGATACCGCCGGGGTAACGGCGGGCATTCTTCTGCTGCTGGCCGGGTACGCCATTCTGAAACATTGGAGGACGCAAAGAAGTGAAAAAATGGATTGCGTTGCTGCTGGCGATGACAATGGCTCTGTCGGCGGCGGCTTGCAGGAAAAAGCCTGCAGAACAATTGGAGTCCACAGGCGGCGGAACGGAGCAAACCCAGCAGAAGACACCGCTGACCGGCACCATGGAGGAGAATGTCAATAAAATCATGGAGCAAAACCCGGCAGAGTTTATGGGCGGACAGCTGCCAGTAGACCTGCAGGATACCACCGAGGAGGGCCTTTGGGCGCTGAAAAGCTTTACCGGTCTGGACTCTGCCGAAAAGATCAAGGATATTGCCGTGTATGAGCCGATGACCGGCGCCCAGGCATTTTCTTTGGTGCTGGTACGGGTGACAGACAAGGCAGAGGCCCGGAATGTTGCCCAGCAGATGAAGGACAACATTGATCCCCGGAAATGGATCTGCGCCATGGCCGATCAGGTAATGGCGGCAGGTTACGAAGATGTTGTGATGTTTATCATGTTAGACAGCCAGCTGGGCAAGACCGCCCAGTCCTATGTGGATGCTTTTGCGGCCATCTGCGGCGGCAAATTGGATTTTACCATCTGAGAAGTATAACGGGCGTGTTTTCACGCCCGTTTTTTACAAGGAGCATATATGTTATTTTCTTCTGTTCCATTTTTATATTACTTTCTGCCCGCGGTGATCTTGTGCTATTTCCTTGCGCCCCGGCAGTTGAAAAACACGGTCCTGTTGGCGTTCAGCCTTGGGTTTTACGCTTGGGGTGAGCCGAAATATGTCCTGCTGATGGTAGTGACTATAGCCGCTTTTTATATCTGTGGCCTGGCTATCGGCAAAGCCAAGAGTTGCCAGTGGAAGAAATGCTGGCTTTGGGTGTCGGCGGTTGTGGGCGTGGGCTTTTTGGCGGTGTTCAAATATGCCGATTTCTTTATTGACAGTTTTAATAAAGCCACCGGCTTGAGCCTGCCCTTGCTGCGTCTGGCACTGCCGGTGGGCATCAGCTTTTATACATTTCAGAGCCTCAGCTATACGGTGGATGTGTACCGGGGCAATGTGCCGGTGCAGAAAAATCCCATCAGCTTCGGCGCGTATGTGACATTGTTTCCCCAGTTGATTGCCGGTCCGATCGTCCGGTATGCCGATGTTGCCCGGGAACTGGACAACCGCGCCCACAACTGGGAGAATTTCTGCGCAGGCGCCAGAAGATTTCTGATCGGTTTGGGTAAAAAGGTGCTGATAGCAGACCAATTTGCTTTGTTTATCAAGCTTTTTCGGCAGACCCAGGCGACCTCTGTGCTGTTTTACTGGCTCTATGCCGCTGCTTTTATGCTGAATATCTATTTTGATTTTTCCGGCTATTCTGATATGGCCATTGGCTTGGGCCGGATCTTCGGTTTCCATTTCAATGAGAATTTCAACTACCCCTATATTTCCAAAAGTATCACCGAATTCTGGCGCCGCTGGCATATGAGCCTTGGGGGCTGGTTCCGGGACTATGTGTATATCCCCTTGGGCGGCAACCGGGTCAGCAGGGGTAAATGGGTCAGGAACATTCTCACCGTGTGGCTGCTTACGGGTTTGTGGCACGGGGCTGCGTGGAATTTTGTCCTGTGGGGACTGTTCTTTGCGGTACTGCTGCTATTGGAAAAGTGGGTGCCAGCCTTGCAGAAACTCCCCGGGTTTTTGCGCCACGGCTATGTACTGATACTGATCTGCTTCAGCTTTGTCCTATTCAACGCGGAAAGCCTGACCCAGGCAGGCAGCGATTTTGCCGGTATGCTGGGTCTTGCCCGCCTGCCGCTGGTAACAGGGGAGACCCTCTATTATCTGCGCAGCTACGGCGTTTTGTTTGCCGCCGGTATTGTGGGAGCTACGCCCCTGGTAAAGCGGATCGCTTTGCGGCTTGACAAGACCCGGATAGGTGCGATCCTTGAGCCGGTGGCGCTGATGGCAGTGCTGCTTTTGTGTACGGCCTATCTGGTGGACGGCTCGTTCAGCCCGTTTTTGTATTTCCGCTTTTAAGGAGGGCGCTATGAATAAAAGAATTCGTATCATCGGCGCCGGGGCGCTGATTGCCCTATGGGGAATCCTCACCTTGTCTGCTTGGTTTTCTCCACACAAAGAACTGTCTGTCTCGGAGCGCCGACCCTTGCAGAAAATGCCGGAATTGTCCCTGCAAACCCTGCAAAGCGGCAGCTTTATGGATAAATTTGAGGACTATACCTTGGATCAATTCCCCCTGCGGGATTCCTTCCGCACCGCAAAATCTCTGTTTGCCTACAACGTGCTGCAGCAAAAGGACAATAACGGTATCTATATTGCCCAGGGCTATGCAGCCAAGCTGGAATATCCGCTGAATCCCACATCCGTATCCTACGCCCTAAAGCGATTTGATGCCATCTATACCAAATATCTGGCGGATTCCGGCAGTAAGGTTTATATGACAGTGATCCCGGATAAGGGCTATTATCTGGCGCAGGACAATGGCTATCCGGCTATGGATTATGCTGCAATGCTGCAGAAAATCACCGCAGGTATGCCCTGGGCGCAGTATGTTGATATCACCGGCACATTGGATATCGGAGACTACTACCGTACCGATACCCATTGGCGGCAGGAAAAACTGGTGGATACCGCAAATGCCCTTTGCCGGGAGATGACATTGCCGGAAATCTTGGATACAGACTATACACCTACCCTGGCCACGCAGCAATTTTACGGTGTGTACTACGGCCAGGCGGCCCTGCCTATGGACCCGGAGGAGCTGTATATTCTGGAAAGTCCTCTGCTGGCGAATTGTCGGGTCTACAACTACGAAACCAAGACCTACCAGACCATATACGATCTGCAAAAGCTAAAAGGCGCAGACCCTTATGAGGTGTACCTGTCCGGCTCCCAGGCGTTGCTGACCATCGAAAACCCCAATGCCAAAACTGACCGGGAACTGATCGTCTTCCGGGATTCCTTCGGCAGCGCACTTGCGCCGCTGCTTGCGCAGAATTATCGCGCCGTGACCTTGGTGGATACCCGTTATATCGCTTCAGACCTGCTGGGGCAGTATCTGACCTTCCGGGGACAGGATGTGCTCTTTGCCTACAGTACGCTGATTCTCAACAATAGCATAAGTCTGAAATGAAGCCGGCAATCCCCGCCGGCTTCATTTGTTAAATTTTTGTTTCCCCCTTGCTGAAAAAAGGGGGATATGGTATGATGTTTGTATCAATAGCAGAGTACCATATTGTTGCGTTGAACAGGAGCAAGTATTATGAGTGAATATGAAAACGATTATACCCCTGCGCCCCGGAAGAGATCTCCCTATGAGGACTCTCCCTATGCGTGCGCTTACATAGAGCATGAGCCTGTAGAGCCGATGCAGCCGGAGCCTCCCAAGCCTGCCCAAAAGCGGCAGGGATGGAAGGTACTGCTGGTTTGTATCCTGCTGGCTGCGGCCTGCGGCATCACTGCTGTGCTGGTAAATATGCTGTGGCAGAGCCGGTTTGACAAAATGGAGCTGGCCCTGCAGGAACGGTTTGCCGCCCTGGAGGAAAAATATTCTCAGAACCAAACGCAAAATACCCAAACACAACTTCCACCTCAGGGACCCTTGACTCCCAGCGAGATCTACACAAAAAATGTGCAGGCGGTGGTAGCCGTGAATGCCACCATTGAGAAATCCGGCAGCTACGGCCAAAGCGCCGGTTCCGGCTTTATCATCTCTGCCGACGGCTATATTGCCACCAATCACCATGTGATCAATGGCGCATCCAAGGTGACTGTGACCACCCATACCGGCGATTCCCTGGAGGCAAAGATCGTGGGCAAGGATGCCACCAACGATGTGGCGCTTTTGAAGGTAGAGGGGGAGAACCTTCCCTTTGCTACATTGGGCAGCAGCGATGAACTGGCGGTTGGCGATATGGTGGTGGCCATCGGTAATCCGTTGGGCGAGCTGATCTCTACCTTGACCGTAGGATATGTCAGCGCCAAGGACCGCATTGTGGATACGGACGGCTCGGTCATCAATATGCTGCAGACCGATGCGGCTATTAACGCCGGCAACTCCGGCGGCCCGCTGTTCAACACCAAGGGTGAAGTGATTGGTATTGTTACGGCCAAGTATTCCGGCAGCAGCGGCTCCGATGCGACCATAGAGGGTCTTGGCTTTGCCATTCCCACCGATGATATTATCAGCATCCTGTCGGATCTGAAAGAATTTGGTTATGTGACCGGCGCGTATTTGGGCGTAAAGGTGCGGGATGTGGATGCTTCCGGCCAGTCCTACGGCCTGCCTGCCGGCGCTTATGTTGCGGAGGTGATTGCGGGCAACGCTGCCGACAAGGCCGGTGTTCGTGTGGGAGATATCATTGTCAATCTGGGTGGCTATAAGATCGATTCCCTTACCGCCCTAACCCGGGTGTTGCGTCGGTTGGATGCCGGCCAGACTGTATCCGTAACGGTTTACCGGGGCGGTCAGGAAAAGATTTTGACCATTACCCTGGATGAAAAGCCTGTGGAGCAGGAGCAGCAGCCTACCCAGAACAATAACAACAATAGTAACAATCAAAATCCCGGCGCAGGCGGTTTTGAAGATTGGTTCGGCGGCTTTTTCCCACCCTTCTTCGGTAATTAACCAATAAAAACGGAGCGTGTGTATCACGCTCCGTTTTTTGTATTCTCTTGGCAGTGTTTCTCATATTGATTGGGCCTGTAAAAACTCGCACAGATCCCGGCAGATCTCTGCCTCCAGCGGGGAGGCTTGCAAGGCTGCTTGCATATCGGCCAAGGCAAACCGACAGCCGGTAAGCGCTGCTTCTACAGTTTCCGGCAAAGCCCAGTCCATAGCGTCGGAATAGAATTTGACGCCGTTGATGATGCCCTCTTTGGCGCTCAACTGCAGCTGGATATGTCCCCAGGGGAAATGTCCCTCGCAGGAGAAAGTAAAGGGCAGGGGTGTGCCGAACAGATATTCCCAGGCGCTGTATTCCGCCTTTAACTGCGCAATGGCAGCCATATCCCCATCGGTCAATGACAAAGGTGTTGCCGCCATACCGTAAACCTGGGAAAATGCCTCCGCCATATAGGCTTTCATCCTGTCAATGGTCAGCTCCGGCGCCAGCTCCTTTAAGTTGACCACCCGGGAACGGACGGATGTGACGCCCTTGGCTTCCAGTTTTGCTTTTGGGGGGCTTAAATACCGGCCCAACTTGTCCTTGTCCACATCCACCATCAGCGTGCCGTGGTGATAGGCGTGGGTGCGGCTTTGGTAGAAAGCGTTGCCGGAGAATTTCCGGCCGTCAGCCAGCACATCGTTTCTGCCGGACTTTTCTGTCTGAACACCGGCCAAAGCGCAGGCGGTTTGGATTACGGAGAGCTGCTTGTCCAGGTCGTAATCTTCCCTGCGCATAATAAAGGTGAAGTTCAAATTGCCAAAATCGTGAAATACCGCGCCGCCACCGGAGAGCCGACGGGCCAGCTTGCCGCCCTCTTCTTCCAAAAGGGAGCTGCGGCATTCCAGCCAGGCATTCTGATTCCGACCGATGACCACGGTATTCTGATTCTGCCAAAGATACAAAATGCAAGTGCCTGCCGGGGTAATATCCAGCAAATGCTTCTCCATAGCCAGATTGGCGTGGGGATCAAAGCCGGCACTTTCAAAAATACGAAGCTGCGTAATCATAAGGATGATCCTTTCACATGGAATACGGATACATTATAAGGTAGAACAGAAAATGCGTCAATGATAATTTTGTGAAATAGACTTGACAAAATTTGTGTGGCGGTGTTATATTTGTTATATTAAAATAACATTTTAACATTCGAGGTGTCAAGATGAATCAGATTCGTCTGGAGAGAATGAAGGCGTATATTGAGCAGAAGAGCGTTGTGACCATTAAGGAACTGCAGTCGCTGTTTCCGGAAGTGTCGCTGATGACCGTCCACCGGGATCTGGATATGCTCATGGAGGCAGGCAGCATTATCAAATTCCGGGGCGGCGCCAAATCCGTGCGCCACGACGGCGATCCGGAGTTTAATGTGCGTATTGGGGAGAATAATTCCGGCAAATTTGCCATTGCCCAGAAGGCCATGGAGCTGATCCAGCCCCATAGCTCGGTATTTTTGGATGCCAGTACCACCAATCTGATGCTGGCCCGGAGCTTGCCGGACATCCATTTGAATATTATCACCACCGGCCCCAGTATTGCGTTGGAGCTTTGCAGACTGCACAATCCAGCCATTACCCTGTGCTGCGGTACAGTGAACCGGAAGAATCTGGCCCTTTCCGGGCAGAATACCCTGGAAATGCTGGACAATATCAATATCGATCTTGCGTTTATCGGCGTGTCCGGCTGCAGCGTGGATGCAGGCTTTACCTGCGGCACGGAGGGCGATATGCTGGTCAAGCGCAAGGTGATCCAAAAGGCCCGTACCAGTGTGGTGATGTGTACCAAAGAAAAGCTCAAGTGCTTGATGCCCTATACCTTCGCCAAATTCTCCGATGTGGATTATCTCATCTGCGATGAACCCCTGCCGGAGCCGTTTGGGACTGCTGCGGAAGAAGCAGGCCTGAAAATACTGTAATATACACCGCCGGACTTTGGTTCGGCGGTGCGCTTTTTGTGGCAAATGACTATTGACGAAAATATGCCAAGGTGTTATAATTAACAAGCTATAACAATGGGGGACAATGGGCTCTGCCCATAACCCTGAGAATAAAGGAGGAAATCCCTTTGGCAAATGCAGTAATTATGCCCAAGGCCGGTATTACCGTGGAAAGCTGTATTATTGGTGAGTGGGTCAAGAAGGTCGGCGACACCGTCAATGTCGGCGATGTTCTGTTCACCTACGAGACCGATAAGGCCAGCTTCGAATGCGAATCCACCGCAGCCGGCACATTGCTCGACATCTTCTTTGAGGAAGGTGACGAAGTACCCTGTCTGACCAACGTCTGCGCTGTGGGCAACCCCGGCGAAGACACTTCCGCTCTGAAGGGCGGTTCCGGCGCAGAAGCACCTGCTGAGGCACCTGCCGCAGCACCTGCAGCCGCTGCAGCTCCCGCTGCCGCTCCTGCCGCCTGCGCTACCAAGGCCCGTGGCGTTCTGATGCCCAAGGCCGGCATCACCGTTGAAAGCTGTATCATCGGTGAGTGGCTGAAGAATGTTGGCGACCAGGTTAAGGTCGGCGACATCCTGTTTACTTACGAGACCGATAAGGCCTCCTTCGAGTGCGAGTCCACCGAAGAAGGCGAACTGCTGGCTATCTTCTATGAGGCCGGTGACGAAGTGCCCTGCCTGGAGAATGTCTGCGCAGTTGGCCCCCACGGCGAGCCTACCGATTGCCTGAAGGGTATTGGCGGCACTCCCGCCGCTGCTGAAGCACCCGCTGCTGCACCTGCCGCAGCTGAGGCTGCCGCACCTGCCGCTGCCGCCGGCGTGGAAACTGTCATTATGCCCAAGGCCGGCATCACCGTTGAGTCCTGCCTGATTGGCGAATGGCTGAAGAAGGTTGGCGACCAGATCAAGATCGGTGATGTTCTGTTCACCTATGAGACCGACAAGGCTTCCTTTGAGTGCGAGTCCACTGCAGAAGGTGAGCTGCTGGAGATCCTCTTTGCCGAGGGCGACGAAGTTCCCTGCCTGGAAGCTGTCTGCAAGATCGGCGTAAAGGGCGCTGTGGCTGCCGCTCCTGCTGCTAACGCAGGCGCAGCCGTATCTCCCAGAGCCAAGAAGCTGGCTGCAACTGCCGGCGTGGATGCCTCCCTGGCAACCGGTACCGGCCCCAACGGCCGCATCATCGAGCGTGATGTCCGCGAGCTGATGGCCAATCCTCCCGCTGTGGCTGCCGCACCTGCTGCTGTTGCCGCTGCACCTGCTGCCGCTCCTGTTGCTGCACCCGCTGCCGCACCTGCCGCTGCAGCCGAGGCCGAGTACAAGGATGTCAAGTTCAGCGGTATCCGCCGCGCAATTTCCAAGTCCATGACCACCAGCCTCCACACCATGGCGCAGCTGACCCACAACACTTCCTTCGATGCCACCAACATTCTGAACTACCGCAAGGCTCTGAAGGCCGCCGGCGGCGAGTATGCAGGCATCACCCTGGGCGACATCATTCTGTATGCTGTTTCCCGTACTCTGCTGAACCACCCCGACCTGAATGCCAACATGCTGGATGACAACTCCATCCGCAAGTTCAAGCACGTCAATCTGGGTGTCGCAGTGGATACTCCCAGAGGCCTGATGGTTCCTACCATCTTCCACGCCGACGA